>JBBINF010000187.1:0-2849 GCA_037444045.1 Sulfolobales archaeon | reverse complement strand
CAAGAGGTCAACGCTATGAAGCCGCCGAAGGAGGTGAAGTACATCACGGTGAGTAAGTGGGTCTCCATTATCTTTACTGCCCTCTTGATCGCCTCCGTTAAGTTGGCGGCAGGGAAGATCTCTTGGCCCATACTCGAGGCCATCCTCATCGCAGTCTCCTTGTCGTACCCCTTCCTCAGGAACTGCTGGTAGTAGTTGTCCCTGGCGACGGCCCCGAGCACTATGAGCACAGCCAGTACTAGGGCCTCCCAGACCAGGTAGGTGTAACCTAGGCCTACTGCAGCCAACAGGAAGGGCATGATAACGGTGAATATCCCGGGGGCAGTGTTCCCTAGGCCGCCGTATATCCCTAGGGCGGTCCCTTGCCTAGACTTGGGGAACCAGTAGGAGACGAAAGTTATGCCGGGAGAGAACGTCGATATCCCCGTACCCGCTATGGTCCCTAGGAGCAAGAGCGCGTCAAACGTTATGGCCTTCAAGTGGAACGCAGTGAACAGGCCCAGCAGCCCCAGTATCGTTATTGCCAGCTGGATCATGAGCACCCTCTTTCCGCCTATCTTGTCTACTAGGACAGAGAACGGGATCCTCAGGAAGGAACCGCTAAGGGTCGGGATGGCCACTAGGATGCCCTTCTGGACTACCGTTAGGTGCAAGATCGAGGAGATGTTGCTTACGGAGATGTTGAAGAGGGATACCCCGGCGAACCCTATGAAAAAGGCCAGAGTGGCCATCCCTAGCTGGAGGCTCCTCTCCCTTTCAGAGATCCACTCCGGCTCGCTCCTCTCCTTCCCAGAAATCCTTCCTGGACCGCTCATTTCCTCTCACCTCTGTAGGAGTAGTAGGCGTAACCCCTGTACACGATGTAGGGCCTCCACAAGTAGGTGATCGGGAACGACCACACGTGGACTAGCCTACTGAAGGGCCACGCTATGAACAGGAGCATAGACAGCACTATATGCACTTGTAGGGTTAGGGGGACGCCGGCCATCAAGGAGGGGTCAGGGTGGAGGACCAAGACGCCCTGCAACCATGGGGCAACTGTGTTCTCGAAGTCCGGGTGGACCACTAAAGTGTTGTATACCCCCAGCCCTACGACCAACAGCAGTAGGATGTAGACTACGTGGTCGGATGGCCTCAACGTTGCCCTGACCCTGGGCAGCGTGTAGTCCCTGATCAACAGCCCCACTAGACCAACGATCGCCAATGCGCCGAACACAGAGCCTAAATACACCGCTATCTCCTCGTGGACCTTTTCGCTCATCCCTAGGACTGACAGCGCAGAGGCAGGGATTGCTAGGCCCACTACGTGGCCGAGGAGGACTATCACTATCCCGTAATGCCATAGGTTTGACGTGATTATGTGGTACCTCTTCTGCAGGAGTTCAGTAGACCTAGCGGACCAATAGTACCTCCTCGTTAGGTAAGTGTACACGTGTCCACTAATAAAAAAAGCAATTGTAATATACGGGAGTATTGACCACAGGAATAGACCTACTACGCCACTCACGGTTTACCACCATAAAGGGAGTTATACACGTGGACGAACAACGGTAAAAAAACGGATTCCCTTTCTTTCAGGCCCCTTATTATGTCCTCTAGGGGCTTCCTAATCAGCGAAACAACCTCCTTGTCCGGGTATTCAGAGAGCCTGGACAGGACAAACGGAAGGTAGTCGGGTAAGTCCTTGGGGGGCTTCCCCAACTTCTCGAGGAACACCAGCATGTACTTACCCCTCCTGGTGTCCTCAGTGAGGTAATATGTCACGTTTAGGCTGACGTCCTTGTTAAGGTCGAAGGTGCTTACGTACTCCTCCTCGAGGTCTAGGAGGTCGTAGGAGGAGGCCCTCTTTAAGAACTCCCTGACGTCGTCGGGGAGGTCACTGTCGAGTAGGTCCTTTAACTCATTCCACCACGTCTCGGGGTACTCTAGGAGTTTGGCTACGAGCTTGAGGTCGTCCATCACTGGGCCCTCCTTATCCTCAAGTCCCTCCTCTTAGCCTGTGGGAGTCCTTCAAACCCTTGGCCGTACTCCGGGACCTCCTTGTCCTCTAGGAGCTTTATGGCCTCCTCCTTGTGGGAGGTGGGTATGACAAACCTGTCCTCAAGTTTCGCTATTGCCAAGACCCTGTACATCTCCTCAAAGTCTCTGTCAGAGAGGCCGTACTTGTAGACTTGCTCGGGTATTGGTCTCTTGAGCCTTTTGTTCCTCATCCACACCCTGAGGGCTATTAGCTTCTCTAGGGTCACCTTGACCCTCTCAACGTCCCCCGCGGTGAACATTGAGGCTAAGTACTCTAACGGGATCCTCATCTCCTCGACCTTTGGGAACAGCCTCTCGTCTTCCAGTTTCAAGTTGTCTATAATGGGGCTCAGGGGCGGGACGTACCACAGCATAGGCAGGGTTCTGAACTCTGGGTGGAGCGGCAACGCTATCCTCCAGACCTTGACCATCTTGTAGACGGGGGTCTTCTGTGCCCCGGCTATTACGTCGTCGGGGATGCCCTGGGCTTTGGCCTCCTTTATTACCCCTTCGTCGAACGGGTTTAAGATGACCTCCAAGTGCCTGTCTATTATCTCCCTAGGGTCTCTCGCGGACGCCGCCCAATAGACCTTGTCGGCGTCGTAGAGCACTGGGCCTATGTACCTTATCCTACCGACGCACTCTTGGAAACACGCGGGGGGTTCTCCGTTCTCTACCCTCGGGAAGCACAGTATGCACTTCTCGGCCTTGCCGGTGGACCAGTTGTAGTAGACCTTCTTGTAGGGGCACGCGGCTATGCAGAACCTCCACCCCCTGCACTTCTCTTGGTCAGTCAACACTATCCCGTCCTCAGCCCTCTTGTACATTGC
>JBBINF010000186.1:0-2861 GCA_037444045.1 Sulfolobales archaeon | reverse complement strand
GGGGGGAGAGCTCTACATGTCCACTTACGCAACTGACGGTAGGTACTTTAGGCTAAAGGGGGTACCCACAGTGGTCTACGGCCCAGGGGAGCTAAAGGTATTGCACTCCTACGACGAGTATGTGAGGGTAGAAGACCTAAAGGCGAGTGAGGAGAAGGTAAAGGGGTTCCTCCTAAGCCTCTGACTTCTTGTCCTCTTCTGGCCCACTCCTCACTATTTCGAGGGCCTCAGCGTAGAAGAAGCCCAGGATTATCCAGCCAAACAGCGTGTTCTCTATGTAGGGGCTTATCCCGCTCATTAACGACCCTACGAATACTGACAGCGATATCAGAGTGGCAATTACTCCGACCGTCACTTCTACTAAGTGCTTGGCGACCCTCTTAGAGGCAAGCCTGACTAAGGAAAGGTCGGCGGAGGAGTGGATGAAGATGTTCGATAGCCCAGCCAGTGCCCCAAGGGTGACAAAGGTGTTGTATATTCCAAAGTACTTCGCCATGAGGGTGAGTACCGAGATGAACGCTGCAGATATGAAAAGCTCAGCGACCAAAGGCCTCCCCTTTACCTCCTTTGCCAGTACCCTAGGAAAGACCCCGTCTTCCGCCATTGCCCTCAATGTCCTAGAGTTGGCCAGGATGTAGCTCACGCCTCCCAGAATTCCATCGTTTAGGGAAATGAAGGCCATGACTATTAGCCCTATGACGCCGAAGCTGCTCAGTAGGAACTCGACTAAGTTACCGGCGAAGTTGATGGCACCTAGGGAGTAAAAGAAGAGGGTAGCGAGGGCTCCCCCAACTAGGAGAACCAGGATCGACGCCTTTCCTATGTCCTTGTTCTTTGCCTCTCCGCCCAGGGGCGCTATTGAACCGTAACCTGTCGGTATCCCTAGCCCAAAGAGCACTGCTTCAGGCAAGTTCGGCGAGAACTTAAGTGGGTTGTAAAAGTGCCAATGTGAGGTGAACAGGAAGTAGACCGAGAGGGACACTAGGGCGAGTATCTCGGCTATGGACATGGCAGTCGCGTACCTCGCTGACACGTGTACCCCTGCAATCACTAACGCCGACGCTATGACAGACATTGCCAAGGCCAACAGCGCCTGGTTGAAGCCTGTAATAGTGTAGAGCACGTACGCCCCTCCTGAGAGCAGGGTACCCCCGTAAGACATAGCGTACAGTAAGTAGATCCACCCAGTCTCCAGTCCCATCCTGGACGTCAGCCCGTAATACGCGTAGACGTAGTAGCCCCCTCCTCTCTTAAACCTGTTCGACAGAAAGTAAACGACTAAGCCGTTAAACAACACCACAAGCGTCGCCAAGATCATCGCAAAGGCCCCGGCAGTGTGGACTTCGGCTATCACAACGGTACCGAAGGTCAGTAGGGATATTACGGGAGCTTGGCCGCCGAAGGAGAGGAAGAAGAGGTCAAATAGGCCGAGTTTCCTCCTCTCGCTCTGACTTTTACTGTTTACAGATTTTTTGGCCTCCACACTCTAATTACTGGAGATGGGAAATAAGGCTTTGCGAGGAAAGGCGATAAAAAGTCTTCAAGATCCCCGTGAAGGGAGAGGAGCGACTGGAGGCCGGCAATTGCCTCTACTCAGGGAGTTCCATTATTAAAAAGCTTAACACAATCAGTAAAAAAGATTCAAGATTATTTACGTAATATCTTGATTATAATCAAGTAATACAAAGTAAGTTACTTAAAAAAGTAGAAATCTATAAACGCTATTAAAAGGATAGAATTATCATTGTTTTAACTGGGTTAATAGGATTTTTCGTTTATTTTAATAAAACAACTTTATTGTTTCTTTTTTCCATATACAATTTTTGGTGACGTCAAGTGATAACGTATACTGCACCCATGTGGGTTGGCCTCCTAATAGGCTTCATTATAGGGGCAGCAGCCGAGATCTGGGGGATAAGCAACCCGGAGACCCTAATTAGGCTCGCCAAGTGGGAGGACAGGCTGTTCTTAATATGCATAGCGTTAGGCTTGGCGATAGCCACCCCAGTGCTGTACGGCCTCTACGCCTTGGGCGTCGGTTTCCATTGGTCTCCTAAGCCACTCTACGTGATAGGCGTGTTAATCGGGGGTCTACTGTTTGGCGCTGGGCTCGCAATCTCCGGTTACTTCCCAGGGTCCATATGGATGGCCCTTGGCGAGGGGAGGAGGGACGCCATATACGCGCTGTTCGGCGCAATACTGGGGGCAGCTAGCTGGACTGCGCTATACCAGACCCCAGCAGGACAGTGGCTTGTGAGCACCCTTAACCTCGGAAGCCTAGTAATAGGAGGTAAAAAGGTATCCCCCTTCGTGATACAGCCGTTGGCTGGTCTGTCGAAGCTTGACCTATTCGGCATCGCAGTGGTTTACGCAGTAGCAATGTTCCTAATTGCCTACTACGTCCCGAGGTACAAGGGAGGCGTAAGGAGTTGCATCAGAGAGAGAATAGAGAAGAGGATGACCCCTGTAGAGGTAGAAAAGCACAAGGACACCGCAATTTACCTAACTGACGGGGCCCTTCCCTACGAGAGCGGTAGCTTGGCTCAGAAGTTCAACGAGTACTACGCTACTGAGAGCAACGTGACAAAGTGGTTCATGGTGAGCATTGCTGGGATTGTAGGGCTAACGGTGGTTCTAGAGATGTTCCTCCACCAGATCTTCGGCGAGTCCACTACTGACTCGTGGATAGCCGGGATGCTGTTCTTCCCCAACTTCAAGTACAGCCAAATAGTGTTCAAGGGCATAGGCTGGGAGCCCTTCAGCGACATAGGCACCCTAATGGGGGCCTTCTTCAGCGCCGTGTTCTTAACGAGGAGGTTCACTTCCTTCAGGAACATAATACCGCCCAGCTGGGCCAAGAG
>JBBINF010000185.1:0-2950 GCA_037444045.1 Sulfolobales archaeon | reverse complement strand
GCAACTAGGTTGCCGAGGGTGTGGTCTTCCCCCTTGACCTCTAGTTCGATGTAATTGCTTGAGGACTTAATTACCCTGATTTCCAACGCTCTTCACCACGTAGTTTCCCAGCTTTCTCCTCTCTATATTTCCGCAGTTAGGGCACCTTAAATGTTCATCGTCGTGCTTTACTAGCACTGTGCCGCAGATGGAACACTGCGCGTAGACCACCCCAAGGTCCTTCCCTTTTATCGTTAACGAGACCGGTATGTAGTAGGTCAACGGCTTCGCCCTTATGATGTCCCCCACCTTTACGTAGTCGGTAATCTTCTCTATGTACTTGTTGGAGATCTGAGAGACGTGGAGAAAGCCGGAAAGCGATGGGCTTATGAACTTCTCCTCAATGCTGTTTATTTCGACCAGAGCGGAGTCCTCCCTCACTCCAACTACTACGCCATATACATACCTGGTTTTCTTTAAAGTTGAGAGGAGTGGCTTCTTTAACGTAAGGACGTTGCTCCTCCTGTTGATCATGTCGTAGAATACCTTGCCCAAGGCAGAAGACCTTACCTCCCCGTTGATCTCGTAAGTGTTTTCTCCAGGGGTGAACTCCTCTATTACTGCAAGTTCTTCCCCAGGTAAGACGAAGTCGTTCTGCTTCCTCATTTTCACCACGGAAATATATATGGTTCTAACTTGTTTAATATTATCATTTTCGCTTCCCCTGGCGTCAAAACTGGCTTCTCGTAGTTGTACAAGTCGTCTATCGGTAGCCTGGGGCACGAAGTAACCACGTACGCGTCTATGCTGCTCCTGTCTATGTTCCTCAGCACGTCAGCGTTTAAGACCTTGTTAGTCACCACGTAGACTTTGTTACCCCTCTCCCTCAACTTCTTTTCAAAGTACTTTACCATAAGCGGCCTGTTTTGCCCTACCTTTACTCCCTGGATTATCACCCACGTCCTAGCGTCCATAGCCCTCATTATCTTCGAATACCTTACCCTTAGTATCCGGTTTACCTCTGCTGTCAGATCTTCTACCTTGTTAGTGTAGGGGTCGAGCTTAAGCGTGGGCTTTAGGGTCGCCAGACCTAGTCCAAGAGCGTGGAAGACCCCCCCAGATACGTTGACGTAGGCGTCAGCCTCGACCTCTGCTGCCCTGTAGTCACAGCCTAGTATTTGCCCTGGATGCATAAAGGGGTTAGACGGTCTGCCTATTACCACTTCGAAGCCGTCCAGTTTCTGCCTCAACTTATCAAGGAGTCTGTAGTGTTGTACAGTAGAGGTCAGGGAGACCTTCTTAGCCCCGTAATTCGTAAGGGCCTCTCTTAACTGCTCTATTGCCTTGTCGCTCACTTCTAGGCCGCTCTCGGCTTCCACGAAGAGGGTGGGGAACTTTGGGTAGTACCAAGTGTAGGGAGAGTGGCCAAAGTGTACGATCAAGTCCACTCCTACTATCCTGGCCTCGTCCTCAGCTACGTCGCAGGCCCCCCAGCTCGGTTCCCCTGAGATAACAAACTCTACTTCAGGGAGTGCCTTATTTAGTGACTCTACTACCTCAGTGGAAAAGGGCTTTAGCCCCTCAGGGAACTGGAGTAAAACCCTCTTAGCGTTCCTCTTCCGGATTTCTTGGACTATCCTATCGTAGTCGAAAAAATAGCTCACTGAGTTTGAGCACCCGCGTTCTGAGTGGCCTTCTGTATGGGCTCGACTACGATCTGGGTATCGAGGGGAAGTTTAGACATGGCGACCTTAAGCGCCTTCTTAGCTGCCTCCAGGTGTTCCTTCTTCACCTTGACAAGTATTATTGGCTCCCCTAGCCTCTCTATCCTGACTGCAGTCCCAATAGGCTTTCCGAAAGAGAGCCTCATGCCGTCCTGAAGCCTGTCTGCTCCAGCAAAGGCCATCATCTTGTTTTCCCTTATCACGTGGTGGGGGTACTTGAGCACCCAGAAGAAGAAGTCAGTCTCGTTACCGATTGCCTTGGAGAGCTGTTTTAGCGCAATTACCCTAGCCGCTTCCAGTGCGTTGTGTCTTATCTGCCCCACTTGCTTTGTCACGAGCTTCACTACGTAGTCGTACTCCTTGTTAGGGTCGCCCATAGTGAACTTAGTTATCTTTGGCCCTGGTACGCCAGGGATGTACTCTTTCCTAGTGTACGCTGGGCCAGAGAAATGCCTGTAACACCTTCCCGGTCTTAGTGGCATAATGTAGAGTCCGATCTGTAGTATTTAAAATTTGGTTGTTTCTGGACGTTCCCCTTCCCAATCACGTTAAAGCTGTTAGTGCCTCTTAACTGTTCATCGTAGCTATCCCTTCCCCTCTTCGCGGTTTAGACTTTTGATTACCTTTTCTGCTAATTCCACGTGGGACAGGATTTCGTCAACCGTGTTCCTCAGGGTGAGCATGTCCTTAGGAGAGGTAACCTCCATCTCCACCTCCACGCATAACTTCCCCTCTTCGCCCTTTACGGTTATTTTCATGGATTTTGGGATATCGATGTTATCCGGTATTATTGCCTTGGATATCTCGGCCGAGTTAGGCGAGACGTACTCTATCTTAATCCTTGATATCAACTTTCAACAGGCCCTCCTCTGGAACTCCCAAAAAGTACTTTGAGGAGTAATACTCATTCCCCAACTTTATCGCTAACTGCTTAATGGGTTTTCCCTCAACTTGTTGCACGACCAACGAGAGGAGCGTAGGAGAAGGTAGGTCGGTCTCCACAACGTAGAACTTTCCCTTTTGATATGCTTGGCCTATTGTGAACCCCCTGGCCAGCCTCTCCCTAGTCTTATCCACTAGCACCTCGAGGATTGAGGGGGTCAGCGCAAGCTGGATAAGCACTTTGCTGCCCACGTTGTCGAGGAAGAAGAACAAAGCCATCGCTGCCTCGGCCATGTCCAAGCCCGCGTAGAAGACCTTATCGGAGATTATGTCGTCCCTGGTCGCCTTTGGGTTCAGCTTCATAA
>JBBINF010000184.1:0-2967 GCA_037444045.1 Sulfolobales archaeon | reverse complement strand
AAAATGTTGTGATAGTTACACTAAGTGACGTCCTCTGGGGTTCAGTCCTCGTTGTATGGGTAGCATTAGTGACGCTTTACTTGTCAAGGTTTGTGGCAAGGGTTACCAATATATACGTGGCAAGGAAAGTCATACACATGCTTGGAGGAGGGGTGGTGGCAATAGTGAGCCCCTTCCTCCTCTCCTCCCCACTTATACCCATCATTGCATCCTACGCCCTGACAGCCCTACTCCTCTCCAGGAGGAAGACGGGGAAGATGTTCTCGTGGTTCCAGGAGGGCCAAGACATGGGCGAAGTCTACTTTACCTTCTCCTTTGGGACCGTGCTCCTTGCCTCTTGGATCCTCCAGCCAAACTTCTGGTCCCTCGACAGCAAGTTCCTCTACGTCGCCCTCCTCCCCCTACTCTACATGTCCTTCGGCGACGGTGTCACTGGGATCATAAGGAACTACGTGTACAAGAGGAGGTTCAAGGGTTTCTGGGGCTCCGTGGGGATGTTCATCGTGTCCACCTCGCTTGGCTACACTCTGCTTTCCATCCCCGGTCTAATTTCGGGGGTGTTGGCTACTTTTCTCGAGAGGATCGCAAAGTTTGACGACAACGTAACGGTGCCATTGGTTACCTTTGTCTTCCTCTACTTAGCTGTAAAATTTTTTTAGCTTAGAGAACTCCTCTTGGCCGAAAACCTTCACCCTTAAGTCGCTTGTGTTTACCACTATTACGCCGTCTACCTTAGCGGTCTTTAACGACTTTAGGTTCACGTCTAAGACGTTGTGGTACTTCTTGATTAGGTTCATGGTCTCCCTCAGCTCTTCCTCCTTCCTCTCCTCTTGGCCCAGCAGGAACAAATCGGGGATTGGCGGTATGTAAAAGGAGGGGACAGCTATGAAGAACTCTTTGGCTAAGTTGCTGTACCTAGCTATCTTAAGGGAGGTCCTGCTCATAAGGAACTCCTCTTGGTTGTCTGCGAAGTTTGGTGGCACGTACCCCGTCTCCACTTCTATACCTAAGTCAAAGCCCTTGACTGCGTATACGTCAATTACCCTCCCACCAGTCTCGTACTCCACGGACGTCTTGTAACCTTCCTTTATGAGGAATGAGGCTACTATTAGTTGGAGGATGGAGTGGGTGGAGTTAATTGCGCCAAGCTTGTGGAACTCCATGAGCTTGTTGAATACTTCCTCTATGTCCAAAATTCCGTAGTGCGACAGTATCTTGTTCTTTACGCCTACCAAGTCCTTTACGAAGTTCCTTGTCCTTTTCATTTTACCTCCTCCTCAGTGTGGGGAAACGTTCCTCACTCTATCAGAAAACCGTCACTTCATCATTCAAGGAAAACTTAAACATCCCGCAAATATATCTGTTTTTCATGATAAGCTGGCTTATCGGCTCTAAAGCTGAGTCTTGGTATTATTTAGAGGAGATGTTACAGGATTACCGCAACGTGGGGGTATACGTAAACGAAGAAGGCGAGATAGAAATGGTGAAGGTCAGCGATATAGACGACTTCTTCCTCCCAACAGGGGTGTTAATACACCCCAGGAACTTGAAGTACCTTAAGCCCTTCTACCTCAAACTGGAGAAGTACGTGGCGTTCCCACTCTTTGACCTCAAGGCGATAAGGAGGCTAGTCGAGAGGAAGGGGTGGAGGGCAGTTGAGTACTACCAAGGTGAGGAGTTCCAAGGGGGTTGGGTGGTCTACGACTGCGACAAGTGCATAGAGAAGCAGAGGCTCCACATAGAGGCGTGGAACTCTGGGCAACCCCTGGAGGCCCACTTGAGGATATACGAGAGTGGCTAGAGCTCGTGGGGCTCCTTCCCTAACTCGAAGTCCTTAACTCCGTTGAACCTGTCCAACAAGTACTCCCTTTCCTCCTTACCCTCTAGCATCATTTCGACTAACAAGGTCGCGACTCCCGGGCCTACCTCTGCGCCGTAACCGTTGAAACCGCCTATGTAGTACAAGTTGTCCAAGAGCCTCCCGTAAGCGGGCCTCATGTCAGGGGTGCCCTCGCAGTACTCCCCAGAGGTATAGACGTGGTATAGCCTCCCAAGCCTCTCCCTGGCCCTGTCTATTACTTCGTAGGGGTCTACCTTTACCTTAGTCCCAGGCGGGGCCACTATTGTCTTCCCGTCCCCCACAATGGAGAACCTCATCCCTAAGCCCAAGAAGGGCCTAGAGTAGAACCCCTTCTCGTAGTCGTAGATAAAGGTCTGGTCTAGGAGCTTGTTTTCGTTGACTACCAGCGACGCCCAGCAGTAGTAGCTCTTGGATTTCACTGGAAGTAGGTAGGGGTTCCAAGGGCCTGTGGCCAAAACGTAGACGTCGGCCTCAACTTCCTTTCCGTTTAACCTCACCTCTGCCCTGCTGCCCTTTTGCGAGACTGAGGCCCTCTCCCTTATTATGGGTACCGAGTCTATCAGCCTCTTTACGTACACCAGCCTATCCCCTCCCTTAGCCACTAGCCCCCTTGTTCCAAGCCAGGGGACTAGCTCCTCCCTTACATCTACCCCTACTTCCCTCCACTCCTCTACTACCTTATCCTCCACTTTACCTATAGTGATTGAGGGAAACTCCTTAGTCATCACGTTAAACTCCTTGTAGAACTCGAGGCTCCTTTTAGCCAAGTACACGTCCTTTCCCTTTAAGAGCAGGGAGTGTATCAACGACGGGAAAACCCTCCTTATCCTGGGGTCTATGACCTTGACGTCGTGGCCCCTCTTCTTCAACAAGTAGTAAAGGGAAGAGCCGGCTATTCCTCCGCCTATGACGACGACTTTCAACGGGTTTTTTAGACATGACCCAAAATTTAAAATTATGGCTAGGAGGGTAGTGGAGGGCTACTTTGTCAGGTATGAGGGGGCAGTGTGGGCCGTAAAGGGGTGTTTCCACCCAGACGGTTACGTGGTGGCAGTCCCACGCTACTACAAGGGCGTAAAAGTGAAGAGGCAAAACGATGCCCTAAG
>JBBINF010000183.1:0-2973 GCA_037444045.1 Sulfolobales archaeon | reverse complement strand
AGGTCGAGGTTGTTGGTGCCGGGTATAGGACTCCGCAGTACAGGCCCGTGGAGCTGAGCCCCGCCAAGCCCCTGCTTGTTGAGCCTAGGCCTGACCCTGATGTGGCTAGGGTTGTTAGGGTTCTTGGTCTTGAGCTTGGTGGCGTCTAAATTGAGACATCAACGTAGCACTAAACATAGCCATCGAGGGCCTAAGAATATTCGCATAGCACCACAAAACAAACAGCAATCTGGCAAGAACTAACAAAACCACCAAAACCCGGGGAATGGGCGAGGGCGCCCAGGGGACCAGGGGGAGGGGCCTTGGGGGCGGGCTGGGTTGGACCAACTCCGCGTTTGCCTGGGTTGGCCCTGGGTTTAAGGGGTTCCTCGGTATTGGAATCGAGGCATGAACCTGCCTCGGCAAAGCCCAAAACAAACACAAAACATAAGCACCATGCAGTCTACAGCCCAGAACTAACTTCCAACGAAGGCTCCCCTTAATCACGACCATGCGTGGAGCCCTCCCGAGGCTGGATGAGGGTGTAGAGGATCGGCGCTATTGGTCCTCTCTTCCATTCATTGCTTGAAGTGCGAAGGGCCCCGCTCATGGTTTGAACTTAAGTTAATGGAGCCGATATGGGGAATGCAAGACTTTATATATTAGATCCTTTAAATAAGGGGGTGTATGGCCAGCGATGCCGGCGAAGGAGAAGCAGGGATTCCCCTCAGCTTTGATGATGATCTCAGAAATCAGATAATAGAGGCCAAAGAAAAGAAAAAGGTCCTCGCTGTAGTGGGCCCGAGATACGTTGGGAAGACTCTGGCGATAAAGAGGGCCTTAAAAGGATTGGGGTATGGTGAAAGTCAATCTGTACCCCACATAGAGCTGACAAAGATTGAGGATATAGAGGAACAAAAGGGAGAAATTAGGAACCAAATCAAGGGTGGCTTTAATATTCTTGAGGGAACCAGCTATCAAGTGGAGTATTTGACCTACTTCAAGGCTGGCGCCATCCGTAAATTCTGGGAAATCTTTGTTAATTCAGTGCGAGAGCATACCGGGTCATCCGTGAAAATCCCGAAGGACGATATAAAGCCCATTGAACATGTGAGATTTGAGATTAAGCTGAGCGAAGAGGATGAAGAGGCCCTCCTAAAGTACTACGCCAATAAATACGGCGTAAATCTCGAAGAAGGCTTTGTTAATAAAATAATATTGATGTCGAGCTGGGGTAAGGGGAAGGAAAGGATCTTGATACCCAAGCTGTTGGAGAGGAATCTGAAAAAGCACAGCGGAACGGGACTTGATCAGCTGAATAAAAGCCTTAACCGGGAGAAGAGCATGGAAGAGTTTATAGACGAGTTTTTCGCCATCAGCCTACCCACCATAGCAGATATGCTCTCGAGTTCCTTGGGAAGCATCGCGCAGATAGCGGCCCCTCCAATTTCATTGCTTGGAGTGATCCCCGGTCTCATAATAAGCATTTCACTTTTGATAGCGTTCCGTGAGGGGGATAGCAACCGCGCGTTGGGTCGCTTCATGAGGCTCTATAATAGCTGGAAAAATCTTCCCGAGGAGAAGAGGGAGCTATTCTGCGATATGTTTGATGAGAAAAACAAGCTTCCCCCGGGCACAAGTTATGAGTTCTTTTCAGATTTGTTCAGCAAGGAGCACATTCTCCCTGGCATGAATTATGTGTTCCTTTCAAGTAGGTACAGCAAGAGGGAGCCTGGAATAAAGGAAACCCTGGAAAAAGTTCTGACGAAGGAGGAGGGTGACGCAGTGAAGAAACTCCTGAGCGAATACCCGGATCTAAGGCGTACCGTGGAGGATCATGGAAGGAGATTAGACAAATTGGAGGAAAGAATTTAATCATTGGAGATCTAAGGAGTACCGTGAAAATAAGAATGGGGGCTTCTTTAAATTATGCAATTCTGGAAGGTAGCCCTAATGAGCTCTTAACGCGGTTCTGGAGTCTGGGGTTATAAGCCTTGAGCTTTATCACGAAAGGTTTGATGGGCAAAGGTTGGAGATACCATTTGTCCCCCGCCAGACCTAGGGGATGCGAACGTGGGGAGCTACATAATCTTGTGACCGAGTGGATCCGGGAAGATAGGCTCCTATTTGAGCTACTGAGGAGGCTCAATGCGAGAAGTAAAGATATTAGGCTATTCGTGGTGGCGTCCCTGGGCCAGCTAAAAAGATTAGAATCAATTAGCAACATAAAGAATGAGTCAGGCGCTTTGATAGTCTGGGATAATTTCCCCGCCAGCAATGATGATTATTTCACGAAGAGGTTTATAACGTAGGCATCAAAAGCGGAGGAGGATGGGCATGTATCCACCATTCTAACGCTGGATCCTAGATTATACGATGAAAGGAAGGAGATCATGGGAAGACGGGGGGTCTTGAAGCCATTAAACCTCGGTAAACTTAAGGACCAGGATTCAGCCAAGGGTTATTTAGCAAGGCTACTCAGGGAGATCTCCGCGGTCTACCTCGAGGAAGGCTTAACGAATGAAGTCAAGAGGAATTCTTCGAGGATAGCGGATTCCCTGTTCCAGAGGTGGGGCACTCCCCAGGCAGTGATCACTTACCTTAAGGAACTTTCATGTGGCAATTATGATCCTATAAGGTTCGCGAGGGAGGTATCCGATTAAGGATATGAGAATGTTGCCCACCACCAAACCACGACAAAACCACAAACAACAAAACAGCACCACACCAAACAAACCACACAAACATAAACCAAAACAACAGGGAAGAAAGGGGCGCGGACCAACCGCGCACCCCTCTGCGGTCATCCCCCGCGCTCAAACACCCACACGAGTCACCGGGCACCACACCCTCACCACCCAAGAGACAGAGGAGGCTAATAAGAACTTCGCTTAATACACCCGCAGACCCAACGCGGGCGGTGGAGAATTGGGAGGATTAGTGAGGATTATGGGTGGTGGGCCCGCCGGGATTCGAACCCGGGACCTCCCGGTT
>JBBINF010000182.1:0-2997 GCA_037444045.1 Sulfolobales archaeon | reverse complement strand
GTGCCCCAGCCGGGAGGGAGGACGTGGAGGTCGAAGTAG
The DNA here is from genome assembly GCA_037444045.1 of Sulfolobales archaeon. Lineage (GTDB taxonomy): Archaea > Thermoproteota > Thermoprotei_A > Sulfolobales > Sulfolobaceae > Aramenus. The sequence continues at coordinate 2,958 of JBBINF010000182.1, read as the reverse complement.
TGGTCGTAGTTGTGGTTGTGGTCGAAGTAGGAATTTGACTTAATATGACGGCACTGTGGACTTTAGGAAGTGGATAGTATACTATGGAAAAATTATAAGCTAGGAATCCTACCATGAAAGCCGTACCTGCAAATATTAATACGAGTATAGCTAAACCTAACCTATTCATATGTTATCAAGAAAACTAGAACTTAATGGTATTTATATTTTACCCTTATTTTACCTTAAAAAGAATATTTTACCCTAAAAAAGAACAAGTGATTTGCTGTCCAACTACCCAGATGTCTAAATCCCTTACTTTCATTAGGAATAACACCAATAATGCCAATTAAAGCAACGGATCGCACAAGGGTTGCTGTCGGTCTTGCTCCTGTGATCTACTCAGGGAAAAGCGTTCACGCTAAGTTACGCTCTCGTCTGGGGTAGCTAACGCATGGAAGAACTAGTACAAGCAACAAGCAATTAGGCTTTACCGTGTGGTCAGAATCCCATGTAATAATGAAGACCTCGGCCACCGGCCTATTTAGAGTAAGGAGGTAAATGAAGATATCAGTTCGATAAACCCGTCCGATATGCGTTGCTTATTCTCATCACGGTCTTAGCCATTATCCCCTTCGGGAGCCTCCAGCTTCCCCAGCAGTTAGGGAAGTTACCAGAAATAGCTTGACCTTATTTTTTAGGCTTTAGCTCTTCCATCCTCACTCTCTTGGGGACGCTTGGCGATAGAGAGTCGAAGTTAAGCTTTAGCGCCAGGGCAGTGATGGGAGGGAGAAGAACGTAAGCCAAGAGAAGCCCACTATCACCAATGGGGGACGCGAGGACTAGGTTGGCCGCAGGAATTGCAGAAGCCAGTAGTATGGGTATTGAGACGCAACAGCTCCCCCCGCCTATAACTCCTAGGATGGGAGCGAGCAGTATTACCTTAACCTTAACCACCCTTGTCAATTCCCTCACCCTCAGGAGGTTGGCTGTGACTAAGGTAGCTATAAGGAAACCCATGGACATGGCGTAGAACGACAATTCAATGTAGTAGTTTGGGGGGAACCCGACTACTAGAGACGGATTGAAGACCAAGTTCGCGAAAGTAGAGTAAAGCCCCGTTGGGTAGAACTGTGTCACCTGGAAGGTCAAGAACGGGGAGCTCACCGAGAACAGTTCGCCGAACACCCCTGTGAGGATCCTCTCTAGGGCTATACTATACGCAAAGTAATGCAAGGAGAGGTACCCAACGAAAATACCTAGAGTGGATTTTGAGAAGTTGCCCCTGACGTAGGACAGGGGTCTGCGGAGTCCCGTCTTTAACGCTAATGCCGTGATTGACGACCAAAAGAACAAGTTGCCCACGAGAGAATACAGAAAGTAAAAGGACGTTGCAGGCGCTAAGAAAAGTAGTAGTACGGAAAAGACCATCACAACGACATAATAGTAACTTTTCATGAGACATTAAAAAAGATTATAAATTAAAAAAGTTTTCATTAAAGAATGACTATCTTAACTCCTTTAGGTCCAGACAAGAGCTCAATAGAGGATGGCTCAACGAGTTAAGGGAAGATAAGAGTTGTAGGCCAAAAACTCCATACAAAGTTAGGCACGGGTCTTAATAGCTCCTGGATTGTCTCCCGTCCTAGGAAATTCAGAGAAGTGTGACAGTAGACGTTTAGCCCCAGGGCCTTCCACTTACTTCAGAAAATAAGTTAAGGCCAAAATTCGCTCCCACTCTGACCTAGTGTAATTACCCTAAAAAGTACATTAACTAAAAATAAAAAATAAATAAAGGAGATAAAGTAATAGTTAAATAAAAGTATTTACCGTTGCAGACTATAAACTACAAAAATGAAAAGTAAAATCTGAAATTTTTTATTATATACTATTAGTTTACGATGATGACATCTGGGACTGCCCTACGTTGTCGTAAACCCCGTATAACAGCCTGTTGAAACCTAGGGCGTAGATGTTCCCTGTACTGCTGTCGTACTCTAATATTACTTGTGGCAAGAACTGGTTGGGATGGCCCATGACCTGCATGCCTCCCCTAGTAAAGTCGTACTCAGAGAAGTGATAAGGACATACTCCACAGTTTGTCTTAGGATCGTATTGGACTGGACCACCCATGTGTACGCACACGTTACTGAAGGCCACCACGTCACCGTTGGGTCCGACTCCCCCAACGGACTTAACGCCAGTTCTAACTACTACTATTGTATAGCCCATGTACGTAGTAGTCATCGGCTTACCAACTTCTAGGGAGTTGTAGTTTGCTATAAGTTGCTTAACGTAGGTCTTTTGCTCTTGGACTTGCTGGGGGACTGTGACTGTCTTGGTGATAACCTCAGGCTGTTTCTCAACTACTGTCTGTTTCAGAAGTTTAGGGAATGCCTCTCCACCTATAACTATACCCGCAGCTATGCCTGCTACGGCAGCAGCTCCACCTATGACTACAGCTCTCCTGTTCGGATCCACCGAACCCTTGTCTTTATCTTTGCTCATCCTACCTCAATAAGAATAGGGAGTTCACATTTAAATAAAATTTCACATATATGCCCTAGTAAACATATTTGATTTTTTTATTTTTAATTAATTAAGTTATTTTATATTTTCGAAATCTTCTCAACCCTACTTATCCACCTTTCCATGTCCCTAAGGTTTAGGTAGAGTATTCCCAAGGAACCTAAAGGTAGCCCGAAATAAGAAAGGGCAAAGAACCAAGGTGAGGCAAGCACCCCCAGGAGGGAGTAGACTGTGCCAGACGCCACGCCTATCACATATATTATAATGGAAGGTAGGGAAAGGCAACAAGAAGCTCCAGACACTATTGCCACCGTCGGGATCATTGTCGCTGGGAGCAGGCTCTTCCTATACACTTTTATTGCCTTCCTGAGGTGAAGGAGGTCTTCGACGTTGGCCCCTATTAGAAGTGCGAGGATAAGTCCAAGGAAGAGAGTGTAGGGAGTCGCGTCG
>JBBINF010000181.1:0-3007 GCA_037444045.1 Sulfolobales archaeon | reverse complement strand
TGCCAACATAAGTTGGGACGGAGGGGGAATTTGGTAGCTAAAAGGGTTATAAAAGGAGAAATTGGTGGACTTTAGGAAGAGCACCGCCAACGCTCCCATTATTCCAATCTCCAATAGGCTGGCCACCACTGCGTACTTCGCGGTTGGCCTTATCCCCAGGATAGCGAAGGTCGAGGACACGCCAAATATTAGGAGGGCCACTAGCCAAGGGCTCACCGGCAGGACGTGGGACACGACGTAACTTGCTCCGAGCACGTACGCGGATCCGTAAAGAGTTGAGTAAACTAGGTAAACCCAACCGGTCTCAAAGCCAAGCCTCTTGGTGAGGGAATAGAACGCGTAGGTGTAGTACCCGCCGGACTCCGTAAACCTAGTGGAGAGCTTGTATACGACCATCCCGTTCACTAGGACCAGGAGGGTGCCCAGAATAATGGCTATCGGGCCAAATGGGCCAGCGATCACAAAGGCCACTACTCCGTAAGTGAGAACGCTCAGAAAGGGGGACTGACCACCAAGGGATAGGAAAACGAGATCTCTTAACGTTATAGCTCTGGTAGGTTGCGAGCGAGAAACTTCCCTTGCCTTACTCATGACCAAGGTAACTCATACGCTTTAAAATAATAAAACTTTCCTGAAAGAGTTGAATAAACACCAAGACTAGGATTATATTGATTTAATCCAAATAAATATAATACTAGATATATAGTAAAATAATAGTACAACGAAAATTACCTAATAAAGACAAAGGTTAAAAGTCAAGATCCGAGATTGAGACTAGTGAAGCTAATTGCCAAGAGGGCCCAAGAAGGCCGCTGTAATTAACGCCATATCTAAGGTTTTCAGGGTCGTTGGAGTATTATTGGCTATTTACTTCCTTTTGATAAGTATTGCAGCCCTCGGCTATTACGTAGGAATCTCACTAGGTACTAACTCAACATCTCAGCCCAACGGCCCGGTTAGTACTTCCCTCACCGAATCACTACACTATGGCCTAATGATCGAGCTCGTCCTAATGTTCTCGTTTATGGCACTTTTCGCTTTAGCCTCGTGGTCGTTCAAGTCCCTGGGTACAGGGCTTGTCGTGTCGCTAGGGTTCTCAGTACCTATTGTTACGTTGATCATCGCAAGTTACTATGCGAATCTCCCTCAAGATCTTGGAGTGGCTGCGGCTATTTTCTTCCTCATTAGCGTGTTAGTTTTACCTCTCCTCCTGAGGAAAAGGGGAGGGCTTAAGACGGCCCTAGTGATAGTTCCAGTGTCTGTCCTAATCCTCCTCCCCTTGCTGACGTACTCCTTGATCCCCCTTTCTCAAGGCAACTTACCCGTGGTTGCCTTCCTTTACCAGCCCAACAAGTATTTGGATGCAATAGGCCTCTTGTCTAGCTTTGGCGTAGTACTTGGCGCGGCTTTGATGTCCTTAAGACCAGGTTATAGGACAGGGAAAGCGGTAGTGGACGTGTTCCTTCCCTCAGTTACAGTGACTTTGGCGGGGGCGATATCCTACGTGGTGGTGTGGGAGAGCACAAATTACCTCCTTTATCTCCTCGTCCTCTTGGGGTTCCTCAGTTTCCTTTCGGTCATAAGGACAGAATTAGGGCTAATACCGGCGTCAGTAGCACTGATGACCTCAGCGTTCCTAGCATACCAAGGCGTAAAGTTATTCCTTTCGTTCTCCCAAAGTACGCTAAACTCTTTGCCTGACTACCTCTATTCCCCCATACCCCTAACTCTCCTGTACATTGTGGGCGTCAACTCCCCCAAAGTGTTTAATCCTCATACGCTTGAGAGAAGGGCGTTAGCCTCCATTAAGCAAGGGAGATACGGCGAAGCGTCTTACTACATAAACTCCCTCAGAGTGTCTGGGGTCTCGGAGACTGAGGTGTTTCTTGACGTCCTATCTGATGGGAACTGCAACGCTATAGTGTGGATGATGAGCAACTTCGACCTGGACTACAAGGTGTCCGGCAAGCTCCTGAGGAAGGCTGTGGACTGCGTAATGAAGGCGAACGCCATGCCGCCTTCCATCGATAAAGTACTAGACGTATTAGTCATGACAGACCCAGAGTACGCTGAAAAACTCGCGGGATATATTCTCTCTAAGGGAACTAAGGACGTAAGGGCACAGAAGGCCAAACAAGTACTGGGGAAGCTTTACGGAAGCCGCCAACCTCAACAGCCAACTCAACAGACAGCAACCACGCAAGGGCAAGTAAAGGCTCCTCCGCTAGACCAGTGGAGACCTGAGCTCTGGCTTGGGAGGGAGCTCTACGGCTACAAGGTGACCAAGGTGCTTGGGGTTGGCGGTACTTCCTACGTCCTAGAGGGGACTAGGGGTAACGACAGATACGCGATAAAGGTCCCAAAGCTCTCCATGGCGCAAAAAGAGGCCACTAGGGCGAGCTTCACCACTTTCGTGGACCTCTCAAAGGAGTCGTCTAGGCTACAGGAGCTCTCGGAGAACAGCGACGCCATAGTGAGGATTTTTGGGGTATTCGTGGACTTAAACACCATAAAGGGCATACAGTCAGGGGAGACCTACTACTACTTGACCACGCCCCCAGCAATAGTTATGGAGATGATGGACGGTGGGACACTGAACGACCTCATTAAGAGGAGGGAAGTAATCTTATCTCGATACTGGCCTGAGGCCGTAAAGTTGATCTTCTTAAGGGTGGCCTATGCCCTAGACTTTATACATAACCCAAAGATTTCAGGTAACACCACCGGGTACGTCCACCTAGACGTGAAGCCGCAGAACATATTCTTTAAGTCACCCCCAGGGTATCTGGGAGAGATGGTCCTAGAGAACTTGAAGCTAGGGAGGACCACGGTAAAGCTGGGTGACCTAGGCTCTGCAAGGAGGATTGGGGAGAGGTTCTTTGAGTACACCCCAGACTACTGCCCAATAGACCAAGTTGAGGCAGCTATAACCGGGAGGGGTGCCCAACCGTCAATGGACGTCTACGCCTTCGGTGCCACGCTCTACAAGGCCCTCACTGGCACAACT
>JBBINF010000180.1:0-3026 GCA_037444045.1 Sulfolobales archaeon | reverse complement strand
GATTTTTCTTGTCATAGGCTAGACTTGCATTTCTAATAAAAAAGGGTTAGCAAAAAGGGAGTCAGTACCCCACGTAGGGTATTCCTCTGCCGTAGCCTAGTACCAAGAGTACGGCAACAGACGCGTAGAGCAACGCTATTAACCCCCACGCTACGTAATCCGCTTTAGTGTACTTCACCTCCTTCATGTACGTCCTCTTTGGGCTCGAGTTAAACGCCCTTGTATCAGCAGCTATTGCCGTGTACTTAGCCCCCTTCATCAAGAATATTATGGTGGGGACTAGGCCGTAGAGTGCGGCGATTAGGACGTAAAATGGCATTAGAATCCTGGGCTTCCCGTAGCCTAACCCCCTCATTAGCTGTAGCTTCACCACTGTGTCTAGGGTGTCGAAAATCCTGGGCACAGTCCTCATTGCCACCATTATGGCGAAGATAAAGGGCAGTGGGAACCTCACCTTTGCCAAGTACCTCAAGAGGTCTGACGGCGTTGTAGTTAGGATTAGGAGTAGCCCGGAGAGCAGGGGGGCCGTGAACCTGAACGTTATCTGGAAACCGTAGTATAGGGCCTGGACTGTCAAGTACGGCTCATAGCCTGCAAAGGAGAAGTAACTAGGCCATACCCATATTACGTTCAGGGTATTAGTGTTAAACGCCATTTGCAGCACGCTGTAGGGGGTGTAGAAGGCGAAGCCCGTGGAGACCCCAAGGACTGTGGAGAGCAGGAGGTAGGTAACGTAGACCACCTTTTTCCTGGCCTCGTTGAGGGTGAAGAAGAGGAGCCAGAAGACCAAAGTAAGGATGGCCCCAAACCACCAGACCGTGAGGGATACTGCAACGGTGGTGCTCAACACTAGGATGAGCTTAGTTAGGGGGCTCAGCCTATACATAACCCCTTTACCGCTCTCGAACTTGGTGATGTGCAGGAACCCCCTTATTCCTATAAAGGCAAGTATTATCACTAAGGGCCCCGTCGCCCCAAAAAGGAAGACGAACCAGCTTATTGCCACCTCTACCGGCGTGGGTAAGTTAGGCTGCTGGAAGACGAAGTTCAATCCCACCACCTCAGGAGGAAGTCAGAGGGTGGCTCCACACCGTACTTACTGGACACCTTAAACACCTCCTCCGGTTTCCCGTTAGCCACCACCCTCCCCCCGCTCATGAGTACAATCCTGTCGGCGAACTCGTAGGCAAACCTAGAGTCGTGGGTAACCACGACTATTGAGTAGCCCTTCTCAGCTATTTCCTTCAGCTCCCTTCCCAGCACCATCCTGTTGTAGAAGTCTTGGCCAGAGGTGGGCTCGTCCATGAAGAGCACTTTGACCCCTGAGGCCAGCACCGACGCCATCGCTACCCTCCTCCTCTGCCCCATGCTCAGGAGCATTGGGTCTTGCTTCCTGTACTCCTCCAGCCCGAACTCCCTCAAGTACCTCTCTACTACCCCTTTGTAGTCCCTCACCCCTCTCCTCCTTAGAGAGAAGGCTATCTCGTCCTCCACCTTTGTAGTCACAAGGATTAGGTCGAAGGACTGGGGTAGGTACACGAAGTACTTCCCCCTGTACCAGATAGGCCTCTTGATTAGCTCCTCTCCCTCGAACTTTATCGACCCGGTGACCTTTAACTCCTCCCCAGTGAGCCCTGCAATTGCCTTGAGGAACGTGGTCTTCCCAGCCCCGTTCCTGCCCATCACAGCTATGACCTCTCCCCTCCTTACCTCGATAGAGGCGTCCACTATCTCCCTGTCCTTTGCCCTTACCTTTAACTGCGCCGACATGAGCGGTTGATCCACAACCTCCCTCCTCATAGGGGGGTCGAGGGACACCCTCCCCTCCTTTACGCTCTTCCTCACGGCCTCAAAGTCTGGCCTAGGCAACTTGAGCTTCCTGGACAAGACGAAGTGGGACGGCATCTCGACTCCGGCATCAAGGAGCTTCTCTACTCCCTCCAGGATCTCTTCCTTCCTCAAGTCGAGGGCAATTCTACCCCTGTCCACTAGGATGACCCTGTCCACAAATGGGAGCACTCTCTCCACTTTGTGTTCTACAACTATCATGGTCTTCTTCCCCTTCAACGCCCTCAATGTGGCAAAGACTGTGTTAGTGCCCTCTGGGTCTATGTTTGAGGTGGGCTCGTCTAAGATCAGCACCTTTGGCCTCATCGCCAGAACAGAGGCCAGTACCGTCCTCTGTAGCTCCCCTCCAGATAGCGTGGTGGTCTCCCTCTTTGCCAAGTGCTCAATCCCAGCTATCCTCATGGCCTCAGACACCCTTTCCTTAACCTCCTCTGGGGGGAGGGCTAGGTTCTCTGGGCCAAAAGCTACCTCCTCCTCGACTAGGTAATTCACTACTTGGCTCTCTGGGTCCTGCAACACTGTGCCCACTACCGTGGAGAGCCTAGAGAGGGGAGTGTCCTTCACTCTGTTCCCCATGACAGCTACTTCCCCCTTGAGCTCCCCAGAGATCATGTGCGGGACAACTCCGTTTATGCAGTTCACGAGCGTTGACTTCCCAGAGCCGGACTTCCCAACGACTAGTACAGACTCCCCCTCCTCTATGTAGAGCTCGTCAACCACTATTGAGGGCTTTGAGGAACCAATGTAAGAAAATGACAATCCCTTTATCTCAACCGCGTACATGATATTTACGCCCCGAAATATTTAAACTTGTACAGCTTTCTCTACCCTATTTGCAGCTAAACCCCCTAATATTCCTATTACAACGTCTCCCGGTATGAACGATATCAAGTCGTATATTACCCTCGACCAGTTTACCACTCCGCCGTAGAGGAACGGCTTGAAGAAGGCCTCGTAAAAGATCGGGTCTGGTAAGGCCCACAGAAGGCCCAGTATCCCTCCCTCTATAGCCGCTATGGCCATTACCGCTGAGCGGCTCCCTGTCATCCCTATCCCAAAGATCTTCCCCCCAGTTAGAGTTATCGCCAAGTCTACGAAGAGGCCGTAGGTTAGAGACTCGTATATGAAGAACATAGGTTCACCGGAGAAGCCGTAGTGGAAGAGGTCGCCGAAGAAGT
>JBBINF010000179.1:0-3035 GCA_037444045.1 Sulfolobales archaeon | reverse complement strand
CGACCTTTTTCCTGGCCACTGCCCTCCTCAGCTCATAAAACATTATCTTTTCTATCAACCCTCTCAGCCTCCCTCAACGCTGAAATGTAGGCCCCCTCTAAATCTTGGTCGAGATAAAACGACCTGACCTTTACCCCTGAAGTGACTAGGTAGTGGATTAACTCCTCCCTTCTGTCCTCGCTGAGCCTCACTACCACGTTTCTCCCTTCTACTCTATAGCCCATAACGTAGTCTAACTCCTTTAGTAGCTTTTCCGCGGTATCTGGGTTTGCGACCTCTACAACTACTATGATGCCTAGGAACTTCTTTACTAAGTCCTCTGGGCTACCCTCGAAGAAGACCCTCCCTTGGTAAATCAAGTACGCCTTGTCTGCGACCTTTTTCACGTCCTCAAGCACGTGTGTCGTCATTAGTATTGTTTTGCCCTCCTTTTTCATCTCCTTTAACGTCTCCCTCATGTTGTAGTTCAACACTGGGTCAGTGCCTATGTTAGGCTCGTCCATGATCAGCACTTCCGGGTCTCCTAGCAAAGCCTCCGCTATGGCTATCCTCTGGGTCATGCCCTTGCTGTACTTCGCTATCTTCTTATCCGCGTTTCCCTCCATGCCTACAATCCTTATCACCCTGTCTACCTCGTCCTTACTTACGCCCTTTATTTTCCTGCTCATCTCCAGTAGTTCCCTACCGCTTAAGAAGGGAGGTAGATTTGGAAGTTCTTGCACGTAACCAACGTCTTTGAGAACCTTCTTGTTTTTGAAAGGGTCTTGGCCAAGAATTGATACCTCTCCTCTCGTTGGAAAGATGAGGGTCATTACTGCCCTAATTGTGGTGGTCTTTCCAGCCCCGTTAGGCCCCAGTATTGCAGTTATCTCTCCCTTGTTTGCGACTAACGATATCCCCTTTAGTACCTCCTTGTTGCCGTATCGCTTAACAAGGCTTTCTACCGTTACCGTCATTCCTTATCCTCTCGCAAAAGAGGGAACGCAAGCATAAATTGAATCTACGCGTTAAAAATTTTTATAAATCAGCTGAAACACGGCTCCTCACAGTTCAGTCCTTTTGTTTCCTCATCTAGTATTTTCATCCTTGCATCTGCTTATAAACTCAACAGTCCTCTTAATTGAGTCCACGTAGTTCTCGACCTTCGAGAAACCGTGCCCTTCTCCCTCGTAAACCTTGTACTCCACTTCGATCTTCCTCTCCTTTAGCTTCTCAACCACTTGGAGAGTCTCCTCGACTGGACACCTTGGGTCGTTCTCCCCGGCTAAGAGCATTAGCGGGGCCTTTACCCTGTCCACGAAGAATATAGGAGACCTATCCCTCAAGAGGTCGGGGTCGTCGCCCATCTTAACTTCGTCGTACTGTTTTAGGACTTCCCTCTCAAATTGCTTTTCGGTAAACCAGTTCACAAATGGCACCACAGCTACCGCGCTACACCAGATCTCTGGGAACTTCGTGATAGCCATCATCGTTAGGTAACCGCCGTAGCTTGCCCCAGTAATAGCTACCTTTTTAGTCCCGAGGAACTTGGCCGCGTAGACTACGTCCATTAGGTCTCCCCCTCCGAGGTCTTTGTCGTTCATGTGGTTGAACTTCCTCCCGAACCCAGTTGACCCCCTGTAGTTGGGGCAAATCACCTTGAATCCCTTTTTAACTAGAAACTGAATGGTTGGAGAGAAGGAGTTGACGCACTCCCAGTCCGGGCCTCCGTGGACGTATACGACGCCGTCCTCCTCGTTACCCCTCGAGTAAAGGAGGGCGGGGATTTTAGTACCGTCAAAGGACTCGTAATACACCCTTTTTGGATCTACGAAGTCGTCAGACACACCTTGCATCGAGTCGGTAAGCCTTTCAACTACGCCGTCTTCCCTAACTCTGTATAAGTCGGTAAAGCGGTCGTAAGAGGAGCCAAGGAAATACAGTTGTTTCCCGTCAACCTTTAAGTCCATGTTGTACCCTTTGCTCACGACCTCCCTGTTACCTATAACTATCTTGAAGTCTCCGAAAACGTCCTCTACGTACGCTAACTCACCGTTGAACAGGAGGGCTTCAGTCTTGTCCCAACTCGACTTCTTCAACCACTTCACTTCCCCGTCTCTGTATTCACCAACGTCGAAGAAGTTGTCCTTATTGCTCAGCATGAGGACTCCGTTGGGGGTGAAGCACTCCGACGAGGCAGGGAACTCCTCTGAGCCCTTGAACCCCACCTCTATTTCCTCCCAGGTCCTCACGTCAACTACGTGTAGGTCGTTGTCGTAAATGCCTTGGGAGTAGGCCGCTTTGTTGCCGTCACTTGAGACGCAGAGGTATCCGACCGGCTCCCTCCCCTTGCTTATCCTCGTTATTTCCCCTCCCTCGTATAGGTACAAGTGGATAGTGTCCCCCTCCCTGTTTGACAGGAAGTAGAACTTGTCTTGACTTATGAACCATGGGGAAAAGTTATCGAACTCGTCCTTCAGAACTGGATTTAATCTCCCGTCGAAGAGGTATATTTCCCTTTTTTCTCCCCCCTTTGGGTCGCCCACTACTGCAAGCCTCTTGTTGTCAACCCAAACGACCTCGTCCGCGTAAAAGTCCCCCTCTATTTTGCCCTCTCCCATCACGTAGACAACGGGCTTCCTCTCCTCAACTACGAGGGAAACCTTTCCGTCCTTTACGTCGTAGTCTAATACCGGCTTTACTTTAAACAAGTCGTCGTAGTCCACAACCTTATCTCGAGACTTGGGCTTTAAGCCTATTTGGAAAGCCTTATTTAGATATATCTTGATACTCTCTTGACCAGTAGTGTTTGGTGGCCTGGCTAAAATAGTCTCCAAAAAATGGTACGTGCTTTTGGTTATCTGGATAGTAATCTTGGTCTTCTCTGCCCCTCTCTCTTCCCTGTTTTTCAAGTCGGTGAGCTACCAGGTTGCCATCTCAATTCCCGGGAGCACTGCCCATAAGGCTGAGGAGCTTGTATCTCAGTTCAAGCTCTCTGGAGCTTCCGCCGCAAACGGGATAATCCTAGTAGAGGGAAACGTATCTAAGTACTCTTC
>JBBINF010000178.1:0-3037 GCA_037444045.1 Sulfolobales archaeon | reverse complement strand
TGGTGGCCTGTTCTGCACCAGTGGGCAAGAGGTTTAGGAGCACGTCCACCCTCTCGCTCTTAAGCTCCCCGACCACGTCCACTGGGGGCTCACTTGACTCCTCTATTACCTCGCCCAGGTTCCCCGCCGTTCCGTCGAGGGTAGGTCCCCTCTTCACTACCACGTCGCTCTTAACCTCCACGTACTTTGGAACCACGTTAGGCTTTTGGAATATGGCCTCTGAGAGCTTTTTACCCACCTTCCTCCTATCTACGTCAAAGGCCGCAACTACCTCTACCTCCTCTGGGCCAATTGGCAACTTCAGCAGCCCAGGTATTTCCTCTCCCTTCTTGTACAAGGCCAAGGCCTGCACAAAGGCCGAGGCCGCGTTACCTACCCCTGCTATTGCGACCCTTATCAAGACACCATCACCAGCAGTAACGGGGAAATCAACCCCAACGCTATACTTATCACGGCAGCAAATATAACGCTGTCCCTCTCTGGGCTCTTCACGAGGCCAAACTCCTCGCCCTCCCTAAACATCTCCCTTATGACGGGTATGTAGTAACCTGCAGACACAGCACTGTTCAGTACTGCTATTATCACCAGCCAAGGTAAGTTAAAGGCGGAGAGGAAGAGGAAGAGCTTCCCCCAGAATCCCAGTATAGGCGGGATGCCAAGTAGGCTCAGTAGCAGTATAGTAGAGGCAACTGCCAGCCCCTTGTCCTTTGAGCTCAACCCCCTCAGCCCCCTCAAGTCCGTGGTGCCGGACACCTTCTCCACGTGGTTCACGAAGTTGAAGAGCCCAGCTTGCGCAACTACGTAGGCCATCATCTGTACAACTATACCAGCTAGTGCCAGCCCCTGGTTTAGCAGGAGCGTGGTGAAGCCTATTAGCACGAAGCCCATCTGGGAGACGCTGCTGAAGGACAGGATGGAGGCCACGTCCTTCCTGGAGAACGCTATCACGTTGCCTATTGTCATGCTGAGTATTGACACAGTGGCAAACGCAACAACGGTCAGGGTCCTCTCCAGGGGCAAGGGGTCTCCCGCCAAGAGCACCCTCACTAGGGGCACCACGCCCACCATCTTCCCTACGCTGGAGATGTAGGAGACGGAGACCCTGTCTGCCCCGGTGTAGACGTCCGGCAACCACCCTTGGAAGGGGAATGCACCTACCTTGAAGAGGAAGGAGACGGAGATCAACACAAGCCCAAGGGCCAGGATGTCGGGGTAGGGTACTGAGGTGAAGTTGAACTGCAGTGTCCCCGCGCCCAGGGCGAATGCGGCGAAGCCAATTACCATTAGCGAGGAGGAGACTAGGCCCATTACCAAGTACTTGATCCCAGCTATTACCGAGCCGTAGTCCTTCCTCAGCATGGCTATAGCGTAACTGGCTGCGGAGGAGATGCCCCAGCCAGTTAGTATCACTACCACGTTGTTGGAGAAGGCCATGTAGATCACCCCTAGCACTGTAAGCAAAGAGAGGGAGAGCATGGAGGACCTAGTCTTCCAGCCCTCTATGTGCTCCTGAGCGCCAATTAGGGAGACAAGGGCCCCCAGGACTGTGGCCAAGGAAAGGAAGTAGCCAACTGTGTCCACGTGCAGAGTGGAGGAAAAGAGGTAGAAGTCGTTCACCCCCAGCCCGAAGAAGGCCATAAGCGCTGCAAGCACTACCACTAAGGAGGTTATTGCCAAGTAGTAGCTTGCCTTGTAAGACCCCTTGCTGCCGTTATCGATAAAGAGCACCGCTATTGAGGAGAAGACAAGGACAATTGACGGTATCACAACGGGTAGGTAGTCCAAGATCAAGGCTTACACCACCCCCAACACGATTAGGAATATCAACACTAGGAGCACTAGTCCCCCTACGTAATACGCTAAGTAGTCCCTCAGCACCCCTGTCTGTATCCTCTTAAAGGCTACCCCTCCGTACTTTAGTACCCCGTTTGGCAACTTCACGTTCAACCCCTGGTCTATGACTCCAGTCTCCAAGTACTTAAACACAGCGTTGTAGAACTTAAAGGACACAACTCCCCACAAGTCAAACAGCGGGTAGACGTACCAGCCGTAGTACAGGAAGTTTATCAGGGGCCTCAGTGCCAGGTACTTGCCGAAGTCTGGGCTACCGGTAAAGACCACTAGGGCTATGAATATGCCGACAAGCGAGGCCACCAAGTCCAGGACGTCGAAGTGGAAAGCGAAGCTCGGGACTAGGAGCTCCCTTGCGAAGAAGCCGGTCAAGGTCTGGATAAAGACGCCTAGCCCTATTGAGGCAATTACCAGTAGAAGGGGTGAGACGACCATTATGGGGCTCACGTGCCCCTCAACCTCCTTCTCCCCGCTCCCCCAGAGGAAGGTCTTCGCCACGTACCTCATTATGTACACGCTACCAGCGAACTCCAGAGCTACGTAAAGGTAGGCCAAGTAGCCTGACGTGAGACTGGAGATGAAGGAGTGGGCCCAGAAGCCTATTAAGGGCGGGACGTTGGCCAAGTTTAGTGCCGCTAAGGTCTGCAATACGAAGACCCCCTTTAAGTGCTTGTACAGGTTTGGGTACTCCCCAACGTACCTGGTCTCAGTGGCGTGTATGACAGAGCCTGCGTTCATGAAGAGGGACGCCTTGTATACCCCGTGGGCGATCATCTGGACTAGTCCGACCCCTATACCCGCGTACAAGTACAGGGGGTTGTCGTAGACCAGGGAGAGGAGGGAACCAATGGTCGAGGAGAATATGGCCAGCGATATCTGGTCTGCGGTGGAGTTGGCGAGGATTACTTTCTGCTCATTGGAGACTAGGGCATTCAAGCTGGTGTAGACAGCAGTGAACAGGGAGATCCCGGCGACTATGGAGAGGAAGGCCTCAGTGACGCCGTTGGCCCCAGCCAAGAGGTAGGGGTAAGTCAGTAAGGTGAACATGACCCCCAGGTTGACCATGGTAGCAGCGTGTATCAACGCGCTGACTGGCGTAGGGCCAGTCATGGCGGTCACTAACCATTGAGTGAAGGGGAACTGGGCGCTCTTCGACAGCCCGCCCAAGTAAGTGAAGAACAGTAGC
>JBBINF010000177.1:0-3079 GCA_037444045.1 Sulfolobales archaeon | reverse complement strand
GACGTCAATCTCGCAAGTTGTCCCTGGGAACTTAATTACCGCTACTTTCATCCCTGACTACCCTTATTATGACCTTGTGGACCAAGGGGTTGAAAAGCCTCGACTCGTTGGCTATCTTCTTCACGACCTCCTTAGCCTCATCTGATGAACTGCTCTCAACCCTGAAGAGCAAGTACTTCCCAGCCCTCGTCTCCAAGACCTTATCGCTCAACTTCCTTACCACATAACGCTGGATTGTCTCACCTTCAGGATCCCTTACCCCATCCTTATTTATGATTATTAGTTCCACCTTGTACAGCATTTCTCTTTCACCTGGATATGATGTTTAAGAAGTCCTCATACGCCTTCCTGACGACCTCTAAGGGTTCACCCCTCCTGTAAAGGTCCTTGTCGTAAATCCTGTTAGCCCTATCCCTGACCCTCATTGAGTCTAAAGTTATCTCATCGCCTATGATTAGCTCGTTGTTTTCGTCCCTACCGAACTCCAACTTGAAGTCATAAAGTATTAGCCCCCTCTCCTCGAGGAACTTCCTCATGACGTCATTTACCCTCATCATCACCTCCTCTATACGTTCAGCCTCTTCCTTGGTCAAGAGCTTGAAGTACCTTAGATGGGAGTAATTGAGTAGTGGGTCATGCCTGAGGTCGTCTTTCAAGAAGAACTCCACAATTGGAGGGTCAAATACTTCACCTTCCTTAATTGGAAGCCTCTTCACTATGCTCCCTGTAGCGATATTCCTCAACACAACCTCAACTGGTATCATCTTCAACCTTTTGACTATGAGGGTTTTATCATCATAAACCCCTACGAAATGGGTCTTTATTGAGTTCTCCTCCAACAGCTTGAAGAAGATTGCAGAGGTTCTAGCGTTTAATACTCCTTTACCCCTCATCTCATCCTTTCTAGCACCATCCCCAGCGGTAATTGAGTCCTTAAACCTCAAGAGATAATGGGAGGAATCGTATTCATAAACTATCTTTGTCTTCCCCTCAGCTACCTTCTTCAGCTCCATACTTTATTATTAACTTGGCTAATATAAAAGCTTTCCGTGAACTTTCAGGTATTAATTACTTAGGCAAGTAAAATCCACGGTGTAAAAATTGAGGAATATTTACAGTCCCTTTTAAATAAAACTTTTTAAAGTAAGATATTTAACTAAACACATGCCCAAAGTGGCAGTTATAATGGGCAGCAAAAGCGATTGGGATTACATGAAGGATGCTGTGGATCTGCTGAAGAAGTTTGATGTAGAAGTTGAGGTAAGGGTGGTATCAGCCCACAGGACACCTGAGTTCATGATGGAGTATGCAAAGACAGCTGCTGAAAGGGGTATTGAAGTAATAATTGCGGGAGCTGGCGGTGCAGCACACTTGCCTGGAATGACCGCATCACTAACCCATTTGCCAGTAATAGGCGTGCCAATACCCTCAAAGAACCTCAACGGCTTAGATTCCCTCCTCTCTATAGTCCAAATGCCTTATGGTGTTCCAGTAGCTACAGTAGCCATAGGTAACAGCAAGAACGCAGCACTCCTAGCGTTAAGGATATTGGGAATAAAGTACCCAGAGATAGGAGAAAAGGTGAAGAAGTTCATGGAGGAGATGAAGGATGAAGTCCTTAACACAAAACTCCCTTAAAATAGGGATATTGGGAGGAGGACAGCTAGGGTGGATGATGATATTAGAGGGTAGGAAATACCCATTCAAGTTCTATGCACTTGGAAACCCTGAAGAACCCGCATGTAGGATAGCTGATAGATGTTACCCTGTGGAAAAATATAAGGAGATGATAGACGAGGTAGATGTTGTCACTTTCGAGTTCGAACACGTGAGCGATGAGGCGTTAAATTACGCTGAGGACATGGGGAAGCTCTTGCCTAGGATAAGCTCAGTTGAGCTGAAGAGGGAGAGGTATAAAGAGAAGGAGTTCTACAGAGAGCATAACCTCCCAACCCCCAGGTTTTTCATCGCTGAGGACGGTGAGGAAGCACTGAAGATACTTAAAGAGGAGTTCAACGGGGAGGCTGTGCTGAAGGAGAGCGTAGGTGGTTATGACGGGAAGGGGATATACTTCATCAGGGGGGATATGGAGAGGTATGAAAGTATCATAAAGGGAAAGAGGGTTAAGTTTGTCGTAGAGGAGTTAGTAAATTTCGACTACGAGGCCTCTATCATAGCTGTAAGGGATAAGAAGGGAAACTTCAGGGCTTACCCACCAACGTTTAACTATAACGAAAAGGGGATATTGGTCTACAATTATGGTCCTATAAACAAGGAGGGGTTTGTGGAGATAGCGAAGAGGTTAGCTGACTCCCTAGATTACGTGGGTACGATGGGTATAGAGTTCTTTGTAAGGGACGGTGAAATACTTATAAACGAGTTCTCCCCAAGGGTTCACAACACAGGGCATTATACGCTTGACTCAGCATTCGTCTCCCAGTTCGAACAGCACTTAAGGGCTATAACGGGGCTGGAGTTGGGGAGCACTGAGCTGTTATCTTATGGAGGGATGGTGAACATATTGGGGACGGACTATGTCCCATACGAGGTGTTAAATTATGGGAAGGTATATTGGTACGGGAAGAGCGAGGTAAGGAAGAGGAGAAAGATGGGGCATGTTAATATAGTGGGGAAGAGCTTAGAGGAAGTGAGGCAAAAGGTAGAAATGGTAATGAAGTTGATCTATAAAGACGGCCTTGATCTGTAATTGACAAGGAGGACTGCAAGGCTCGCCTTTAGGGCAGAGAGAGGAAAAAGTCAGTTTGAAGAGGGTTCAACTTGTAGAGGTGCACAGAGCCTCTCTGTTTTCACATATAGATGCTTTATGTTAGCAATACAGTGCCCTCCTAAATCACGTACTGCACTGTAGGGTGAAAAGCTTTGTGCCATGCATCTAAACCCTTAGAAACTCCTGGTATTATAACAGCGTGGTAGACCATTTCGTTTTACAATCTAAAAATAGTTGAAAGAAGAAAAAAATCAACACTCTAGCTAGAATATACCTGTCACAAAAAATATTAACTTAAGTGACTAGCTTATCAGCCATTATTGAAGCCATCTTGTACTCCTTCATACACCT
>JBBINF010000176.1:0-3102 GCA_037444045.1 Sulfolobales archaeon | reverse complement strand
GTGGGGGAGGTAACGCCTAGGCTCATGAGGAGGCCGTGGTTCACGTACATTAGCTCGCCAATGGCCTCCTCGTCCCCCTTTTCCAAGGCCTCCTTTGCCTTGTCCACTAGCCTCCCTATCGTGGACACCACCTCTTTGAAGAGGGACTCCTCCCTGTCCTTTAGTGCCTTCACCTTCCTCAGTATCTCCTTGGTAGTAGTGTACCTCCTAACGTAGCCCACCGTCAATCTTACGTTTCCGCCTATCCTCTCGTACCCTTCCCCTCCCCTGGGGAAGTAGATTAGACCCCCGAGGGAGACCGTGTAGGTGTCCATCCTGCTCCCAAGCCCCTGCACTGAGAGCTCTACCTCCCTCGATATCTTCGCTATCTCCTCGTTTGTCAGCTCGTAACCCAAGAACCTCGAGTAGGCGGAGACTACCCCAACGATGGTCGCTGCGCTAGTGCCCAGCCCAACTGAGGGCTCCACTGGGGAGTCTATCTCTATTAACACGTCCTTCTTCCTCCCAAAGTAGTCCAACGCCTTTATCACGTAGGACAGGATCCTGGTAGTCTCCTCGCTCTCCACTTTAAAGTCGTTCAACGATACCTTAACCCCCCTTATTGACAGAGTAGGGGAGCTTACAATCGTCCTGTCGCTCTCCCTTACCCTCACCGTCATCTTCTCCGAAATGGTCATCGCTATTGCTGGCTCTCCGTAAACTACTGCGTGCTCCCCAAAGAGGGTTACCTTTAAGGGGACTTCAGCTACTATCATCCTTCATCTTCACTGGGGAGTTTTGCCTCAAAAGAAGTTTGTCCTCTGCCTTAATAACTTCCGCCAGTTCCTCCAAAGTCACGCTCCTCTGCTCGTTGTTCCCCCTAACTCTCACGGTTAAGGTACCGGTCTTGACTTCCCTCTCACCTAGGACACCAACAAAGGGGACCCAGTCGCTCCCCGCCCTCCTTATCTTATTGCCGAGGCTGTCGTTGTTGTTGTCCACCTCCACCCTCAGCCCCATGTTGTATAGCTTCTCCGCAAACTCCTCAGCCTTTTCCACAAGCTCCTGCTTCACTGGCAGGATCCTCACGTGGACTGGGGACATCCAGAGGGGTAGTACCGGGGTCTCCATAGACTTCGCCTTCAACAGGATGTAGTATACCAAGTTCCCTACGTCTACCCTGTGTTCGTCCCATATCGTCAAGGTGTTCTTGGAGTCGGAGAACTCCTTAGGGAAGTCGAGCTGGAAGCTGTCGTAGTAGACATCCACCTTGGGATCCTCGTTTATGCAGGGGAGTGGCCTGCCGTTAGGCTTGGAGTAAACTACGGACATGTACCCCTTAGGGACGTCCTTTGTGCCTATTATGACCCCCTTAGGTTTCACCAGGCTCTTCAAGTACTCTATTACTGCGTTCTTCATGAAGACGGCCTTGGGCGAGTACGGGAAGCCGAACTTCTCGCACACGGAGAGCTCCTCGCTCTTCTCCACCTCTTTCCCCTTGCTTATCCTCCTCGAGAGCTCGCTCAACGGGTGGCCGTAACATGAAATGGAGAAGGACTTGTACCAACCGAAGGGGGCCCTATATACCTCTACTTTGCCCCTTAGCCCTTCCTCGAGCTTCTTCAACAGCTCCACTGCGACCTTTGGCTCAGCTAGGTTATTTGAGAGGTGGGCGTAAGGGTAAATAACGACGCAAGAGGCCTTAACTTTGGAGTACACTTCAAGTACGTCCTCAACAGCCTTCTTCACTACCTCTTCGTCGTCGTCCTTCTCAACCGTGGTAAAAGCGACTAGGGCGTTCTCCTTGGACAGCGACTCCAGGTAGTCCTCCTCGGCGGACTTAATTGCCTTTTCTTTAACTCGAAAGGAGAAGTTCTCAGCGTGTATGAAGAGGACTATCATCCCCTTACACTTCTATCTCTTCTCCGTTCTCCGGGACTTTAACCTCTACGCCCAGCTCCTGTTTCACCAGTTCGGCAAAGTACTGCCCGCTGTCTGGGGAGGCGTGGACTATCACAACTTTCTCCAGGTTCTTTGAGGCCCTCAGTATCTCCATTAACTTGTCCTTACCCGCGTGGCTGGAGAAGTCGAAGAGCTGGAACCTAGCCTTAAGCAGGGGGGAGCTTTCGCTGAACTTCCCTAGTTCCAACAACTTCCTCCCCGGGGTGTTCTCCGCCTGGTAACTCACAAGGAATATGGCGTTCTTTGGGTTGTCCGCCATCTTCTTGAAGTAGTACACCGCTGGCCCTCCCTTCAACATACCGGCGCTTGCAACTATAACTCCGTTGCTCTTCCACGCCTTGTTCCTGTCCTCCCAGCCCCTGACGTAAATGAACTCGTCGTATGCCTTCCTGAGGCTGTCGACGTCGTTCAAGTACTCGGGGTTGCTCATCATTATCTCCATGATTGTCCTAGCCATGCCGTCGTAGTAGACCGGGTAGGGTATGTTCTTCTCCGCCAGCACTGCCAGGATCTCCTGGCTCCTAGCCAAAGAGAACGCTGGGATTAGGACTGTCCCGCCCCCCTCGAGGACTTCCATGACGGAGTTGTAAAACTCGTCTACCACGTCCTTCCTCTCTGGGTGTTTAAACCTACCGTAGGTGGCCTCAGTGACTATCACCTTTGCCGACTTCATTACCTCTAGGTCTGCCGGCTTCATGAGCTTTGTGTTGGCCAAGTTTATGTCCCCTGTGTAGGCCACGTCGCCTTTCTCGGTCTTCACTACAGTTATTGCGCTTCCTGGAATGTGACCCGCACTAGAGGTGTTTATCGTGAAGGAGCCCACTTGGAACTCTTCGTTGTATTTGAAAGTGCGGAAGTTCTCCATCGCCTTCCTCAGCTCCACCCACTCGTATGGCACTCTAGTCCCAGAGATCTTCAGGAAGTCCTTAATTATCAGCTCGGCGATCTCCCTAGTCAGCCTCGTGCCAAAGATGGGCTTTGAACTAGATATCTGGTAGATGGGGAGTGCCCCCACGTGGTCCAGGTGAGCGTGGGAGACTACAAAGGCTGAGACCTTAGAGGGTGACTCCTGTAGCGGAAAGTTTGGGGTATCGTCCGGGTTAAAGTTTACTCCGTAGTCTAGGACAACGCTCTCTTGCCCGTTGCTGACCTCAATTGCTG
>JBBINF010000175.1:0-3106 GCA_037444045.1 Sulfolobales archaeon | reverse complement strand
AACCCTAGGATCTAAAGAACACCTTTAGGTACTTGTTCAGGGCCCTCATCTCTAGGTCGCGGCCACCATAGTTAAACGACCTTGGAACCTAGGCCTACTGTCCTGCGCATGGCGTTATAAAGGTGAAGGTCTGACACATGACATTCCAGGGGGCATACGGATATAGGGCTACGCCACTAAGGTAGGAAGGTTTGGGAAAAAGGCGTTCCTTGACCTACGAAAGCCTGTTGCACTCAACGAACCCCTGGTAGAACTCCTGGTCGCTCAGCCTCTCCAACACCTTCCTCCTCTTTTCCGGCGTAAGGGAGGGGAAGCTCTCGCAGTAGAGCCTCCCCAGTACCCTTACGTGGGACTTCAGCTTAAACACCTCGTCCACGTCGAACTCCCCTATCCTCCTCCCAACGGCCTTCAGAAACTCGTCGACGAACTCGCTGTGTTTTACCACAAGCTTCAGCAATAGGTCCTTCCTCCTCACGGCTAGGAAGTTCATGTTCCTCAGCATCTCCTTCGCCACTACGTCGTTGTTCATGGCTATCTGCATGACCCTCACCTCGTCCTCCTCGCTCACGTCCCTGGAGAAGTAGAAGTCGAAGAACCTGGTAAATAACACGGAGAAGCCGTTACCGAGCCCCCTAGCCACGTCTGCGTTCTTGGCCGAGAGCTCCTCTGCAGTTGACTTCAAGTACTCATCGAGGGAGGGGAAGTTCCTCCCTAGGTTGTTCCCCAAGTAAAAGGAAAGCTCGCTGTCCTTTAGGCACGAGGATATTAACGCCTGGAGCTCGTCGTCGTTGAGGTCGTTCAAGTTCAGGGACCTTATTAGCCCTAGGGCGAACTCCCTGTCGTTGATGGACTTCTCTATGACCGCCTTCCTCACCTCGAAGGCGAGGGAGTCGAAGACCTTCCCCACCCCTATTCCCAACCACTTGTCGCTCTTCTGCAACAGCTTCCTCCTCTGGAAGTCGCTTAACTCCATTATCCTCTCCCCCAGTACCTCGTTTACCTCCCCGGAGAAGTTGTAGATGTCGGAGAAGTACGAGAGGTCTACCACCTTGAGGAACTCGTAGAGGAAGGACGGGTTTGAGAAGAGTGCCTTTGACCTTTCCCTCACTTCCTTTAACGCCTTGTGGAAGTTCTGCCCAAAGTTCCTCCCCACTTCCCCCAAGTTCTTCTCGCCCTTAACCTTGTCTATAGCCTTGACCACTAAGTCCTTCAGTGAGGGGTTTGACAGATCCACCCTCGAGAGCACGAATATCGCACTGGTCTTCGAGGACAAGAGGGCGTCTACTCTGTCGGGGCTCAAAGACTTCACCCCTCCAATACCCCTCGCTATCCCCTCGCATATCGGGGGGTAGTCGTCGCACTCCACGGCAAAGGTCTTTATCCACTCCGCGTCGAGTTTGTCCAGCTCCCTCCCAACGCCAGTAAAGAAGGATATCACGTTTGCCTGCCTGTCCTCCCTCTCGCTGGACTTTAGGACGGAGTAGATAGCCTCCTTCACTTCGTCGTCGTAGTTGTGGAACTTCTCCCCCAGTCTCTCCCAGTCCATAGTTCTAAACTCGGTACAAGGATAATAATGGTTTGCTGACTCCCTTATGTTCTCCCCCTCCATCGGCCGACGTTTAATCTCAGTTCAGGGTGTTTAGAGGGTTAGAGCCCCGTCTTCAGCGTAACCGTGGCTCTCCTATTAAAACTCACCATCCAAAGTCTCCCACGTGAGGAACCCGTGGAGAGAAGGCATGATTAACCCGGCCTCCACTGCTTTGTGAAAAACGTTTATCCCACCTCTCTTAAATTCACGGGATGATATTCGTCGGGACTTCTGGATGGACGTACGACTGGAACGAGGAGGGGAACCTCGAGTGGTACGTGAGGAACTCCGGGCTTAACGCAGTTGAGCTCAACATGAGCTTTTACCGCTTCCCCTACAAGAACCAAGTTAAGGGGTGGAGCAAGTACACCCTCAAGTGGTCAGTAAAGGTACACAGGTTTGTGACGCACGTAAAGAGGCTTACAGACCTAGGGGTCTGGGAGAGGTTCTACTCGCTAATGGAGGAGCTGAGGCCGGACTTCTACTTGTTCCAGATGCCGCCTAACTTCAAGAAGACCGAGGAAAACGTGAGGAGGGTAGAGAGGTTCGCCTCCCTTCTTGGCGACAGGATGGCCATTGAGTTTAGGCACGAGAGCTGGTTTAAGGAGCTACCTCCCCTTAAATGCACCGTCGTGTCGGTGGACTCCCCTATTGGTTCGTACTTTTTTAATACTTCTGGGAAGGTCTACTTGAGGATGCACGGAAGGGAGGAGTGGTACAACTACCAGTACTCAAAGGAGGAACTACTGGAGGTCGCCGAAAGGGTCTCGGAGCTCAACCCAAAGGACGTCTACGTCTTCTTCAACAACGACCACTTCATGCTCGAAAACGCTAGGCAGATGATGGAGATACTGAGGGATAAGCTACGCCAAACTTAACTTTTAATCTCAAGTCAGTACCACGTGGAGCCTTTACTGGCAACCAACTTGCCGGTAAACCGCTTGAGTTCTGCTGTGCTAGGTCATTGTTCCTTTTAAAAAAGTATTTTGGAAATACTTATAACCCTTGCATAGCCTAAGGGTAGTATGAATAAGCAAAGACTAGTCCTACTATTCTTAGTCCCACTACTTCTAACTCCCCTAGCGTTCACCAGCACTGGGAGCCCCTCCTACTCCTACCTAGAGTACAAAGTGGTCTACGTGTCCCAGACCCACTCCCAGAATTACAACGCCACAAGCGAACTAGTCGAGACCATATTGGTAAACTCCACGCTCACCACATCCGGCAAGTACCTAAACGAGATAAAGGTAGTGGGGACAAAGGAGGTAAACGTGACGGGGGACTTTAACTTCTCGACCTCGCATCCCGTGGAATACACAGTATCCTACTACAGCAACGCGAGCCTCGTAAAGTTACTGACGAGCTCTAACTTAACCCAATTGCTCAACTTCACCAAGTCCTTTACCCAGAACTTCACCTCTAACTTCCTAAACATCACTTACCACGTAGACTATAAGCCAGTGGGCTTAGTGACCATCAACTTTAACGGCGGTACATACGTGGGACACGAGTACGAGC
>JBBINF010000174.1:0-3115 GCA_037444045.1 Sulfolobales archaeon | reverse complement strand
CCAGTATACCAAGGGTTTCTCACTGTCCCAGGCTATAACTTAACCACTAACGGGGTACCTATAGGGGTATACAACGGTCCAGGCTACCCAGTCCTCCCGGACTTTGTACAAGTAGTGCCAGACGACTCAGAAATAATGGTGGCGTGGGGGAGTATAGAGGTAACCCAGTATTCCGTAAGTTAGAGAGTCTATTCCAGTATAAGTAATTTTATTTTAATCTTCTAAAAATTTAACGTAAACCCAACACCGCATAAAACATTTCCTAAAAATCCCTTAGCTTACACCATGTGTATTTTTAAATAGTATAAGCATGCTTAAATTATGAAAGCCGTAGTTGTAGTTGGCCACAAGCAGGGTTACAAGGTACAAGAAGTCCCGGACCCTAAGCCCGGGCCAGACGAAGTCGTTATAAAGGTAGACAGGGCGGCCCTTTGCTATAGGGATCTGCTGCAGCTTCAGGGATATTACCCGAGGATGAAGTACCCAGTGATCCTAGGCCACGAAGTTGTTGGAACCATTGTGGAGAAGGGATCTCAAGTAACTGGTTTCGAGGTCGGGGACAAGGTCACGTCGCTCCTCTACGCCCCTGACGGCACCTGTGAGTACTGTAGAGCAGGGGAGGAGGCGTACTGCCACAACAGGCTCGGCTACTCAGAGGAACTGGACGGCTTCTTTGCAGAGTACGCTAAGGTAAAGGTGACCAGCCTCGTTAAGGTACCTAAGGGAACACCCGACGAAGGTGCAGTGCTGGCCCCATGCGTAACAGGGATGATCTACAGGGGGCTGAGCAGGGCGAGGCTTAAGCCGGGAGAGACAGTGCTGGTCACTGGTGCCAGTGGAGGGGTTGGCATACACGCACTTCAAGTAGCAAAGGCCATGGGAGCAAAGGTAATAGGAGTTACCACTTCTGAGGAGAAGGCCCCAATGGTAAAGAAGTTCGCCGATTACGTCATTGTAGGCAAGGAGTTCTCCAAGGAGGCGAAGAAGATAGGGGACGTCCACGTCGTTGTCGACACAGTTGGGACTCCTACCTTTGACGAGGGCCTCAAGTCGCTGTGGATGGGTGGGAGGATAGTGCAGATAGGCAACGTCGACCCCTCCCAAGCCTACCAGCTCAAGTTAGGTTACGTCATACTCAAGGACTTGCAGATAATAGGCCATGCCAGCGCCACAAAGAAGGAGATAGAGGCTGTCCTAAAGTTGACCCAAGAGGGCAAGATAACCCCAGTGATAGCCGGCACGGTGTCCCTGGAGGAGATAGACAAGGGGTACGAGTTACTAAAGGATAAGCACAAGATTGGAAAAGTATTACTCAAACCCTAAAAATTTTTATTTTTAAAGTCCCACATTTTTCCGTGGAAGTCAGATTAAGGTGGGAGTTTCTAGACTCAAATGCGTTGCCCAGAGATAGAGGTCAAACCGAAAAAGACTTGAGAGCGGTGGCAGAGGCTGTAGCCTCCAATCTCCAGAAGAGTAGCGAGGAGAAAGTCGACGTAGACCTAAAGATGCTTTACCCGTTAGGCGTCATGTCTGGGAAGATGCTTGAGGGCGTAGTGGAGAACGTTTCGGCCTACGGCATGAGGTGGGCGGGGAAGCTCTTCTCCGGGGATGTCTCAGCTGTACTCGGCGAGACCATTACCTACGCAGTCCTCGACGCAAAGTTCAAGGTTGACGTGTCGTCACTCGTACCACTTAGGCTGGTAAAGTATTTAGGGGTTGTCCCGGACCTAGTCGTCCCCCTAGCGGATTACAAGGAACTTAGGGGGTTCCTAGGGGCCAAAGGGGATGAGATGCTCTTAGTGAACTCTAGGTCAATGGTCACTTTCTCCTATCCTACACTAGTGAAGAACCTCATGAGGGACTTGAGCGTGACCGAAGTCCTTAGATACCCTGACAACTTTTCGCTCCTCTCCTACGTGACGTACGATGACGGCGTTAAGGACCTAATCGTGGTGGTTAGGCCATGAACTGCCTTGAGGAGTTAAACAAGGCATACCTCTTAGCCTGGGTGGGAGATCTGGAGGAGGCAAAAAGAATAACAAGGGAGTGCGAGAGGGAACTGAGTGACGTCAAAGAGGTGAGAAGAAAGCTAACTAAGATAAAGGGAGAAGTGGACTACGACTTCCAGCTGGCCAAGGCGCTAAGGGACGCTAAGCTATCAACTGAGGACTTGCTAAGGTTGGCCCTTTTCGAGCTCTCAAGGAGGATACGAAAGGGGGAGTTCAGAGCGGAAGTGAGAAGGGAGGGCGACCTAACGTATGCAGTAATAGACCTAGAGTTCAAGAAGCTATTGAGGGGAGTTGTTTTCGGAAGAAATGGGTATAGTTACTCGCTGCTAAACACATGCCCTGGCTATTTCGTAGCCTACAACCAGATAGTCTACGGGGAGTTTCAGTGCGATAAGGTGGAAGAAGTGGTAAAGGAAATAGCGAGCAAAATTAAGCGAAGCCCCTAGGTTTAGCCCATTTCTCCCGAGCTAGGAGCATGAGATGGTCGTGGGGATAAAGAGAATCAACGATGGCGAAGTGATTGAAGACAAGTACTTTTTCCATGGGATCTGAGGGATGAGTACGAGAAGGTTACGGAGAGACTAATAAAGGCGTCGGACATCTACCGAAACTCCCACTAGACGTAGGGATAATTCCCTAGTATACCGCGGGTTGCCGGTATTTTCTCTCTACTAAGGGACTTTTACCGTCTTCTTTCAATCTGACGTAAATCTTGGTAACTTTTTACGTGTTACCAGTGCTTAAAAATACCTTTTGGTAACCGTAATATGGTACGAAACCATGTCGAAAGATAAGGTGCGTTATAAATACAGTGACTACATATTAAGGCAAATCAAAGGTCGGTATTACGTGTACTAGCCAGAGAATATGAACAGTGAGCCAAATGAGCTTTACGTGGATTCCTTGGTTGACGTCATAGAAACTTACCTAAAATTGGAAGAAAATAGCAGTGGGGGTTTGGGGGTGTTCCCCCAACCCACAGTGCTCCGGCCGGGATTTGAACCCGGGCCACGGGCTTGAGAGGCCCGCATACTCTCGGTGCCCTAGTAGGTGGAAGGGCTTGACCGGGCTATACTACCGGAGCACTGTGATAATAATTGAGGGCC
>JBBINF010000173.1:2398-3116 GCA_037444045.1 Sulfolobales archaeon | reverse complement strand
CGACAGTGACTACGCCGTGCAGTACTACTTCGGGCCAGTAGGCCTAGCTGCCCTGACGCAGGACGTGGCAATAAACGCCACTGCGCCAGTGATCCAGCTGCCTTCCGTAGTATCCTTGAGCAACAGCTACATATCCGGTAACTTGACCGACTACGACCTAGGCTACCACTACGTGGAGGAGAACGTAACTACTGTAGTTGCAAATTACCCAGTGCTAGTTCACCCATCCGGGAACTCCGAGCTGATAATAGCTCCAACCTCCTCACCAACTGAGGCCAGTGTAACGCTGTACTATCCAAACACCCCAGCTGGCTACAACCCACAGCACGAGGTAACGGTTGCATACCTATCTACCATAACGATCAAGTTCCAGAACGGTACTGTTGAGAAAATATACTTGACGAGCACCAACATCACCAGGCTGTTCACCGGCTACACGTGGTATCAAGTTGGCAATGCCCCACTGCAGTTGTGGCAGTACGGCTTTGAGATCAGCCTGCATGGCCTAGAGCAGATCTTAGGGATCAGCTCATCTGAGGCCGTATACGTGCTCAACAACTCCGTGTTGACCATTAACTACAATGACCTAGTTACCGGGCAGACCGTAACCAAGAGCATCAAGTTCCTGTCCCTGCCAATAGAGCTACAGCTAGTACCACCTAACCAGGGCAAGGTACCCATACAGACCATCGGAACTCCGATAGCTGACTTGCAGCCC
>JBBINF010000173.1:0-2370 GCA_037444045.1 Sulfolobales archaeon | reverse complement strand
CTGCGACCACTGGCTTCGCCATGGAGGGCAAGCTCACTGACCCGACCTACGGCCAGACCGCTCCAGGGCAGGTATTGAGCGTGCCGATAAGCGAGATCGAGATAACCGGATGGACTGGCGCTAAGGCTATGTTGCTATACCCGAAGAACAGCACCTTGGCGCTAACTGAGACGGCCCCAGGCAGCGGCATCTTCGTGGGTTACATAGTGTTCAATGTGTCTCCGCTAGGAGCCCCGATTAACGAGACCACCTTGTACGTGGACGGAGTCAAGTTAGGCGTGCTGTCGAACTACATTGAGGCTGACGAAACTATGATGGTAACTGTAAACATAACTGGTCTCACTCCGACTCCACTAGTTGCCAGCGTGCCAATAACTGGAGAGGTATACACTAACGTATTTGAGAACGTATCGCCACTGGTGTACAACCCAGTCACTAACCAGTTGTCCTTCAACATGAAGGCCACTATACCCTACAACTACTCTGGCTACGTTGCAATTCAGATAGTTAACGCGAGCGGAGTGACAGTGTTCACTTACGAGACCTTCTTCCAGCCACTGCCTAATGAGAGCACCACTGAGCTAGTAGCCTTCGACTTGAGCCTAGCCCATCTGACTCCTGGAACCTATAAGGTGTACGTGTCGGCGTTCACTATCCCCGTGGTCTATCCATCGACTGCAGTAGCACCAACTGCTAAGCCAATAGAAGTAGACTTCGTAACTACGCAACTAACCATAAGCTAAAAGTTTTTTAAAATTTTTTATGACTACACTGTAAGGTGATGTATTACATGAAGAGAAATGGTTTGTATAAATTGGTGTTGGCAGTTTCCCTAGTGCTATATGCGTTAAGCCTGGCGTCTGTATCAAATCTAGCGACGGCGTCAACAAACGTTATGATATATTCGCCAGTCCAGGACGAACACATACCGCTGATTAATACCAAGCTCCTGGTGTTTAACGTGTCTATCTACGCACCTCAGTATCCAGGGTATCCGGTATCCTTGTACATATATGGCCACAACGGCATAAAGATGAACGCACCAATTGGGATAGGCGACATAGGGTCTAACGGAGAACTCAACTACACTGCAATGCTCTCCTCTTCTAACTTCGAGCAGAACGGACAGCCGTTAGCACAGTTCGTGCCAGGGCCTTATACGGTTGTTATAACTATATCTGACGTGTACGAGGCAAACATAACGATATACTTAACTCCTGCCAATACTACCACCCTAGCTGTTGAGGCTATATCCCAAGGGATGCCACTGCCTGGTGCCACAATAGAGGTGTACAGCACTACTGGCGTCTTCCTGAACAAGAGCGTAACTGGTGCCAACGGCATTGCGCTAGTAGAAGTACCGTACAACTACACTACTGGCTCTACCTATAAGGTAGTGCTGGTCAAGGCCGGCTACGAGGAGAACTCCACTACTGTAACTGTTCCACCTAACTTCTTCGGCGAGTACATGGTGAAGATATACACTCAGCCAGTAGTGTTAGAGGCCACTCCAGTCTACTTCGAGGACATGGGCATAAGGGAGAACGTGACTGCTCCAATTAACGGGGTCTACGCTGCAGGGGCCTACGAGAATAGCACCTTTACTATCGTAGTTAACGTGACTATGATGGGAATGCCAGTTAGCGGAGCTACTGTAACTGCCACCTACAACGGTATGACTGTAACGGGCGTTTACATAGGCAACGGGCTTTACAACGTATCTCTAATGGTACCCGTCTTGACCGACAACGTCCCATACGTGTTAGACGTCAACGTCACTGCCACTTATCAAGGATCCGCAGCAGGATTTAGCGTTGAAGTCGTAGCTACCCCGAACCTCTACCAGGAGATAGCGGCATTGCAAAAGGAGGTCTCCAACTTAGAGAGTGAGGTGTCAATGCTTAGCCAGGAGCTCTCTGGTAACGTTACGTACTTGAAGGGCCAGATAGCCACGCTGGAGAACAACATCACCACAATAAGCAACGAGCTGGCAACTCTAAAGAACGAGCTCAACTCCTTGAACAGCACTGTGGGCAGCCTAAGCAGTACCGTCACTAGCTTGAAGTCCGAGGTCTCCAGCCTGCAGACCCAGCTCAGCTCTCTAAACAGCACAGTGAGCAGCTTACAGAGCGAAGTGAACTCCCTGAATGGAATAAAGACTCTGGTATATGCTGGACTTGCACTAGCCGTAATTGGCCTCATAATAGCTATCGTAGCAATAGTCCTCGTCATGAGGAAGGTAGCTTAAAGGTAACCCTTTTTTTATCCCGTAAGTTTTATCTCTTTTTCTGAAGACTTCTGTATTTTCTAGTTTTAAGTTTGGAAAGCTAATAGTCTGGGCCCGCCGGGATTTGAACCCGGGATCACGAC
>JBBINF010000172.1:0-3149 GCA_037444045.1 Sulfolobales archaeon | reverse complement strand
AAATGCTGGCGGTGACCAGCGCAATCGTGGGACAAGGCTTGGGAGAAAAGGTGGCCTTGATCACAGACGGTAGATTCTCTGGCGCTACTAGGGGAATAATGGTAGGACACGTGGCACCAGAGGCAATGGTAGGTGGACCTATAGCGCTTTTGAGGGACGGTGACGAGATAACTATAGACGCTAAACAGGGGAAACTACAAGTCAACCTATCAGAGGAGGAGATGAAGGCTAGGCTAAAGGAGTGGTCTCCCCCGAAGCCCAGATACGAGAGGGGGCTGTTGGCAAAGTACGCCAGCCTAGTTACCTCTGCTTCCATGGGCGCGGTTCTTCTAGCTCATTAGATTTTTTCATTATGAATATATTACCTCTTCTCAAATTCAGACGCTTATATTGTTAAAGTAAGTTTATATTCCGGTTCTTCCACAATATCTTGATTACCATGAGAAGAACTCTAAAAGCAGCTATACTAGGTGCTACGGGACTTGTCGGAATTGAATACGTAAGAATGTTATCGCAACACCCCTACATTAAGCCAGCCTACTTGGCAGGTAAGGGATCTGTAGGGAAACCATACGGAGAGGTCGTGAGGTGGCAGACAGCAGGACAAGTGCCAAAGGAAGTAGAGAGCATGGAAGTAAAACCGACAGACCCTAAGCTAATGGACGACGTAGATCTGATCTTCTCTCCCTTGCCGCAAGGAGCTGCAGGCCCTGTAGAAGAGGAGTTCGCAAAGTTGGGATTCCCGGTCATAAGCAACTCCCCAGACCACAGGTTTGACCCTGACGTACCTTTGTTAGTCCCCGAAATAAATCCGCACACGGTTAAACTGATCGATGAGCAAAAGAAAAGGAGGGACTGGAAAGGATTCATAGTTACTACTCCTCTATGCACTGCACAAGGAGCTGCAATACCGTTAGCTCCCATTTACATGAACTTCAAGA
This sequence comes from Sulfolobales archaeon, assembly GCA_037444045.1. GTDB lineage: Archaea > Thermoproteota > Thermoprotei_A > Sulfolobales > Sulfolobaceae > Aramenus. The sequence goes on along the minus strand of JBBINF010000172.1, from coordinate 2,208 downwards.
TGAACGGGGCTTTCATTACAACAATTCAGTCTCTGTCTGGAGCAGGTTACCCCGGAATACCGTCGTTAGACGTAGTGGACAACATATTGCCCTTAGGTGACGCATACGACGCAAAGACCGTTAAGGAGATAACAAGGATCCTGAGCGAGACTAGGAGAGTAGTGAACGATCCACCAATGCAGGAGGTCTCCCTCGCTGCCACTACCCACAGGATAGCCACTATACACGGCCACTACGAGGTAACTTATGTGACTTTCAAGGAAGACACAGACGCTGGCAAAGTGAGGGAAGTGTTGGAGAACTTCAGGGGAGAGCCCCAGGAGCTAAAGCTACCCACAGCCCCAGAGAAGCCCATTATAGTTGTAGACCAAGACAACAGGCCTCAAGTCTACTTCGACAGATGGATCGGAAACCCACCTGGGATGAGCGTAGTTGTGGGTAGAGTTAAGCAAGTTAACAATAGGACTGTAAGGATCGTGTCCCTAATCCACAACACCGTAAGGGGTGCCGCAGGAGGAGGCATCCTGACGGCTGAACTACTAGTTGAGAAGGGATACATAGAGTAAAACTTTTTTCATTCTCTTCCCTCTTTTTCTCTGATGACCACGCCCTTAGCAGAAGGGTGATGGAGGTCCCAAGGCTGAGGTTGTAATATGGACTACATATCTTTAGCAGAACAAGTTGGGCTAGACAAGGAAAAGGCAATTTACGTATATAAGAGGATGAACGGCGGTTATTACGTCCTTTTACACTACTCTAGGCCCCCTGTGACCTACTACCTAAGGGACTGGCCTTTGCTCTATATAAAGAAGAGGAAGTATTACCCTAAGCTAGGAGAGCCGGGTTACAACGAGGCGTTTCAGCTATTAGTAACCCTTGACGTTTACGCTATAGTCGGCGCCTCCTATTTCCTTCTTCACAACGCTTACGACGTCCCTTATTCCTTGATCGAGAAGGAGATAAAGGAGGTCTACGAGGGGATCAAACAAGTTGCCACCCAGGAGTCGCTTTACCCTTACCCCTCCATCGGCGAGCCTATAAGTGCAGATTTTACAGATTTTATCAAGGACATTGTAGAAAATAGGAAAAGGGACGACAGAGAGGACAACGTTAAGCTCTTCAACGAGATTGCGTACACAAGTAACGTAATGGAAAACTTGAGGAAAAACTATCCATGGGCCAAGACAATATCGGAGGAAAACAGCCTGAAGGCTGTATCTCTTGCCAACGCATTAGAGACGTTCCTAGAGGAGGTTAAGCTTAAGGTGTTCTACTTAGCTGCCGAAAGGTCCAGGGTTTTCGACAAGGTACTCCTCGAGAGGGGTATAAGGGACGCAGTGAACTTCGTAGAAAGGAGTGCTGTAAAGGAACAACCTAGCAACGAGTTCGAGAACGAGACGCTAAGGATAATAAACGACATAAAGGCCTCGTCTTCCTACCTATGATGAACACCCTACTTGATAAAAACTTATATGTAGCTGGAAGTAGAGTTTTTGACTTGTGAAGGAAAAAACTAGAGAGAAATCTACCAGCAGTATAAGGAAAAGCAGGGAGAGCATATCCGCGTTCAAGGAAGAGCTTAGGAGTATGACGTTTGAACCCTTCTACGGCGAGAACATAAAGAGCATTATAACCAGGATAACGAGCAAAATACAGTCGCTGGCTGAGGACTACGGTTACGACGTGGAGTTCCCCAAGAAAGCTGAGAAGGAGATAGACGGAAACATATACTACTTTAACTACACATTGAGGGTAAAAACTAAGACCTCTACAAAGAAAATTACGCTCCAGGTTCAGTACATAATGTACGAAGAAGAGAACTGGGTCGGGATGATAACAGAGGTCAAGTAGGCCTCTTTGCCTTTCTTATCTCGTTCACTGCTACCGCAGTTGCTACCCCGACTACCAAGAGTTCTCCCACTAGCTCTGCAATTAGCGTAGATATCTGGTTTCCTCCTAGAGCTCCGTTGCCAGAGGGCGTGACATCCTGAGTAGAATTTGCGACTACGGTATAAGAACTTCCGTTGAGCTCTTGTGGGCTGTAGTTACCTACCACGTTACCTATTATACTCCCGTTTTTCAGCGTATAGTTATAGATCTGACTATCTATTAACGTCACGGTAGCGTTGATGATGGTGGCGTTGCGGACTATCGAGTCAACTATAGTGGCGTTATGGTTCGCTATGTACGCGTAATCGATGTAATCGC
>JBBINF010000171.1:0-3158 GCA_037444045.1 Sulfolobales archaeon | reverse complement strand
GAGAGCTCCCCCTCTATCCTCTCCACGGTCGAGCGGAACCTTGGGTCCTTAGCGTCTATGAACCCGTAGAGGGGGAGGGTCAGCAGGGCTGAGTCCACTTCCTCGCTCCCGTAAAACCTTACAAAGCTCTTCTTTTCCTCCGAGTATCCGTTTGCGAGGACGTCCTCCCTTATTTCGTCGGCGACTTGCCTCCACTCATCCCTCTCTATGCCCAACTCCCTTGCCAGCTTGTAGGCTCTGTCCATCGCCACCCAGTCCATCACTTTAGTGTGGACGAAGTGCTCGTAGACCCCCCTTTGCTCCCATATGTCGGTGCTCTTGTCAAGAGCTCTTCACCCAGTTGGTTATTGCCTCTACCGCCCACCATACGTCCTTGACGAAATCCTTGTCGCCAGTGGCCCTATAGTACTCGTAGAGGGCGTGGAGGTAGGCCCCCTCTATGTCGCTCTGCACTTGTAGGTAAGCACCGTTGCCTACCCTCACCGGCCTAGACCCCTTGTAGCCCTCAAGCCAAGGCAACTCCTCCTCTGCAGGAGGGGCAGTGCCGTCAACCCCGTAGAACGGGTGGTCGAAGCTCTTCGAGGAGGGGTCTATCATTGAGGTGAGGAAGCTCAGTATGTCCCTCCCCCTAATCGTTAGCCCCGCCTTGATCAAAGCCTCAGCCGAATAGGACGCGTCCCTGACCCAAACGTACCTGTAGTCCCAGTTCCTCTCCTTCCCTACTATCTCGGGCAAGGAAGTGGTGGGAGAAGCTATTATCCCGCCGGAGGGCGTGTAGATTAGGCCTAGGAGTACTAGGATGGATCTCTTGAACTCCTCTTGGAAGAGCCTGGGCTTTTTTGCCTTTTCCACTTGGCCCCTCCAGAACTGTAGTGCCCTCTCTAGGGCCTCATATGGCTTGGAGTAAACAAAGCCCTTCTGGCTAAACAGCCCATACCTAAGGTCCTTGGAGTAGAGGAGGTAGAGGTAACCCTTCCCGGGGTTAAAGAAGACCTTGTTCCCCTCTATTTGGAACTCCCCTTGGACTAAAACCTCCACTCCTTCCTTAGAGGTGGGGTTCCTAAAGATAAGCCCCGACTCCACGACCTCGAACCCAGGCTTTATGAGCCCGTAGTTAAAAGAGGGCCTCACCTCAGCGTAGAAGGGTATCTCGCTCTCGTATATCCTTATTATCCCGGGGAGTGAGAGGGGGAGGAAGTCTATTATCCTTAACCTCTTCCCGTCCTTTACCTTGAACTCGCTCTCGAGCACTAGGGAGTCGCGCAAGTACTCCTTCCTGTAGACGTATTCCACGAGGGGCCTTACGGAAAACGACCCCCCGTCCCTGTCCAAAATCTTAGTGAACACCGAGGGAGAGTCGAACCTTGGACACGGGAACCAGTCTATGCTCCCCTCGTTTTCCAAGGCAGAGGTGAGGCCGTTGGAGAGGAAGGCGTAGAAGTTTACCATCCCTCATACCCTATAGGAGCTTACCGCCTCCTCGAGCACTTCCTTCAGCTCTGGCACAGCGCTGTCCACAAAGCACTTCTTTGCGGTCTCGTAGCCCATCTCACCTAGCTTCTCCCCACCTTTTAACGCGTTCTCTATTCCCTTAGCCATGCCCTCGTAGTCCCCTGGGGCGAAAGTGAAGCCGTTGCCCCCCTCTATCACAAGCTCGCTGGCCCCAGCCCCCTTGCTCACGACCACCGGCTTCTTGTAGAGCCAGCCCTCGCAGACTGTTAGACCGAAACCCTCAATGTTCGAAGGGAGGGCGACCACGTCTGCCCTCTGGTAGAGGGCCATGAGCTCCTGGTCTGTGACGTAGCCGGTAAACACTACTCTGTCCTCCACCTTGAGCTCACCGGCGAGATCCCTCAGCTTCTTAGCCCACATCCCCGCCTTGTTGTGACCCAAGGTCTTGCTCGTAAAGCTCCCGTCTCCGGCTAACACTAGCTTAACGTCTAAGCCCTTTATTGCCTTTATAGCCACGTCCTGGCTCTTTATTGGGTCCATCCTGGCCACGACTAGTACCACCTTTTCGCCGGGCTTTATTCCGAACTTCTCCTCCACCCCCTCCACCTCGTTGTCGCTCACCTTGGAGTAACTCCTCGGGTCTATAAAGGGGTAGATCTGCTTAGCGTTTACCTTTGCCCCAGTCCTGAGTAGCCCCTCTAGGTCCCTCTTAGTGCTGAAGATGAGCGAGTCAAAGCCCTCAAAGGACCTAATCAGGAACTCCCTGAGCCTAGGGCTCAGCTTCTCTGGGACAAAGGGTATGTGGTACCAGAGCACTGCTGGGGCTGAGGGGCCTATTATACCCCCCACCAGTAGTTGCTGGAAGTCGTTGATGAAGTAGACGTCGGTGTCGGAGTAAAACTCGAGCAACTTCTGGGCGGAGAGCCAGTTGTAAGTCGCGTAGGCTATGTAGTCCTCCCCGCTCAAGGTATACTTAGCTATGCCGTGGCTCTCGTTATATATGCCCTCCTTAAACCTAGTATAGAGGGCCAGCTGCTCTGCAGGGAGGTCAACGAAGTGCAACTCCACGTCCCCCATGATAGCCGAGGGGGGATAGCCTGGGCCTAGGGACACCCAGCGCTTTTTCACGTTAAGCCTAGAAAGTAGGCCCAACATCATCTTTGCCACCCCGCCCACTGACGGATAGTACTCCTCCGGGGAAAGGAGCGAAAGGTCTAGGGGGAGGTTAAGCACTCCATACCTCTCCACTATGTCCCTATAAGTAACGGTAAACCTAACGGGGGGAGTTTGAGTATTTACGGCTATGCTCCGAATCATAAATAGTAGTTAAGAAATTCCCTTAATAACTTTGAGCGACGACGATGACTTTTACGTTGAACCCCTCTCCTTTTAGCCTCTCCACTTCCTTTGAGAGCTTCCCCCTCTTTACCTTCCTTATTATCAACTTCTCCTTGGTGTCTAGGTCCTCTGACTTGAAGTACTCTATTAACTTGTCCTTTCCAATCGGGAGTATCAGTACGTCGGATTCGTCCTCCTTCACCTTTTTCTCTACGTTTATCTCGTTCTCAAGTTCGAGAAGCCTCCAATTTATAAGCCTGACCATCAAGCTCTCTTCGAACTAGATTTAAATAAAACTAAGAGGCTGAGCTTAAAGTATTAAGGGCTAGCGCTTTAGGGCCAGTATTCCCGTGCCTATGGGAAAGCTG
>JBBINF010000170.1:0-3175 GCA_037444045.1 Sulfolobales archaeon | reverse complement strand
GTTTTTTAGGCTTAGGGGATCTATGGAGGGGGGTATAATGAACTGGGGTATTTCAACATCGTCCCTAGCGAAGGCCGGGGCAGAGACTATCATCGCGTCGTATCTGGATATTTTTTCCTTTAGGAAGTCCCAAACTGGAAGGAAGGGGTTGGAGATGTCTATGTGGCACCTCCATATCCAGTAGCCCTTCTTTTTGAAGTCTATTAGCCCGAGGGGCTGTGGATCGTGGACCATAACGACGTCGTAGTCTAAAGGTATCTCTCCGGCGTTTGTCTCTTGCCACTTCTGGTAGGTCTCAAAGGCCTTCTCCGGTAGGCTTCCCACGCCGTTCTGCAGTGAGTTGTGGAACGATTTAGTGACCTTAAAGAACTCGTTATCGCCCTTTATGACCTTCCACTCCACGTTAAGTCCAAGCTCTTTCATGAGGGGGACCATCCTGTTTAGGATTTCAGCTACCCCACCTCCTTCCCTTGTCGAGTTTACGTGAAGTATTGAGAGGTCCTTTAGCTTTTCCGCTATCTTGAACAGGGCGTCTATTTCGGCCTCTCCTACTATCTCGGAGTACTTCTCTATCATCTTAACATCCACCTCTCAAGTATTCTCAATAGGTCTCCCCTGAACTTCTCCTCGTCGGTGTAGGTCTGAGGGTCAAGCTTAGACAGCTCATCAGCTAGTTGGGTCAAGCCGAAGTTTTTGTCCAACCATTCGCTGAAGTCGTTCCTTGTCTTCTCGCCTATGATCCTCTTGTAGACGAAGTGGTAAAAGATCGACCTTGCTGGAACGCTGGCCACTGCGTCTAGGAAGTCAGCTAACGTCTTTGCCTCTACCCCCGTATAGTACGCTACTGGTACGCAACTAATGAAGACAAAGGGGTACTCTCCAACTTTGTCTGCGACCCCGTACGTCTTTAGAATCCCCAGTATTTCGTTTCTAATGTCCTCAACGCTAAGGGGTTCGGAGCCCTGGATGTCCGCAAGGACTTCCGCTAACTCCTCGTCGTGGAGGGAATCCCTAGCCCAGAAGGCGAAGTCGTTGGGTAGGTCTTCTGGCACAGCGTGGGACGAAAGCGTTGGATGGAAGACGTGGTAAAATATCGAGTGCTTATCAGCTACCGCAATCTTATCGTAGAGCTCCTTTATCGAGTTTGCCTTCAACCTTGCGTACTTCGGGGGGTAGTAGGCCGAGTAGAACTTGAAGGGGATCCCCTTCCCTACTGTTTCTAAATCCATAAAAATCAAAGGTAGATCTTTATTATTACATTAAAAAACCTTTATAGTTTTTCAATTATACGTGGAGTAAGTGGAGTCCAATTCCTAGGAGAAAGAGAATGAAATTGATAACGACTAGGAACACAGCTGATAGAACGGCTATGCCTAACGCGCCTAACCAACCTACGTTAAAGACTGTCTTGAATACCCACAGGAGCCCGACGAAGCCAATTACCTGCGGAAGGGGGCTCTTCAGGAAAAGGGAAGAGATTCCGTCCAACAGTAAGAATACCACTAGTCCTGCTAAGCTGGCAAGAAAGGCCTTAGAGAGAGTAGAACCCCTGGAGAAAAACTTCGAAGTAAAGTAAATAACGAGAGAGATAATTATCCAAGATAATACGAAAAGAAGGATATTGCCTACAATCGTGCTTGGATTGGCCATTTGAGTAGTATCTTGAGAATAGGAGTAAAAAATCTCTCTATTATTCAGGATAGGCCTCCGCGTACATCTCTTCGTTAAGCTCGTCGACTGCACTCTTCTTCAACATCTCCAAGTTCTCAAGGACTTCCTTTAACGTATTGTACTCTGTCGGTATGTACTTAATGGCACCCTGAGACATCATGTAAGACCCAGGACAAAGGAACTGGTTCTTGACAATTATTGCGTCAGCTCCTAGGTCAAGGATCACGCCCATAGCGGCCTCTTTGCTAACCCCCTTTGCAGGGTTCTCGTATTGCTCTACCTCTCTCTTTTCGTCGTCTATTACTGCTATTATGTCTGCCTCGTCTAACGGCTTTAGTACTTGGTTTTGGTCATATGTAGCTACGATTCTCATGTTCCCTATTTACCAAAGAAGTTTAAATTTAAATAATCTTTCCTCCAATTAGCTTCTTTCATTTTTATAAGAAACATTTAAATCATAATTTCAAAAACTAACGTTATGAAGACGGTAAGGATAGTCTACTGTAGGCCGTGTGGTTACATGGAAAGAGCTCTAGACCTTGCAAGGGATATATTGGCGTATTTTGAGGACGTAAAAGTTGAGCTAGAGCAGGGAAAGAACGGCGTGTTTGACGTGTACTTGAACGACGCCAAGATCTTCTCTAGGTACGAGGAGAGGAGGTTCCCGGAAAACGAGGAAATACTCAAAAAAATCGCGTCTTCTTAACTTTTTACTTCCTTGAAAGCGCCTTAACTAAGTTTAGCTTCTCTCCTATCTTCCCTATTCCAGAGGGTAAGTCCTTAGGAGCCTCCAGCTGCATTGCTACGGTGTTAACGACCTCGCCTATAGATAGCCCCTCTAGCCTGGCTGCCCTTCCCTTGAGTAAAGTAAGCACTAGGTTTCCGAGCCAGAGGAGGGTGGCAAGATCCGCTATTACTGCACCAGCCGAGGCCACAAGTTCCCCTATTACATATACGGGAGTTAATGGGAACACCTCAGCCCTCCTAACAAGGCCAGATATACCTAAGTAGTCGAAGCCTACAACTACCATAGCAGTGCCGAGCATGTAACCAGCTAGGTGTATCCAACCTATCTTGTTTGAGTACCACATCCGCCCAGTGAGCATTGGGATCATGTAGTAGAGAGTTGCAAAGCCAGCGGGCACTATGGACCAGAATATCATGGCGTGGAAGTGCCCTGGGACCCACATGCTGTTGTGAATTATTGAGTCGAAGGCTATGTTGGCATTGGATATGCCAGTGACCCCAGCACCTATGGCACCGGCGAAACTTATGCTTATCCACGCGGTTATCAAGTTCAAGTTCACGTTAGCCCCCTTCACAGTGGCCCACAAGTTGAAGAAGGTCAGCATTGAGGGGACTACCACGGCGTAAGTCAGTACCTCCTGGATAATTTTAACTGCTACCGGCAAGTCCACCATGTACAAGTGGTGGATGGGCACGTTGTTGGAGAATATCAGGTAGAGGAGGGCGGCTATCCTAGCCATCTTGTCGCTGTAGAGGG
>JBBINF010000169.1:0-3178 GCA_037444045.1 Sulfolobales archaeon | reverse complement strand
TCCAGGGGGATGAGGTCTTCTTCTACCCCCACCCGGTGATCTTCTACGATAGATCTAACGCCCTCTTTGAGGGGGAGTTCCACTTGGCCAGGGGAGGGGTCATCGTCGAGGCACTAGTCCTTGGTAGGAAGGGACACGGGGAGACGTTCAAGGAGGGGAAGGTCAAGGTGGTGACCAAGGTCTACGTCGGTAAGGAACTTAAGGTCTACGACGTCTTCAGGAACGTCGACGAGGAGTACAAGAAAACTGTGGGGAAGGAGGGCCTCATAACGGTCTACAGGGTAGACGGGGAGGTGGAAGTTGAGAGGCTAATAGTGCCCGCTGAGGAAATGGACAGGGAGTACAGGGCGCTTAGGCCTTCACCAACGGCAGGGTCATACACCTAGGCCCGCTCCTCTCCCCTCCCTCCTTTATTATCTCGTTTCCCTTGAAGGTCACCACTTGGACCCCTGCTTCCTCCACCAACTTGTTTGTGACCCTGTTGTGCTCGTAGGCCACGATCTTGTTCTTGTCCACCACTATTACGTTGCTCGCCAAGAGCCAGTGCTCCCTCTCCTCGTCGTAGTAGTCCCCGTTGCCTATGTAGACCACCCTCAAGTCCCTGGCCAAGTAGTCCTTAAGAACCTCCCTCAACGGCCTACTTTCAGCTACTACGTCGTTGCCCTTGTAGAGGAAGACCTTAGCCCTGTCGAGCAGGGACTTGTAGTATATGATAACGTCCTTTGCCGGTATGCCCATCACCGTGTCTAGGTGCCCTATCCCCTTGTTGGGGTGGAGCTCTGGCGTCTCGAGCTTCACCAAGATCGCCTCGTCTATCTCCCCAAGTTCCCTCAGCTTCGGCAGCACGTAGGATAGTCCAAGGGCGCTGCTCCTAGTCCCAAACCCCATGAGGAGCCTGCCCTCTAGGGGGAAGAAGTCTCCGCCCTCGAAATAGCCCTTCTTTACCTCCAACACGTTCTCTGGCCTCAACACCTTAACTAATAGGTCTGGTTCCCTCCTCCTGGACTCCCACCTCATCTTGCCCTTGACGTAGGTCTTCCCTATTACCATGCCTGGGTCCCTGGTGAACATTAGGTTCACCAACGGCTTTACGCAGAACTCCTCGTCCTCTGGGAGCAACACGTTGCCGAACCTCTTTGCCTCCCTCGCTGTGAGCCCGGAGACCAGGAAGTCGGCTATTTCCTCGTTAGTCAAGTAGGAGGTATCTATAGAGCACTCGCTTGCCCCCTCCAATAGTTCCTCGAGCTCCTCCCTCTTTAGCTTCAGTACCTCTTCCCTTATGTCCACTACCTCTGCCCCAGCCTCCTTGAGCTTCTTGACGAACTCCCCGTGTTCCTTCCTGAGCTCCACCGGGTCTGGGATCTCGGCGTACTGTAGCTCGTAAAGGGTTTTGGGGGTGAGCCTATTTTTCTCCTTTCCTGGGGTAGCTACTGCTACCCTCCTAAGGGGACTGTACTCGGCTTTTACGTCTTCCATGGGAGCCAGTCCTCGAACGCGTTAATATAAATTTCTTCATGACGTCTAGAAAGTGAATATTTTTATCATGGGTATATACAAGATTTTAACGTATAGTGTTCATTTGCTTATTCAATATACTGAAAACTTTTGTAGAATTTGACTTCAACTATTGAAAGTAAGAAGACAACTAGGGACCTTGAGGAATAAAAAGGAAGGAGATTGGTAAAATGCTTCGCTTTTTATAACTCCAAACTACGGCGTACACTGTTAATGAGACGAAAAGGTCTACCTCAAGTACTTCATTAAGAACTACGCAATAACTAGGCTAGGAAGCGAGAGATTTAGGCCTCCTATGACTTTAGTGCAGGCAGGAACTCTATCTTTGCCAAATTAGAACACCAGATTAGATCAAAAAGATAGTGTATCAAAAGATCGAAGTACAAGAGTGCACAAAAAGCCTATCAACGTTTTTCAGAGGTTAACGATAAAAACCTTAATCCCTTAATTTGAAGGGTTTGTTACCTTTCTTATCGTTTTACCTACTTCTTAAGATTACTACTACTGCAGCTACCACTATTATTACAACAATGACTCCTGCAACGATATCTAAAGTACTTACTCCTGGATGAGCAGTGGTCGTTGTTGTCGTGGTGGTTGTAGACGTTGTGGTGGTAACTGGGGCTGTCACGTTAATCGACCCGTAGTAGAAGAGCTCCCTAGTACCGTTGTCCCACGTTATCTTGCTGACTACCTCGTATATCCCTGGGGCCAGGTTGCTAGTGCTCATGGTACCCTGGTAGACTCCCGGCGATACCATCTTCATTGCTACCGGAGCGGTGGCGTTGCCGTAGCTGTGGCCGGGCACGTCCAAGTACTTAAGCCACATCACTGCTGTGCCGTTTATCACTTGGTTGGGTACTAGGGATGACGTGGAGTTGACCCAAGTGTAGTAGATGAAGTTTGCAGTGAAGGTGAAGGTCTGTCCCTTAGTTACGTTCTGTAGGAAGATCAGCGGGTTTATCCTGAAGTAGTAGGGGTTGTACGTCACAGTTACGGTCTTTGCCTCAGTGTTGAAGGCGACAAACCTATACGGCCCAGAGGATATCTCCGGCGCCAACGTGGAGTGGTAGAGCGTCACTACGTTCAAGGGACCTATCGCGTGGAGAGGCATAATCGGGTACTCAGATAGCGTCTCGTATATGTTGACGTAAGAGGAGGAGTTCAGGTAGAACACTATCTGGTATGGCCCTGTCACGTTGGTCCACACTATTGATGGGATAGTGCCAAACAGGTCGGAGTTGATGAAGCCTTGGTCGAGTAGGTACGTGTAGTTCAAGTGGACTCCGTCGAACGTGTTAGTCCCCATCATCCCTGGGATGTCGTAGTACCACACGGTGAAGTTGACGTCGTAGGCAGTGAGCGGGTACCCGTCTATCCACGTGTCGTTGTGGACTAGGTTCACCGTCAGGACAGTCCCGTTTACTATCTTCTCGCCGTTGGGCAGGGTCATGGTCACTGGGGACTGGATGGTCCAGGAGGATGCAACCCACGGCATCAGCTGAGTCTCATTGGCGAAGTTAGCAATAGCCAGGGAATCGTACATCTCGTCTAGGGTATTGAAGGCGTAGAGCGACACGCTAGCGTAAATGTTTATGTGCCTGGGCTCGTCGCTGCTTATGGACGAGAATATGAAAGTGCCGTTCAGTGCTTGGTTAGTTGG
>JBBINF010000168.1:0-3226 GCA_037444045.1 Sulfolobales archaeon | reverse complement strand
CCCCCTTAAATTCCCTCTCAGGGTCTTTGACCTCCTCAAAGTGGTAGTCAAAGTAAGGGAGTAGCCTAATATTCACTTCAGCGTAGGCCCCCAGCCAGCCCATGGAGCCTGAGAGTGCTTTCCATATCTTGTAACCGGACGAGAACTTGGTGGTAGTTGAACCGCTCTTCACTATTTCCCCTAAGCCCGTGACAATGATTCCCCCAAGTAACCACTCCCTTGGGTAGCCCAGCGAAGTGAAGATTGAGGGTAGGTTAGTTGTCGCAAAGCCCCCTACTGTTCCGCTGTAGACAAAAGGGACGGTCAGGTTATGTGCCCTCAACTTCTCCGCCAGCCCCTTAAAGGGAACCCCAGCCTGAGCCCTCACGTAAAGGTCTTCCTCAGACACCTCCAGTACCTTGTTTAGCCTTAACGTGGATATCCCAACGTCGGCCAAGACCCTTTTGCCCATGTGGTGGGAGTTGTAGCCGTGGACGTAGGCCTTGAGTCCCTCCTCTGCGCAGAACCTCACTACGCTTGCCATCTCCTCGTAGGTGGCGGGGTAAACTTCCACCTTGGTGCTGACTTCCTGGGAAGAGACGCCCTCCTTCACTTCTACTATCCTAGAAAGCTTATCTACCCAGTCCAACTTTACTACCCTACGTTAAATGATACCTCGAGGAGCTTCTTCGACCCCCTGAACCTCCAGTGGTCCAAGTAGATCTTCCCAACTTCCCCCGTGGTGCTGGTGTGCTGTTTGTTACAGGCGTTAACGTTCCAGTCCGGAATGACCACCACCTTTAGGACCTTGACCTCAGGGGGCACCGGGAAAAGGTCGTACATTTCGTCCCCGTACTTCTTCTCAGCCTCATCCCTAGGTAACTCCTCCACTAGGACTGGGGCGTTCTCCTCTACCTTCTTGTTCGCTAGGAGGAACACCTCCTCCATTTCCCTTTCCTCAGGCTTCCTTTCAAACTGAACTGTTAACCTACCGTGCTGTCCATTGACGTATGTGCTGGCTGTCCACTTTGCCCCCAAGACTTTCCTCACGGCCCCCTTGACCACGTGGAGGGCAGTGTGGGCCCTCACTTCTTCGTAGCTCACGCTATTCTCTCCGATAATGAAAATTATAAGGATTTCCTAAGGGCCAATCCCCATTTAGCCTTAGCGTTAATACTAGAATTGAATAAAGTTAAAATTAGTAAAAATAGATTCACTAAAAAACTTAAAAAACTTTTTATGTTTGATTATCCTTAATTATTTTATGGAGGAGCGTCTAACAAACCTTGAGAACGAGAGCGAGAAGTGGCATAACATAAAGTGTTGTTATAGGCTATCAGAGACGGAAGTGGTGTGCCTCGTTAAGCTAATAGAGCTGGGAAGGCCAGTGACTTCTCAGGAGATGGCTAGCCTAATGAAGTTAAGTAAGACAACGGTGGAGTCCTCATTAAGGAGGTTAATAGACGTTGGGCTAGTAGAGAGGAAAAAAATTGGGGGCTCTAGAATAGGGAGGCCCAAGTACTTGTACTCGTTAAAGACTAACTTGTGGGAAAAGATCAGGGCTGATCTGCACGCTTGCGCAGAGTCGATGAGGAACACTAAGCTATAGTGTCCTTTTTGACGTCTTCTTGCGACGTCTGCTCTATAGGCACCATGTTTACGTCGTATCCCTTCAAAAACCACATTGTGGAGCCCAGAGCTCCTAAAGCCCAAAGCCCTAGGTTGTACTCCACGAACTGTAGCTCGTTAAAACCGCTGGTAAGCTGTATTGAGATGGCATAGCTAACCATGGGGAACATCCTTACAAGCCCTATGAGGAAGGCCCTCGCTCTGATCGGCATGAGGGTGGGTTCGTATATTGTCCTGACAGCCCAGCCAAACTCGCTGAAGAACATGTTTAGGAAGAGGAGGACGTAAAACGTGGTGTAAAGCGTTGGGACAGCAGAGGCTAGCAACCCTGGAATGAGGACGTAACCGACAATGAGGAGCATGGTGGCGGTGCCGCCGAGGAAGGAAAACAGGGAGAAGAACCTCGAGGCCATCCTGCTGGCTAAGGCTGACGCCAGGAAGCCCGCTATGGAAGCGCCCAAGTTTGCCACGAAGATCACTTGGTCTACTGTGACCCCAGTGAAGTAGTAGTCCGCAATTACGTAGGCCATGAGGCCGTAAGTCAAGTACTGAGAAATCGAAATAATAACTAGGAAGGCAAACCTAGTTGCCAATGAGACCCTCTTGTCCACTCTAGAGTACTCCTCCTTCCCCTCCGGGGCGAACTTGGGAAGCTCCTCCTCTGCCTTCTCCTTCTTCCCAGCCTTCACTAGCCACCTAACGCTCTCCGGGATCTTGTACCTCACAAAGATCGCCACCCCAACTAGGATCATTACGAAGAGCCCGAGGAACCTAAGCTCTACTAAAGAGGAGTTGGACAAGTTGTAGGTGATAAGGGCTATTAACGCCGCTACCATCGCCCCCACGTTGTCAAAGTTAGGGAGTAAAACCAGCATGGTCTCCCTCAACCTCAAGGGCATTGTCTCTGAGGCGTAGGACAGGGCAGTGGGAACTTCTCCCTCTATGCCTAAGTTGCCTAGCACTATACCTAACGTTACTAACGCTAAAAACAGGGAGGAAGACGAGGGGATAACGCCGTAGATGCTCAACGTAGAGGCCCCAAAGATCAGGAGGGCTCCAGTACCGTATAGTGCCATCGTAAGGAAGAACGTCCCCTTTCTCCCCAGCTTGAGGTCCGAGAGGGCGGAGATGCCGAGGTCCCCTGCCAGCTGGGCAACAATTGGGAGAATTAGGAACCACACCTGGTTTACTGAAGGGTAAAAGAGGGGAGCTATTGAAGCTATAACCCCCCACATGAAGAAGCCTATGGCTAGGGAAGTGAAGAGCGACCAGTGAGAAGAGGTCCACTTGGAAAAATCTACCCTTTCGAACTCATCTACCATACTTTATCTAAAATCTTGATCTATTAACCTAGTTATAAAGCTACTTATAAACAGGGAACCGAGAGGGCTCTACTAGTTCCCTATCTTGAGCCGAGCTAGGGATGCCATTAACTTCAACCTGTTAGACCCAGCAAGGAAAGTCAGTTGGCTTTAATACAATTCGTTAAACTCTTGCGTTAAGCCCAGAGCAAAGCCCGCTCAGTTGACCCTGTAGACCCTACCTCTCCAGACAACTTCTTTCTTATTCCAACTAGACATTAGCACCACCCACGCGAAAAGAGTCCCTACCACTGAGG
>JBBINF010000167.1:0-3231 GCA_037444045.1 Sulfolobales archaeon | reverse complement strand
CAAGACCGCTAGGGGGGCCAACCTCTTGGCCCACCCCCACTTTACTTCCCCTATTAGGAGGGGGACCGAGGAGGAGACTATCAAGGTGAAGAAGAACCCCTGCACCCAGCCCAACGCCCACGGCTCGGTCCTAATGTCCACAAAGTATGGGACCTTTAAGAACAGGTATTCCACCTGCTGGCCAAAGGGGCTCTGGGTGCCCGCGTAGAACGTGGTCACCACCACGTAAATGAGGAACCAGGCTAGGAGGAACTTGCTCCTCTTTGCCAAGTACATTCCCAGCCCCAAGAGCCCAGCCAACGCGACGAAGTAGAGGTAAGTCGGCGGGTCGTACATGGTGGTGAATATCAGGGCGAAGGGCCGTGACGTGGAGTTCAGTATGTGGAAGGAACCTTGGACGAAAGAGCTAGAGCTCAAGGTCTGCCTCACGAAGGAGTAGACCGAGAGCATCCAGTAGACGTTGCTCGCCAAAAAGGCCAAGGGCAGGGCTACTGCTAGGGGCCAGCCCCTCCTGTAGATCAAGGCAAAGGCCACAGAGGTCAGCAATACTACCCCGAAAAGCTGGACCAAGTAGGCGATGTTGCTGAGACCTCCTACTACTGCGTAGACAATCACCAGCAGGCCAAAGTAGGAGGCCCTCCTCAACGCGTCGTTTGAGGTGAAGAGCTTCAGCTCTAGGTACACTATCAGGGGTAGGAAGACGTAGACTGGCTGGTTCAGCACCACTACCCCGGGCAGTGGAAACTGTGGCTCCAACTGCTGGTAGTTTGCAAAGTAGAGGGCCCAGTTGTCCATGAAGGCCACGGTGGTGATAACTAACGCGGGGATCCTGTACTTAAGTTGGTCTAGCCTTATTGGCGAGGTCTCCTCCACCACCTTAAAGGCAAAGAGGGAACCCATGAAGAACAGCAGGGAGAACATTAGGTACTCGCTGTAATGCCACCTAAGGGAGGCGAAGGCAAAGGCAAGTCCGTCGTACCAGAAACTGGGCACTGAGTTAATTGGGCCCAAGAGGAAGGGGTAGCTCCTCTCAATTGCGTACTCTATTGGTATTAAGTAGTTGGAAGGGGGGACGAAGCTATCTAGGAAAAAGGCCTGGTCTCCTCCAAAGAGCACCCCTCCCTTTAGCCAGAGCACTACTTGGGCCACCGTTACTACCGCGATCACCGCGTAGTCGAGGGCTTTCTTAGCCTGCACACTTTTGATAAGGACGACTTTCTATTAACTTTTACCCAAGGCAAGAACTTAAAGGCTCTGTAGTCCAAGGCATTCTGTGAGGCCCCAAGAGCGTTCACTGCTGTTGAGCTGGACACTGTGGAGCGTAGCTTACTACATGTACTTCCCTTTCCTCTCCATATACTTCTCCAAGTTTGTACCAGAGGGGGAAGTGGGCCTCCTCTACTTGGCCTTCCAAGTGTCTTCCCTCCCTTTCCCCTTCCTGGGTGCTAAGCTACACAGGAGGGGCCCCTCAGTCCCCATAGTCCTAGGGATGGGGATGTCTGGGCTGGGACTCTCCCTCCTCTCCATAGCTAGGGACGCCGTAGAGGTGGTAGCTTTCATGGTCATTAACTACTCCTTCTACTTGGCCCTCCCCTCCTATTACCTACTGATGGAGAGGCAGGGGGAGGGGACGATCACTAGGATATGGGCCTTCTCCATACTACCGTCGCTCTTCATGCCCTCAGTGGGAGGGGCATTGGCTCAGCTCATAGGCCTAAGGGGCCTCTTCGCCGTGTCCGGCATAGTGTTGGCCTCCTCGCTTTTGCCCATGCTAAAGGTGAACTGCATGGGAGAGGAAGGGGCAAGGGGAGGGTTGCCAAAGAGCGCCCTAGCAATACCCATAATGATCCTATCGGTTTCCATGGCCTCGCCCTACGTCTACCTCCTCGCCTACTTGGACTTCTCGCTGAGCAAGTTCCAAGTGGGGGAGCTCTCCACCTTGGCGGAGGTAGTCGGGATGGCCTTCTCCTTCGCCTCCTCTTACTACAGGGAGAAGAGGGTGGCCCTAGCCCTCTCCTTGGCCCTTTTCTCCCTGGTCTCCCTACTGGGGTTTAGCCCTTTCTTCGCCCTCTTCTTCGGCCTCTGGGAGGCAATAATCCCTTTGAGCACTGAGGTCTTCGCCGGGAGGACTAGCTCAGTGGAGGACTACGCAGTAGTAGTAGCCTTGGGAGACCTAGGTTGGGCCCTTGGGTACTTGGTCGATTCCATGTGGGACAACGCTAGGCTAGCAATCTTAAGCGCTGGCCTAGTCTCCCTGTTAACTGGACTCTCGTTGGTTTTAGGAAGGGCGTTGAACTCCGTAAAGAGGCGGCCACAGGGTTGAGAACTTGTAAACGTCAACGTAAAACTCCCAGTGAGCGCTAAGGGAGGCGTCGACTATTAGGGGAGTCAGGAAATCCGTATATACTTTTAGATATGTACGCTTAAATTCCCGGCCCATAGTTTGCCTCATGGTTTGGAAACGAACTATTTCGGCAAAGGCCCTTGAAAAGGCAAGGCACGCCTCAGTTAAGGTGGATGACAAGGTCGTCTTCATGGCGAATATAAACGGGAAGCTCTACGCCATGGACGCCGTCTGCTCCCACGCTAGGTGCATCTTGGAAGAGCTGGACGAGCAGAAGCTCACAGTGAAGTGCCCATGCCACCACGCCCTATTTGACCTCACCTCTGGGAGGATGCTGGAGCCCCCATACGTGGCCCCAGACGCCCCAAAGGAGAAGCTGGGCCTCAAGACCTACAACATAAGGGACAACAACGGCTGGATAGAGGTGGACGTGGACTGACCATTGCTTTTTTCTTGTAATATTTGAAAGATGAAAAGAGTTTTATATGTATGTCTAAATATATTTCCGTATGGATATATATAAGTTGCTCGCGTTGGGACTTCTCTCTCTGTTTTTAGTCACAATGGCTAACGCCCCAGTCCAGGTTTACAACATCTCGGCGTCGAAGAACCCCAGCTACGGTGCCTACTGTACACAGAACGGCGATGTATACGTAGTGCTCCAAGGGTCCGGGCAACTGATAGCCCTAAAGGGCAACGCCACCGTCCTAGACGTCAACCTGCCCTCCTACCCTCACGCAGTACCGTTCAGGGTAGCCACTGGCGGGGGCTACGTCTACGTGGTGTACCAGGAGGGCCCACTGCTACAGCTAAACCTCGACGGCAGCGTGGTCGAGAACTACACCATCCCGCACGTGGGCAAGTACCCCGCAATTGCCTACGCTAAT
>JBBINF010000166.1:0-3279 GCA_037444045.1 Sulfolobales archaeon | reverse complement strand
TAACCAGGGCGGGGGAGACGGCAAAACCACTCAGTCCTGGAGCACCTCAATGAGGCGATAACCACATGGGTCCAAAACACCCTCTCTACTATAACAGGGGAAACGCGTTACTCCGTCTGAGGCGTTATGTCGAGACCTTAGCCGAGTACGATAAGGCAATAAGGCTAAGCCCAAACAACCCCCTCTATCACCTTAACAAGGGGTTTGCGTATGCTGTCATGGGTGAGGTGGATTTGGGCTTCAATGTGCTGGCTGATCTGGCGGGGCGAAGTGAGCCCGCCCGCCAACAACTTTGCGCAGAGGTCCGAGATTATGTGAATAATAAAAGGGTGAGGCCTAACGTGAAAGAGATGCTGATGTGCTTCCTCTCGAAGTTCTGCACTGGATGAAATGCCTCGTTAGGGGATGCCTCAAAGCGAATGCCGACGTGTTGTTCTGACGGTTACGCTCAAATCCACCGAGAATAGGTGCGCTGACGATTTAAAAAACGTGAAGCTTACGCGCTTAGACGCTCGTAGAGTTCTCGAGGTTCGCATTAACAAAAAGGACCCCAATCCGCGGCCTAATGGCTTCCCTTAATCACGGCCATGCGTGGGGCCCTCCCGAGGCTGGATGAGGGCGTAGAGATCGGCGCTATTGGGTCCTCTTTTCCATTCATTGCTTGAAGTGCGAAGGGCCCCGCTCATGGTTTGAACTTAAGTTAATGGAGCCGATATGGGGAATGCAAGACTTTATATATTAGATCCTTTAAATAAGGGGGTGTATGGCCAGCGATGCCGGCGAAGGAGAAGCAGGGATTCCCCTCAGCTTTGATGATGATCTCAGAAATCAGATAATAGAGGCCAAAGAAAAGAAAAAGGTCCTCGCTGTAGTGGGCCCGAGATACATTGGGAAGACTCTGGCGATAAAGAGGGCCTTAAAAGGATTGGGGTATGATGAGCGCTCCATCCACATAGAGCTGACAAAGATTAAGGATATAGAGGAACAAAAGGGAAAAATTAGAAATCAAATAATTAGGAATCAAATCAAGGGTGGCTTTAATATTCTTGAGGGAACCAGCTATCAAGTGGAGTATTTGACCGGCTTCACGGCTGGCGCCGCCCGTAAGACCTGGAAAAACATCCGTAAAATCATCCGTAAGTCCTGGGAAATCATTAAGCCAACGCAAAAGCTTAAGGGATCATCTTTGAAGACCCCGAAGGACGATAGCAACCCCATTGAACATATGAGATTTGAGATTAAGCTGAGCGAAGAGGATGAAGAGGCCCTCCTAGATCACTACGCTAATAAATACGGCATAAATCTCGAAGAAGGCTTTGTTGATGGAATAATATTGATGTCGAGCTGGGGTAAGGGGAAGGAAAGGATCTTGATACCCAAGCTGTTGGAGAGGAATCTGAAAAAGCACAGCAGAATGGGATTTGATAAGCTGAATGACAGCCTTAACCAGGAGAAGAGCAGTGAAGAGTTTATAGACGAGTTTTTCGCCATCAGCTTACCCACCATAGCAGATATGCTCTCGGGTTCCTTGGGAAGCATCGCGCAGATAGTGGCCCCTCCAATTTCATTGCTTGGAGGAGCGATCCCCGGTCTCATAATGGGCATTTCACTTTTGATAGCGTTCCGTGAGGGAGATAGCAACCGCGCGCTGAATCGCTTCCTGAAGCTCTATAATAGCTGGAAAAATCTTCCCGAGGAAAAGAGGGAGTTATTCTGCGATATGTTGGATGAGAAAAACAAGCTTCCCCCGGGCACAAGTTATGAGTTCTTTTCAGATTTGTTCAAGGAGGAGTATGAGAAAAACAAGCCTCACCCGTCCATAGCAACCGGAGTGAATTTCTTTATCCCTTCAGATTTGTTCAGCAAGGGGAAGCATGGAATAAAGGAAACCCTGGAAAAAGTTCTGACGAAGGAGGAGGGTGACGCGGTGAAGAAACTCCTAAGCGAAAACCCAGATCTAAGGAGCACCGTGGAGAAGCATGGAGAGAGATTAGACGAATTGGAGGAAAGAATTTAATCAATGGAGATCTAAGGCATACCGTGAAAATAAGAATGGGGGCTTCTTTAAATTATGCAATTCTGAAAGGTAGCCCTAATGAGGTTCTTAACGCGGTTCTGGAGTCTGGGGTTATAAGCCTTGAGCTTTATCACGAAAGGTCTGATGGGCAAAGGTTGGAGATATCATTTGTCCCCCACCAGACCTAGGGGATGCGAACGTGGGGAGCTACATAATCTTGGGGCCGAGCGGATCCGGGAAGACAAGGCTCCTATTTGAGCTGCTGAGGAGAAGGCTCAATGCGGGAGGTAAAGATGTTAGGCTATTCGTGGTGGCGTCCCTGGGCCGGCTAAAAAGATTGGAATCAATTAGCAACAAGGCATGCACAGTGAATGTGTTTAAGGATGAGACTGAGGGCGAGTTTTGGAGCAAGATAAAGAATAAGCCGTGCTTTAGATAACTCAAAGTTAGTATCCAGTTGGACTAACAATAAGCATTGGAGTTGAGGAGGTGTTTCATATGCTTGATGAGGAGGTAAAGAGGGAGGTCTTGGATTACGCGAAAGCGAATAAGCAGTTCGCAATGTCTCTAGGGAGGTATATTTGGAGGTAGCGGCCCTCGTACTAGTTCATTTAACGTCGATAAGAATGGGGGTGAAGACCATATAAGGAAGATAAATCGCATAATTATCTGTATTCCCTGCATAATTACGTTATTTTACTGGATGATACAATCGTTATTGAATTTTTATGGACCGCCGGAGATAATAGGGGCAATAAGAAGAGATGGCGATGGGAACATTCCTAACATGATAAGGATGCAACGGATGGGCCTCGTGATGGGGAAGAAACAATGCACACCGCATCGGCGCAACAAATAATTTGCAATTCGAAACATAATTCGCCGAGCTCATCAAAATGCCCCATTTCTGAAACCTTTCCGTGGGCTGTTTCGGAATTTATTTATTAATGGCCTGTTAATAAAATGGTTCTGAAAAATGCCTGGCGGTGTTAAGGCCCTGGGTTACGTGAGGGTTAGCCTGGAGAGTGAGAGTGTTGAGAATCAGGTTAGGGCCCTGGAGGACTTTACCAGGGCTAACGGTTTTGAGCTACTCCAGGTGTTTAGGGATATTGGTGTGAGTGGTGCTAGGCCTGCCCTGGAGAGGGAGGGCTTTAGGAAAATGATTGACGTGGCAGAGGCCCTGGGCATAAAAACAATCATTGTGTATGACCTAACCAGGTTGGGCCGTGACGTCTTCGATGTTGTTGAGACCTACAAGTACC
>JBBINF010000165.1:0-3314 GCA_037444045.1 Sulfolobales archaeon | reverse complement strand
GTACCGAAAATGGTAGCGTTATTAGGCAACAATATCCCGGGGCAGGGACCTACGAGGACTGCGTATCTGCCTGAGTCGAGGGTCACTTCCATACTTATTGTGGTGCCACACTGCGACTCAGCAATAGGACCCGATGAGCTATAGGGGTTGAGCACATCATCAACCCTATAGACCCGGGCCGTAATATTTAGTCTACTAGATAATAATTAGATAATAATGTTAGATAATAATGATAGTAAATCGTGGGATATCAATTCAATAAGTCCCCATCGATTTTATAGAGGAGGCGCTGTTCGCAAGACAGAATTTACATGATATAAATTTTAATATAAATTTCTTTGATATAATATTAGTAGCGAGGTCTAAGGCGACAATCTTTCCAGTAGCCTCCTCTTAGTTTCAATCCCAAACACTGCAAGGACGAAAAGCCCGACCAGTACTACCACAAGGAACATAGTAAAAACGTAGCCCATCTCCAGATATTTCGTAGCCGTTACGGACATTAAAACGCCGACTGCATATGTAGCGATTATAGACGCAAGTCGATTCAATGAAGATCCCACAGAGGTAGCCCACCCTCTCATTCTAGTAGGATATAATTCAGCGGTGTATGCATACAGGAGAAGGCCCATAACTCCTCCCACGCCTGCGAATCCGGGTAAAGCAGTTATCAGGAGCACCTGCCAATGATAATTGTGGAATACCAGTGTTTCAATGACCCCGTATATAAGTCCTAAAGCCGAAATAGTGTAGGCGATTAGTGACCACGTTTTTCTGCCTACACTGTCGACAGTAAGCGTCATTAAGTAGCCGAACGCCACACCGATGCCCGAAGCAAGGGCAGTAACTTCCAAGGACATTGTGACAGGTAAGCCACCGACCCTTACAAGCTGGGTCGGGAGCCATATCGATATACCGTAGATCGCAAAGTACGCAGTGAACCAAGCTGTCCAAATAAATCCTGTTCTCCTCCGATATTGCTTTGAAAATAGTTCAAGCCATCTTGTCTTCTTAGGGGTTGTATCCGTCGCGTCTATTTCCTTGTCCAGTTGGACGAGGAATGAATCCTCCTTCTTGGCTCCCGTCTTCTTCATTAGCTTATCCAGGATTGCCCTAGCTTCCTGGATCCTTCCGTGATTAAGTAGCCAACGGGGAGATTCCCACAGTGCGAATATGGAAGCTATACCTGCGGCGAGGGGTATCGTTGCAAGAAAGAATAAGAACCTCCAGCCTATTGCTTCTCCCATAATAGTGTAAACCAGAGCAGCAATAAGTGGCGCAAGGAATAACCCCCAAGCGTAGAGTATTTCATATACTAATACGATGAGACCCCTCCTTCTTGTTCCAGCAAACTCAGATACCAAGGCCGCTGCAACCGGGACTTCCCCTCCCAAACCGAATCCAGATAACAGTCTGAACCAATAGATTGAGCCGTAATTCCAAGCAAGACCTGTCAAGATAGTGAATAAACCGTATTGTAAAACGGCGGTTATATAAGCCCATTTCCTGCCGTATTTTTCACTGACCCAGCCGAAGATGTAAGCGCCGAAAAGCTCTCCAATATAAACGGAACCTGCGAGTTCTCCAAGCTGTACGTAATTGAGCCGCATAACCACTATTAGCACTGGAAGTACAGACCCTATGATTGCAATATCGAACCCATCAAAGAAAGTCCCAATTCCGAGGAGGAGTACTAGCCGCTTTAGATAGCTTCCTGCACTAAGTCTCTCCAAGTCCTTGAGAGCTCTCTTTATTTCATCTTCATCCGCCATGGTTAACCTCCTCCCTTGCCCTACTTATTTCCTTTTCAATGTATTTTCTGTAAATTTCCTTTCCCCGCCTATAAGTCTCCTCTATTTCGGATTCCTTTATGTGGGAAAGGCCTGTCTTCTCAATCACTTTGTAGATCATTCTAATCTCTTCGATCCTGGGTAAGGGCATGGGAGGCCTCATAAATGGATGCGGTATGAAACCTCGTATCCAGGTTGCGATTTTGTAGCGGATGTGCAATCTGGAATATCCCCCATATCCGTAAACGACGTTGTAAACAGGCTGTATTTGTTCCGTCCAGACCTTCTTTGCCTCATCCAAGTCGTTATTCTTCACTGCGATAACGAACTCTGATAGCGGTTCAACCAGAAAGTTTAATGCCCCCTGCACCATACCATCCACAAACCCAGCCGACCAACCAAGAATCTCTGTTTCAAATGAGAACGGCTCACTGTGCACAGTTTCAAGAATGGCGACATGGCGATCGAGTGAGCGAATCAGCTGGGCGGCTTTCCACCAGGCAACCTCGTTGTGGAATATCATCTTGTACCCTACAACGCTAGGAACCTCCTGCAGAACCATCTTAATTGTTTCCGGGGCAAGTCCGGCTCCGTATTGTGGAGTAGTGGGAGCGGCCGGGTGTAGGATTATTGGAAGACCTGTTGCGATAGCAATTGTTCGTACATGTTCAGTCCATATTTCGGGATTCCATGCCGTGTCTATTCCGTGGGAAACTTCTAAGCTCCCAGCTGGAGGAAAGACGAATATTCCGTCTACCCCTAACTTCTTAGCGTGAAGTGCTGCTTTAACGCATTCGCGTACTGAAGTTCCGTAGGCGCCAGCGAATACTGGGAACTTTCCGTTCGCTTCCTCGACCGCGATCTTGGTCAGGAGATCCCTTTCCCATTGGTCTAAGTAAAACGTTTCACTAGCTTCCGCGTTGGCAATGATTGCCCCCCCTGCTTTTATGAAAAGCGAGTTCTGGGTAAAGCGCCTCACGTGCTCACGGTAAAGGTTTTCATCTATTTCTAAGCTATCCTCTTTGTAGGGCGTAACTAGGGCCACATAAACTCTGTCAAATTGACTTGTATTGTATGGTTTTATTTCCGTTTCATAACCCATATCGATCCCTCCTATTAATAATTAGTAAACTGACATATAAACTTTTCTTGTTCATGCTTTTTTGTTGCATAATTCAGTTCCCCGCCGCTAGGCTATCACTTCCCTCTTCCACCCATGACAGCCCGGGCATCCATATTCTCATCCATCCCCCATCCACCTCCCTCACATCCCCATCCCTATGCGCCGTTGCCACTTTGTAGGTGAACGCCTTCGCAAGCACATCGTTCAATACCCCCTCCTTCAGCACTGAAGATACGTACTTGCCCATCATCCTCTTCAGGGAGGAGGGAAGGGAGAACATGGCCTCGACCCCATCCGCGATTTTTACCAATTCTTTGCTCGCGTGGATTATTTGTTGTGTTTTGTTGGCTTGTTTAATGCTGTAGGCTCCCAATACTTTGCGCCGTAGCTTTGGTGGCGTG
>JBBINF010000164.1:0-3372 GCA_037444045.1 Sulfolobales archaeon | reverse complement strand
CCTCCTTACATCCAGCCGCCAATACCATCCCCTGGCTTTCGTACCCCCTTATCACTCTGGGCTTCAGATTGACAAGGACTAGGACTCTCTTGTTCAACATCTGCTCTGGAGTGTAGTACTCCGCTATCCCAGAGATTATCTGCCTTTCCTCGCTTCCCAAGTCCACTATTAGCCTAAGGAGCTTTGTCCCCTCAATCCTCTCTGCTAGCTTTACAACGCCTACCCTTATGTCGAGCTTCGCAAAGTCGTCTATTGTTATCTCCATAGGCATTTGAGGAGAAGGGATAGGCTATTTAATGCTTGTTTACTTAATCAAGTAAAAAATCCCAGAGGAAATTAGATGACTTTTTATATTAGTTAAGGAAATGTGGGGTATGGAATTTACGAAGATAGGGGAGGGTAAGACAAAGGAAGTTTACTCCTTTGACGAGAGCCACGTCCTCCTGAAGTTTAAGGACACGGTGACAGCGGGGGACGGGGCAAGGGTTGACGTGATTAAGGACAAGGGAGTGGTCAACGCCCAGACCTCAGCCCTACTCTTTAGGGCCTTGGAGAGGGAGGGAATTAAGACGCACTACGTCGGGATGTACGACGAGAGGACTATGATAGTCAGAAAGCTAAAGATGATCCCAGTCGAGGTGGTTCTGAGGAACGTAGCCACGGGGAGCATAGTAAAGAGGTTGCCAATAAAGGAGGGCGAGGTCTTTGACCCGCCCATTGTGGAGTTCTTCCTAAAGGACGACGCAAGGCACGACCCGATGCTAAATTACTACCACATGGAGTTCTTGAAGCTAATGAACAGGAAAGAGGCTGAAGAAGTGGAGGAGACAATGGTGAAGGCAAACAAGGTCCTCAAGGGAGTCGTTGAGAAGATGGGGCTAGTGCTTTACGACTTCAAGCTCGAGTTCGGGAGGCTAGGAAACGAGCTTATAATAGGCGACGAGATCTCCCTGGACTCCATGAGGGTTAGGGACAAGGAGGGCAGGATCTACGACAAGGACCTCTACAGGAAGGGACAGCCACTTGAGGTAGTGGCATCCTCCTACGCCAACTTCCTAGAGAGGCTAAAGAAGGTGGTCTGATGTACAGCGTCGAGGTAATTATCCTAAACAAGGAGGGCATTAGGGACCCTGAAGGCGAGACCATAAAGAGGTACATGGTGGACAAGGTCACAGACAAGGTCGTTGAGGTCAAGGCGGGAAAATACGTCGTCTTCAAGGTCGACGCGGGGTCCGAAGAGGAAGCGGTGAGCATAGCCAAGAGGGTCGCCGACGAAAAGAGGCTATACAACCCAATAGTCCACAAGGTAGAGATAAGGGTGAGGAGGGACGAAGACGGCGATCGTTAAGTTCCCCGGGACTACTTGCGAGTACGACGTAGTAAAGGCGTTGAGAGAGGCTAAGGTTGAGGCCGAGCTAGTCAGATATAAGGAGCTAGACCCAGACAAGTACTCCTCAGTCGTGATACCCGGGGGGTTCAGCTTCGGGGACTACTTGAGGGCTGGGTCAATAGCTGCAAGCACGGAGACAATGAAGACGATTAAGGAGATGGCAGACCAAGGGAAGACGGTCTTGGGGATATGCAACGGGTTCCAGATACTCACCGAGAGCGGGCTACTAAAGGGGGCACTGTTGCCCAACTTGAAGATGAGGTTCATATCGAGGTGGGTCTACGTCAAGGTGGTCAGGGAGGACACTAGGCTCACCAAGAACTTGCCCAAGAAAGTCCTCAGGATGCCAATAGCCCACGCTGAGGGCAGGTTCTTCCTGGACGAGGAGGAGGCTAGGAAGCTCATGGTCTTCCAGTACTCCAACGAGAGGGGAGAAGTGTCGGAGGAGTACAACCCAAACGGTTCAGTGCTCAACATAGCGGGAATAGCCAACGAAGAGGGAAACGTAATAGGGCTCATGCCCCACCCAGAAAGGGCGTCGTTTTCCTTGACCTCAATTGACGGTAGCGTGGATGGACTGTTGCTCTTGAGGGGGTTGAGATGGTAAGCCTATCGGACTACGAACTCGACTCGGCCAGGAAGAGGCTTGGGAGGGATCCTAACCCAGTAGAGGTTAAGGTCATTGACGCCCTCTGGTCAGAACACTGTTCCTACAAGTCCTCTAAGGTCTTCCTCAGGAGCTTACCTAGCGAGGGGCCTAGGGTAGTGATGGGGATTGAGGACTGGCAGGACGCGGGGGCAGTGGACATAGGGGACGGATACGCAATAGTGCTAAAGGTGGAGAGCCACAACCACCCCTCGGCAATTGACCCATTCAACGGGGCCGCCACGGGAGTTGGGGGGATAATAAGGGACATAATAAGCAAGGGGGCTACGCCAATAGCCCTCCTTGACATGATAAGGGTAGGTGGACTGAGGGACAGCAGGAACAAGTGGCTATTGAAGAACATAATCGCGGGCATTGGATTTTACGGCAACAGCATTGGAATCCCAGTAGTCGGAGGGGAGCTCTCCTTTGACGACTCCTTCTCCGACAACCCCCTCGTTGACGTGGCGTGCGTGGGGGTGGTCAAGAAGGACAAGATAAAGCCCAGCGTAGTCAAGGAGCCCGGGCTAAAGTTAGTCCTAGTGGGACTAACTGGGATAGATGGGCTGGGAGGGGCGTCCTTTGCCTCCAGGAAGCTGAGCGGGGAGAACGAAATAGGGGCAGTCCAGATAGCTGACCCATTTGCCGGAAAAATAGTCCTTGACGTCACGCTGGAGGTCGCGGACAAGGTAGAGGCAATAAAGGACTTAGGAGGAGGTGGGCTTGCGGTGGCTGTAACAGAGATGGCCAACGGGCTCGGGGCTAGGGTATACGTTGACAGGATCCCGCTGAGGGTAAAGGACATGAGCCCAGAGGACGTCATAATATCGGAGACCCAGGAGAGGATGCTCTTTGCGGTAAAGGAGGAGAACGTCGACCAAGTGTGCAAGGCCTTTGAGTACTACGAGTACCCTTGTGCAGTTATAGGAGAGATAACTCCAGACAGGACGATTAGGTTCATCTACCAGGGGAAGGAGATAGCTTCCCTTCCCTCAGACCTCCTCCTCTCTCCCCCGCTCTACGTCTGGCCAGTGAGGGAAAAGGCGAAAAGGGTAGACATAAGGCCCAGCGTAGAACTAGAGGAGGCAATACACGGTGTCCTCACCCACCCAGACATGGTGAGCAAGGAGTGGGCTTACTCGCAGTTCGACTACGAGGTTGGTACTTCCACCGTTGTGAAGCCCGGGGAGGCGGACGCTGCAGTCGTTTCCCTGCCAAACGGGAAGCTCCTGGCAATCAAGGGGGACGCAAACCCCGACCTCTGTGCGGAGGACGCCTACGAGTGCGGCAAAGCAATATTTGCTGAGGCTTACAGGAACTTATCTACTGTTGGGGC
>JBBINF010000163.1:0-3373 GCA_037444045.1 Sulfolobales archaeon | reverse complement strand
GGAGATAAGGTCTTGCGCCGACCCTAAGGGGTTGTTGGGGAACCTAAGGACTACGTATAGGAGTGATGACAGTACCGAGAGCGTTTCCTCGAAGTAGTCCCTGGGGTCTGTAAAGCCGTAGAGGAACAGGAGGGTGATTGGAAGATATATTACCACAGTCGGCAAGTTCTCAAATAGGGCAGCCCTCAGCCCCACCTTGTGTACCGTATTGTACACCCCCAGTACGTTGCTTACGAGCATAGTAGTCGTCCCTATTAAGACCGCAATTATCATTGCGTCTACAATTCCTGACTCCGGCCCCGAGTACTCCCCGAAGGGTATGACCGCCGACAGCCCTTGGGCTACCTGGGGAGGGACGGGCCACACGTAGTATAGGGGGCCGACGGTAGCCTGGGTGGCGCTGGGCAAGACCTCCCTCGTACCACCTATTAACAGCGGGCCAAAGAACTCCCTTATGAAAATGCCGACTACGACGGAGATAGAGCTGGATATCCCTAGTACTTGCGAAATTTGCGCCATTTGGTGACTGTTCTTCCTAACGGAGTATCTGTAGAGGAAAACCGAGAACAGGAGGACTATTAGACCGTCCCCAGCGTCTGGAAACATTAGGGCGAAGAAGAGCGGGAAGGTAAAGGCGAAGAGGACGGTCGGGTTTACCTCCCAATAGGAGGGCGTTCCGTAGACCCCGGCTATTACCTCGAAGGGCTTCAGTGCCCTTGGTAGGGAGAAAGACGTCGGTGGTTCCTCCGCTATTTCGTATTTGTCTGGCCTCTCCCTCTCGATTAACACCTTTTTCGGGTACTTCTCGTTTAACGCTCTTACCAACTTGTCCGCCGACTTGCTCCTCGTGTACCCCTCAAGGAAGAAGAAGTACTCGCTTCGCCTAGCCTTGACCAGAATCCTGAGGTAGTTCTCCATCGTCAATAACTCGTTGTAGAGGGCCATTACCCCCGAGGTCTTCTCCCTGGCTGCCTCCAGGTAGTAGCTGACCTTCTTCTCCTCTGATAGAACCTTATCTAGGTAGATGAGCCTCTCCTCCGTCCTGTTCTCCTCTATTTCTTTGTACGTGTTCACGATCTCCTCCCTTAGCTCCTTAAGCCTCGAGACCTTATCGAATATTTCCCTTTCGTATTCCTCACTCCTGCTAAAGAGCTCCGACAGAGTCGTCTTGAGGTCTGAGAAGGCGATCTCGCCCTCCTTCCTATACGGGATGTTGTAGAAGTCAATTACCTCCTTGATCTTGGACAGGTGGTCGCGTAAAGTGGCTAAGTACTCGTCGGACTTCTCCACTCTTGACAACTCGGAGGAATAGAGGGGGTCTTCAGGCTGGAAGTCCCCAAAGAGCAAGATGTCCATTACTAGCCTCTCCGCCGAGTCCACGTGGCTGACTATGAGCAACCTCTCCATATCGTCGGCGAAGACTATGCCCATTAAGTTTGTACTTTCTCTGAGAAAATATAAATATTATTAATTCATGAAACATTTTAGCTTAATAGACTTAGAAGAGTATCAGAGAAAAAATTATGCTATTATAACCAAAGAAGAACATAATATCACACATTATATAATGAGGGAACATATTTGGACATAAAAGTGGCAACTTATTTAGAAGGGTTAAACAGCTACTTTTCATTTTATATCTTTTTTTCAGAAACATTGAGCGAACACTTGTCTTACATGTCATGGGGATCGTGCTGACCGAGGGGGTTGCAGTAGGAGGTAGCCGAGGAGGAAATCGAGACAGGGTGCCTCAGCGTGACTTGACGGTGCCGTTAAACTCAAAGATGGGGGCTAGAGAGCTTCCGTGTAGCCAACGACGCGTGGACTGAGGGGGACGCAGAGAAAGCCAAGGTACGACCCGTAACCCCGCCTAGATAGCACATGACGGAGTATTAACCTAAGGGGGATAAGGGAAAACCCCTTCTCGTGGCCCTGGAGTCACCAAGTTTGAACGTAAATGGGCAGCATACCCCCCTTGCACCTAAGAAAGGGGGCCGTGGAACTACTCCGAGTTTACCGGGTAGGGACTTTACCTAGGTTTGCAATGTGTGGTCTAGAGCTGTAAATCTGGGGCTAACTCTTTCTTTAACGGCTGTTACCTCGCATATTATTACTCTATAAATAGAACACTTATAACCTAGGAATCCAAATTTAACTTATGCTAAAGAACATAATGACCCAAAACTTAAAGACAGTGGACGTGAACTCCACCCTTAAAGACGCAGCGGAGCTCATGGTAAAGACCGGGATTAGGAGGGTGGGAGTGAGCGTAGCAGGTAACGTGATAGGAGTGATATCAGCGAGGACAATAGTCAGGGAGGCGTTGGGCAACCCCAACTGGACGGGGAAGAAAGTGGGAGAACTAGCTAGGCCAGCAATATCTGTGGACCCAGACACTACTAACAGGACCGCGGCAAAGCTAATGGTCAAGTACGGTGTTGGCTCGTTGATAGTTAGGGGCCAAGGCATAGTAACCGAGAGGGACATCGCTAAGGTTGTGCCCAGGGTCACTATCCCGGCAATAGCGGTTGGCTCGCAGAACGTCGTTACACTAAGCGCAGACCAGACAGTGTTAGACGCTGCGAACACGATGATATCCCTCGGGATATCTCACGTCCCAGTGATCTCCGGGAGCGACGTGATAGGCGTGGTCTCACTCAGGGACGTACTTAAGGCCTTCTACGAGGGCAACGCGTCGTCCAAGCTGTCCGACGTAACGTCCAAGGGACTAGTCTCAGAGGACTTAGACGCCACAGTGGGAGACGTTGCTGACCTAATTACCGCGAAAAACGTGGGATCCGTGTTGCTGCTTGAGAACAACGAGCCAAAGGCTTCCTCCTTGAGGGGGATTGTCACGGAGTGGGACCTAGTGAGGACTTACGCCAACATGCAGAGAGCCCACGTCCTAATCAAGGTAGACCCCTCCAAGATAAGGTCCCTGGTGGCGACGCTTTACGCAATACCTAGGGTGTCGTACGTGGCTACGACCTATGGGCCCTACGACTTGTTGGTCTCTGTAGACGTGGAGGACATCTCCCAGCTGGGGACTTTTGTAGTGAACTCCATAGCGTCTTTACCAGGAGTAAAGGAGACCTTAACCCTAGTGGAAGCTGAGCAGATCTAATTTTTTGTTTATTTTGTGTATATAATCTAATTTTTAGGTCTCAGCCCTATTAAAGGCTAGGGGACTACATTACGCATGACGTCAATTGTCAGAAGGCTCTATTTAGCTAAGCTCTAGAGGGCTGACTATCCACCAGTAGTACCCATTCTACAGCGAACGGGAGTCCCTAGAGGCGTTCAGAAAGTTTCTCTAAAGGGGTACTACAAGGCACGGGAAGAGGGCGTTGGGTGGCCGTCTAGACGCAAGGTG
>JBBINF010000162.1:0-3399 GCA_037444045.1 Sulfolobales archaeon | reverse complement strand
AGAGGATACTCAGCGACCCGAAACTCCTCTCCGCTCTGGCCGACAAGGTGTACGAGAAGATAAGAGATGACGTAATATTAAAGAAGATCGAGGAGCTGGAAAAGGCGATACTCTCCCTCCAAGGGGAGATGAAGGCGATGAGGGAGGACTTTGAGAAGAGGTTCGTGGCGCTCCAAGAGAGCAACGAGAAGAGGTTCCAGGCCCTCGAGGAGGAGAACAGGAAGATTTGGAGGGAGATAAAGCTCCTCCGCGTGGCCTTTTCCTCGTTCACCTCAAGGGCAGGGCACCACATAGAGAGGACTATAATGGGGCTGTACAAGGAGGCACTGAAGCTCCACGGAGTAGACCCGTCTAAGGTAAAGCACGGGAAGATAGTGGACGAGAAGGGGGTAGTGTTTAAGGGCAGGGAATTCGAGGTAGACTTCTACGAGACCAACGACTACATCTACCTGTTCGAGATAAAGAACTTCGCAGACGAGGGGGCAATAGAGCAACTGGATATAAGGGAGAAGGTCTTTTCCTCCCTCTACAACAAGCCGGTAAAGAAGTTCTTGGTCGCAAACACCATAGAGGCAAAGGTAAAGAGAGAGGCGGAAAAGAACGGGATAACTGTAATAGCGGGGATAGTGGTAAAAGGGTAAGGTAGTGACTGACCTAACCTAGACGCAGGAGCTTGGGTACCTCACTTAGGTGAGTTGGATCCTTTCTCCACTAGTCCAGTCTACCGATAGGTGCAACGGTAAATACGTGCTGAATTTTGTACGTTATGGAGATCTTGGGCGTCCCAAAAGTCCAATCCGGAGCCAAATGAGCTCTGGAGGACGGATAAAACTTGGCTTGAATAGATTTATACCCAGAGCGTTATTATTTAATTAGGGAGAAACTGTCCACAAGCACCCTTTTGGGAATACCCCGGAACCGGGAAACACTAGCTCAGAGTAATGCCCTAACCAAGTGGGGGAGTGGGTAGGACGAATTTGGACAAATACCCCCTCTTAAATGGGTAGACCCCGTGCTAGAGAAGCCTTAGCTGTCCGCCTTAAGTGCCACGCGTCTACCTCTTTTTCAGCCCGTAGACCACGATAAGCACAGCAGCTATAACGCCCACCACGAGGAGGTAGACGGAGTAGGTCTCAAGTAAGTGGGTAATGAAACCTACTTGAGAGTAGTAGACGTAGCCCAACGCGGCTAGGGCTGAGTCCCATATTAGGTGGCCCAAGAAAGTGAACACAATAAACCTCAGTAAGTCCATCCTAGCTAGCCCCGCCGGGAGGGAAATGAGGGCCCTTATTTCTGGGACGAACTTGAACCCAAACACCGCGTAGGCACCGTACCTCTCAAACCACTTGTTCAGTAGGGCTAGCCTGCCCTCGTCAAGCCTTATGAGCTTACCGTACTTGTACAAGAAGGGGAGTCCAAGCTTCAACGCTATGTAGTAGTCCACTATTGACCCGACTAGGCTACCCAAGGTGCCCGCAGATATGCCCGCGACTAAGTTCATTGAGCCGAGGCGGGAGAAGTAGCCCACGTAGGGCATTATCACCTCGCTCGGCACTGGGAGCCCTATCCCTTCTAATATCATTAACCCAAACACCAAGGCGTAAGTGTATGACATCTAGTAGGGGATGAGGTACGTCTTAATATAAAATTTTTCCAGAGAGACAAGGACCACTAGCTCTTCCGTCCTCCACTGGGCCTAAGGGAAAAGCCCACGTCTATTGTAAAGTCCGACATTGGGCCACGGTGAATACAGGGTAAGGGAGAGGAACAGTGGACGCCCCGAGGAGCAGTGCCCCCTATTTTAGTTAGAGTAGACTTGACCTCTTGCCTATCTCCCCACTTAACTCCTGTACTCCTTTACAAGGTATGGATTACAGAGGGGTAAAGCAGGGCTCAGAGGGGGCAACCCCCGGTGAGAGAGTACCGTGAAGGCTAGACCATAACAGGGGGCAACCGCGTAACTTGTCCATCTGCTAACCGCATAGGCCCACGCAAGTGAGTTAGAGGCCCCCCTCTTTAAGTAGGCTTAAAAGACCGTAAAGCCCCCCACTAAAGTGGGTAGTAAGCTGAGGACGCGTTGAGAAGATAGACGTAAAGGGGGTTAAGGAGTGAACCCCGCGGGGAGTTAGGCTCCGCAGCTGCAAGTCCCTCAGTCAATAGGACTTACTCGCTTAGTACCAACGAAGGCCCACCTAGGGGAAAGTGCTGGTCACCCATAAGCATTTCAGCTACAACGGGGGTAGTGCTTGAGATACGAAAGAGAAGCCCAGCTTTAGTGGCGTAAGTGTACTAGTGCACTGTCCAATACACCAGTATATTCACCCTAGGCTATGCAGAGTGCCAGAGGTCGATGAAATTGGTGAACTCCAGGAATATTATCCCTAAAAAATCTCAAGAGAATTGATATAGCCCAAACAACACTTCTCTAGGGGGAATACCGATGGACCGTAATATCCTGTTGTTACCGCTGCCGTCTGACGACATTCGATAAGGTCACTGTTAATAACGCTATATATTTTAAATCACAGAGATGGATTTTGTTGGTATTCTGTTCCACGGTAAGGGCTCTGAGGTCTCGTTAGTGCCTTGAACCCTGGCACCATTCCTTAGGTCCCTGAGGTAGACGGCCAAGACCTAATAGGCCTTGTCATTACTACGCCCAGCTAAGGGGGTTTAGGTCTCATAGGGCCTCATATAACTTGATATAGACCCTCAACCCTTGGGCTTCACGTGGGTCGAGCGAGCTCTTCGCCTTCATCCTCCTCCGCCCCATTAGCGGGGTAACTCCTACCCACCTAGATGGAATACCACCTAAGTGGTGGAACCCGCAAACCTTTAGGTAGACGTTAAGGGACGCGTTCAACTGCCTGTCCATCTTAGACCCTCACTTCTCGCAGACGAAGGCCTTGCCCACCTGGGGTAAAGTGCAGTCCTTTGCCTCAAAGCACGGTAAAAAGGGAAAAGAGTTACTGAGGAAGTACCCCCACCGCTAGGGGAACAGGGTCGTCGACTATGTGCACAAGTTCGTGAACGCACTGCTAGAGCTTTACCCCTTAAACACCTTTGCGGTTGAAAAGTTGGACAAGGCAAACATGTTCGAAGACACTAAATTACAAGCTGTCTAAGGGGGTCTCTAGGTTGGAGGACTATACACATTGTACTAAAGTACTAGGCTCCCTCCACGGCTCCCGCGTAGTTGAGGTAGACCCACGCTTTACCTCTAGGTCTTGCCCCAGATGTGGACATATACCCCGAATCTTCCTTACCATGCTGTATTTCAGTGAGTACATCTGTTTGAGTAAGAAGGTCACGAACTTGTCGCCGTCGTAGGCGTCTAACGAAAATGAGGTTTTAGTCTATCGCGAGGAAGTCAAGGAGGGTCTGTGCGGGTACTCCATA
>JBBINF010000161.1:0-3401 GCA_037444045.1 Sulfolobales archaeon | reverse complement strand
TTACGGGCCTCCCTATACAAAATAGGCTGGAAATTGATAAGCCAAACGCGTACTGGATTTCCAACAACCCACAGCTGTCTATGGAGCTCGAGAAGTTAGATCTAATGCAGAAGTTTGGGGATGGCTACATTGCTGGGCCCTACGCTCCGATTCTAATGGAGTCAGCTAGGGCAGGGATAGACAACTTCGTAATAGCAGTAGAGTCCTTCCTAGACCTCCCTGACCCAGAGGCTTCAGCTGTCGCTTTGGACATAATCTCTAAATACATAGGCTTCAAGATCGACGTTACCTCCCTCCTCCAGCAAGCTGAGGAAATAAGGGAAAGGATAAAGGGACTCATGGAGCAGACCAAGAAGGAGCTCCCCTCCTATACTCTAGGGAAGCCAATGACGTACACGTGACCTAAGATGCCCGTTACGTGGGATCTCTACGAACTGTTCAAGAGGCTAATGAAAGAGCAAGAGGAGGAAATGAAGGCACTAGAAGAGGAGATGGAGAGAATTGCTGAAGGGCTGACCCCCCTTTACACAGTATACGAAAGTGGGGGGGTCACATACTACATCGTTGATGTGCCCTTCGTGGACTACACCACGGTCTACGTAAAGGCTGAGTCCGGAGACCTCTTGTTCTCGTGTAGCGACAAGAAGGGGAGGAAGTACTCCTTAAGGCTTCCTTTACCAGAAAAATATGATAAGTATGATATAAAGGTAGAAAATAGTAAAGGTTTCATAAAAATTATCGTAAGGAAGACCACATCTTAAAAAGGGTCTTTCATAACATGATATATACGATTTGCAACATCTTTATAAACATAGTTTAACACAGTATATATTGTGGACTCAAATTGGAGGAAGTGGACAACTCAAAGGACATTGAGACTAGGAAAGTCCAAAAGTTAGGCTCATCCTCCTTATTCATCACCTTGCCTAAGAAGTGGATAAACCGCTGGAACATAAAGCCCGGAGACAAGATCTTGGTGGAGGTCTCCGAGGACGGGTCTTTAAAGCTCTTGGCAGAAAAGGTAAAGACGGTAGCAAACAAGAGGTCAATAAAGATAGACATAGACTCCCTAAAGCAGCCTATGCCGGGGATCATACCGTGTCTTTACTCCTTGGGGTACGATGAGATAGTCTTCGAGTCCAAAAAGCCGTTAATGCAGAAGGACGTGGAGGAGATTGTAAACGTTACTAAGCAGATGGTTGGCTCAGAGGTAACAGAGGTGTCTGAAGGAAGGATAAAGGTGGAGTGCTTGCTCGACTCAGATAAAGTAGGGCTGGAGTCGTTACTTAGGAGGATGCTGAACGTAATATCCAAGAAAGTGGACGAAATAATAGCGTACTTAAGCGGTGAGACGCAGAGGGAACCAGTAAGTGGGGACGACTTGAAGAGGGTTTACTACATGTTAATGAGGCGCATAGTGAGCGTTAGGCACGACACGTCAAGGAACATAGTAAAGAACTTCTTCATAGTCATGAACGCGATCCTACTCCTAAACACCGGTAACATAATTAACAAGATATACGACGTCGTTAAGTCGGAGGAACTCGAAGAGACAGAAAAAGGAGTTATCAAGGAGTCTTTGCAGAGGATAAACGACTTGTTAGATGAGGTAGTGATGACTGTGTTGTTCCCTAGCATAAAGAGGGTAAAGAACGGCCTCTCCATAATAGAACAGGTGAGAAACAACTTGAACGTTATAGACCGCAAGAAGCACCAGTTGCTTACTAGCTATATGGACGACCTAGTTACAACCTTGGAGTCTGCACTTGACAACTCTTCTTGTACGCTTTTCCTTGAGGACATGCCCTGGATAGAAAGAAACTTAACTCCATAGAGATAAAACTGTGGTGAAAACAAAATGTCAGTGCTTAAGATCGAGGACCTTCACGTTGAGGTAGAAGGTAAGGAAGTGATTAAAGGTATAAGCTTGGAAGTAAAGAGCGGAGAGATACACGCACTTATGGGCCCAAACGGTTCCGGTAAGACAAGCTTGTCTTTGGCGATAATGGGCCACCCTAAGTACAAGGTAACTAAGGGGAGGATAACCCTAGACGGCGAGGACATAACCAACTTAGAGACAGACGAGAAGGTCAAGAGGGGTCTTTTCCTAGCGTTCCAGAACCCTATCGAGATCTCTGGGGTCAAACTCTCCACCCTTTTAGTCGCTGAGCTTAACAGGATAAGGGGTTCGAGCGAATCCGTTATGCAGATGTTCCAGACAATAAGGGAATACGCTAAGACAGTGGGGGTCTCGGAGAACCTGTTAAACAGGGGGGTATTTGAGGGGTTTAGCGGAGGCGAAAAGAAGAGGACCGAAATACTGCAGATGCTTATCCTAAGGCCTAAGTTCGCTATCCTTGACGAGCCGGACTCTGGTGTTGACGTAGACGGGCTCAGGGTAATCTCAGATGCCGTAAACAAGCTCAGAAAAGAGGCAAACACTGGTTATCTAATAATAACCCACTACAGGAGGATCTTGGACTACGTAAACGCGGACAAGGTACACGTGCTCTATAAGGGGAAGATAGTTGCCTCTGGAGATATGGCTCTGGCTAGGCTGATCGACGAGAAGGGATACGAGAGCGTAATTAGGAACTAAAAGCATAGGTTTATATTTTTTCTTTAACATAGTTAAAGGTGGAAGATCAAAATGCCGGAAGAGAAGCTTTCATTGGACATAAACGAGATCCTTAACGCCTCTATAGAGGCGAAGTACGAAAAGCTAGACGAGAAGGAATTTCACAGGAGGATAGTCAGCTCCGGCTTAAGCAGGAGCACGATTGAGGAGATCTCGAAGCTCAAGAAGGAGCCGGAGTGGATGCTCAGGTTAAGGCTTAAGTCTCTTGAGCTCTTTGAGAAGTTACCTACTCCCAATTGGCTCCCTGACTTCTTGGGCTCCTTAGACGTGTCTAGCCTAGAACTTTACGTAAAGCCCGGGATAGAAAGGACCAACAACTGGGACGAGATACCGAAGGAGATAAAGGAGTACTACGACAAGCTCGGAATCCCTGAGTCGGAGAAAAAGTACCTTGGGGGACTAGTGGCTGTCCTCGAGTCAGAGCCCATCTACGCTAACGTGAAGGAAGAGCTGAAGAAAAAGGGAGTAATAATGATGCCTCCAGAGGAGGCAGTACAGAAGTACCCTGACGTAATTAAGGAGTACTTCATGAAGATATTCCCAGCCTCAGACCACAAGTTTGCTGCTCTCCACGGAGCACTCTGGAGCGGGGGAGTGTTCGTCTACGTCCCCAAGGGAGTTAGAATAACTACCCCAGTAGAGGGCTTCTTCGTGATAGGCTCAGAAATGGAGGGACAGTTCGAGCACACGTTAGTAGTAGCTGATGAGGGGTCTTACCTTCACTTCATAGAGGGCTGTAGTGCACCGCAGTTCAAGAAGTTCT
>JBBINF010000160.1:0-3406 GCA_037444045.1 Sulfolobales archaeon | reverse complement strand
AGTCCCCTCCATGCCCAGTATTGTCCCGTCCCTCATGGCGTAGAGCTTTACGTCAGAGACCTCTCCCCTCCCAAGGGACTGTGCGTTAACCAGGAACTCGCTCCTAGTCTCTATCCACTTCACTGGCCTCCCTAACTTCAGCGACGCAATTGCCCCGAGCACGTACTCCGGGTAAGCCCCCGTCTTGTTCCCGAACCCTCCCCCCACGTTTGGGGCGGAGTAGACGTTTATCCTCTCAGGGGGTATGCCCAGTACTTCCCTCAAGTCGTTCTTTACCCTAAACGGCGCTTGGGTGGAGACGTATACGTTAAGGGACCCGTTGTTCCACCAGCACACGCAGCCCTTAGTCTCCATGGGGTTTGACACTACCCTGCTCTGCTTTATTTTCCTGGAGACCACTACCTCCGCCTTCTCTCTGAGGGACAGTTCTCCCCCGGACAGGGTCTGGTCTACCGAGACGTTTGAGTCCAGACCCTCGTGTATAGGCTCAGCGTTTACCGCCTCCTCAACGTCCACAACTGCCTTCAGCTCCTCGTAGTCCACTTGGGCCTCCTCTGCGACGTCCTCCACCGCGTAGCGGTCCTCAGTCACTATGGCCATGACCGGTTGGCCGACGAAGTTTACCCTCTCGTCAGCCAAGACTGGCATCTTGGCTATCCTGGACTGCCTCAGAAGGGCTGCGTCGCCGACCACCGGCATGTAGTACTTTACGTCTTCCCATGTTAGGGAGAGAAGTGCCCCGTTTGGTCTGCTCAGCTTAATTATCCTACCCCTCGCAATTGGAGACCTGATAACGTGGAGGAACGCGACGTTCTTTGGAGTTATGTCGTCGATGTACGTGGACTTCCCAGTTATTATAGGAAGGTGTTCTTGGATCACGCATAAAGTTAGTTCTTTAACTTATTAACTTTACCTACAGCGTTTCCCTCATAACACCACGAGGGAATTGACCTTTATCCGTTTACGCACACCACTTCTAGCTTTAGCTCTCCCTTAACTTCTTCCCCGTCAGAGGCTATGGAAAACCCCAACTTCTTGGCCAGGGCTATCATGGGGTAGTTCTCGGCTAAGGTATAGAACTTGACGTGGCCCATGCCCAGAGCCCTAGCTTCGTCTATTATCCTCTTGACCAGGAGGGTCCCCACTCCCCTCTTTCTGAACTCCTTTCTCACTACGAGGGAGAACTCGCCGTCGTTGTAAAGAGTGGCCTCCCCCACGACCTCCCCGTTGGCCTCTGCCACGAAGGTCACGTGGTCTCTCCCCTCTGCCAACCTCCTGGCGTCCTCCTCGCTCATCCTGTAGAGGTGGAAGAAACGGAGGTAGAGGTCTTCCTCGTCGAGGGAGTTGTACAGCTCGTATATTCCTTTCCAGTCCTCCTCTCTTGCCTTTCTTATCGTCACTGCTAGTTCTTGCATATAATATAAGTTAGGATCCAAGGTATAAATTTATTTCGAAAAGTTTAAGCCAAGATTGGAGTGTTAAGAACCGGGAGAGGTCTATGTGAGCAGGCGGTCTCGGCAAATACGTAAAACCTATTTAACCTACTTGAGCTATTTATTATCATGCAGAAGAGGTTCGAAAACGTAAACGTTAACCTTCAAGCTTTAGCCCAGTACTTAAACGAGTGGTTCCTGAGCAAGGGGTACCAGTCGCAGTACTTTGGGGCGGGCAACTATTACGTAGTCCAAGCAAAGAAGACCGGGCTCTTAAGGCACTTGTTTGCGGCTGACAGGGCGTTTACGGTGAAGCTAATGGGCACCCGGGTTTCCTGGACGTCAACATAGGGGTAGCTGACTGGGTGAAGGCAGAGGACGGCATAGACGCAGTGGCAGGCGACTTAATCCTTGGCCCAATAGGGCTGTTGGCGGAGGCAGGAGAAGGGCTCTGGAACCTGGAGATAGAGAAGGAAGTTATGGGGGTAATAGAGAACTACGTTAAGGCCTACTCGTCCCAAGCCCCCCAGTACCCACAGCCGTATTACCAGAACCAGATGCCCAACCAGCAACCTTATTACCCCCAGCAGTACCCCCAACCGTACTACCCCATGCCCGCCCCACAGCCTGCACCTCAGCCGCAAATGCAGATGAGGGTCTGCCCATCCTGCGGTACCCAGAACCCACCATACGCCAAGTTCTGCCTTAACTGCGGCACAAGGCTTTTCTAACTCTTTTTAACCTCAAGGCCTTGCCTAGTCCTTCCATCTCCTTCTTAAGTAAGTTTTAACTTTATTTAGTAAAATAGCTTCACAAGTCTTATATACTTTCTTTAATAAAGTGGATTTATGCAAGCAATCTATTTCGAGAAAAGTGGGTTGGACAACCTAAAGTTCGGCCAGTTCAAGGAACCGGAAGTGGGGCCCCACGACGTACTGGTAAGGGTGGTCATGGCTGGGGTGAACCCAATAGACTACTTCGTGGTCAACTTCCTGCCGGTCCAGCCTATGCCCCACGTCCCTGGAGCTGAGATCGCTGGCGTGGTAGAGAAGGTAGGGGAGCACGTCAAGAGGTTCCAAAAGGGTGACAGGGTGGTAGTCTACAACAGGATCTTCGACGGCACTTGCGACCTATGCCTCTCCGGAAAGGAGCAGTTGTGCAGGAACGGGGGGATAATTAGCGTAATAACCAACGGGGGCTTCGCCGAGTACGTCTCCGTCCCAGACAAGAACCTAGTGAAGTTGCCCGACTCCGTCCCGTGGGAGGTCGCCGCTAGCTTACCTGTAGCTGGCCTCACCCCCTTCCACGCCTTGAGGGAGGCAAACGTGGGCCTAGGCAAGACAGTAGTGGTGTTCGGAGCCTCTGGGAACACAGGGATGATAGCCCTTCAGTTGGCCAAGATGATGGGGGCAAAGGTAATAGCTGTCTCGTCAAAGGAGTGGGTTAAGGAGTTCGCAGACTACGTCTTCAACTACAACGAGGTCGAGGAGGGCGTTAAGAGGGTAACCGAGGGCAGGGGCGCTGACGTGGTGGTAAACTCAGTGGGCGGGGACTTGTGGGCAAAGTCCTTGTCAGTCCTCTCTCCCGGAGGCGCAATGGTGTTCTTCGGTGGACTAACCGCCCAAAAGGCGGAGGTGGAGTTGATGTCCATATACGGCGGAGAGAAAAAGGTCATCGGCACTACTGGAGGGACCAAGTACGAGCTGGAGCAGCTGGCGAGGATCCCAATAAAGGTGAGGGTGTGGAAGCAGTTCAGCCTAAGCGAGGGCAAGGAGGCCTTAAGCTCGCTGTTCGGCAAGGAGAGGGACGGTAGGATACTGATAAAGGTTTCGTGAAGCTAGAGTGCCTCCAAATCTACGTTCATCTTCTTTTTTAACCACTCCCTGAACTCCTTCTGCCTCTCCATTGCGAACTTGTAGGCCAGTTCCCTTAAGTCCAGTCTAACCTCTACCCCCCTCAGCATGTCCTCCACC
>JBBINF010000159.1:0-3412 GCA_037444045.1 Sulfolobales archaeon | reverse complement strand
GCCTGATCTCCAGGTTCCTTGACGTGGAGGTAAGGAGATACGAGGAAGTCGAACTTGCCACGGACGTCGAGGTGGCCCACAAGATGGACTCGGTTTACTTATTCCGCGTGGAAGGGGGAAAGGCGTTTCCGCTGAGGTGGGGGGTCGGACTGTACAACGAGATAAACAAGGCCAACGCCTTCGGAATACTTAAGAGGGGTACCGCGTACAGAAAAGGGGAAAAGATAGTTGTACAGAGACTCTTATGACGCCGTGATCTTGTCGGGGGGCCTCTCAAAGAGGTTTGGCGCTGACAAGTGCGAGTTCTGCATCTCTGGGAAGAGGATGATAGATAGGGTTTCCGAGGTATTTGACCGCCCCATTGTCGTCTCCCACGTTGACAGAAAGCTCAGAGTAGACCACGTCTTTGTTGAGGACAGGGAAAGGAAGGGGCCTGCCTTCGCCCTTAAGCTTGCGGTACCTTTTCTAAAAAGGGAAAAGGTCTTTGTAACGGGGTGCGACTTCCCGTTTATAAAAAAGGGAGTGGTAGACCTAATTTGCTCCAAGGACTCCGACGCCGCACTGCCAATTGCCGACGAGCCTCAACCCCTCCTAGGCTGCTACAAGACAGAACTGATAAGGAACGGCGACTTCAAGAGGTTAATTGACCTAATAGAGCTCGCAAGCAGCGTGTACTTTGTGGGGACGGAGGAAATAGCCTTTGTTGACCCAGGCCTCACGTCCTTAGTCAACGTCAACACGCTGACGGATCTGCATAAGAGGTGCAGGGCCTTCACGAAGTCAAGGATAATATTTAGGTGGGGAAAAAGTGTTAGTAGGTAAGTGCTCTTGTTAGTGCCCTTCGTGCCTTCACCCCCAGAAGTGGTAGAGGAAATGCTGAAGTGTGCCAACTTAAGCAAGGACGACGTACTCCTCGACTTGGGATGCGGGGACGGGAGGATAATAAAGACCGCGAAAAAGCTCTTCCGCGTTAAGATGGGCATAGGCGTTGAGATAAATAAAGACCTTTGCCTTGAGGCAAGGGATCCGGACGTTGAGGTGATCTGCGGGGACATGGTCTTTCTGTCGGAGGTGCTAATACCTAGGGCCACCGTAATAACCGCATACCTTTCTACTAGGGCAAACGAGATAATCCAAGAGAAAATACTAAAGCTAGGTAAGAAGGGGACTAGGGTAATTAGCCACGACTTTATTTTCGAAAGGCTCAGGCTAAAGGAAACTAGGAGGGTTAAGGCAATGGGCATACTTGGGTGGACCGAACACACCATATACTGTTACGAGCTATGAGGGTCTGCTCCCTTTTTTCCGGAGGTAAGGACAGCACCTACGCCCTCCACTGGGCAGTAATGAAGGGGTTTGAGATAACGTGCCTCGTAACCATGCTGCCCGAGAGGGAGGACTCGTGGATGTTCCAGCACCCCAACGTCGAGTTCGCCAAGTTCCAGGCAGAGGCAATGGGCTTCCCCCACTTTTTTGAGAGGACTAGTGGGAGGAAAGACGAGGAACTCAACGACCTCAAGAGGGCCTTCCAAAGGGCGAAGGAAATGGGGGCGGAAGGGATAGTGACTGGGGCCCTCCTCTCCGACTACCAGAGGCTTAACGTAAACCTAGTCGCTGAGGAACTAGGGCTCAAGACCTATTCCCCGCTGTGGAGGAAGAACCAGGAGGAGTACATGAGGGAATTGGTGAGGGAGGGCTTCCGCTTTATTGTGACTTCAGCCTCAGCCTATGGCTTCCCCTTCGAGCTAGTGGGGAAGGAGGTGGACGAGGAAGACGTGGAGAGGATAATTTACGCCGCGAGGAAGTTCGGGTTTAACCCAGCCTTTGAGGGTGGGGAGGCTGAGACTTTCGTGGTCTACGCTCCCCTGTTCAAGAAAAAGCTAAATGTTGAGGGAGAAAAGGTAAGACTAGGAGAATTCGAGTGGAAGTTCATAATAAGGCGTATACTTTAGTCGACTGCAGGTTCGTCCTTGACTCTAGGGGAGTCAGGGAGAGGGTAAACGTAGTTGTTGAGGACGGGAAAATAAAGGACGTGGGAAACTCAAAGGAGGGAGACGAGGTAGACTGCAGAAACCTCGTGGTCACCCCGGGTTTTGTGAACTCCCACACCCATGCCGCAATGGTGGCCCTCAGGGGGTACTACGACGACGCGGAGCTACACACTTGGTTGCAGAAGATGTGGGAGTTTGAGAGGAGGATGCCGAAAAGGTTAATGGAGCTGGCGAGCGAGCTTGCAGTGTTGGAGATGCTCTCCTCCGGGACTACCGCTTTCGTGGACATGTACTTCAACCCAGAGGACATAAGGGTTCTCTCGGATAAGTACAAAATGACAGCCTTTGCTGGTTACACTTTCCTTGACGACATGTTCGACCCTGGAGAAGTAG
Organism: Sulfolobales archaeon; assembly: GCA_037444045.1. Classification (GTDB taxonomy): domain Archaea; phylum Thermoproteota; class Thermoprotei_A; order Sulfolobales; family Sulfolobaceae; genus Aramenus. Next base: position 1,028 of record JBBINF010000159.1, on the reverse strand, counting down.
CTAAGAGGCAAGAGGGGCTACGCGACTCCAAGTACTTTCACGTCGTCGTTAACGTCCATTCCCTCTACTCCGTAAGCGAGGGAACCCTTAAGTTGGCAAAAAAGTTGGCGGAGGAGAAAGGGGCCTGGATACACATACACGTCTCTGAGACCAGGAGGGAGATTTACGAGATCAAAAAGCGGACCGGCAAGTTCCCAGTGGAGTACCTACGTGACTTGGGTCTAGTCCCCTTGATAAACGGGGTCCACCTTGGCTGGGTAGCTAGCTGGGAAATAGACGCCCTCGCAGAGGCTAAGGCGGTAACCCACTGCCCCACTTCAAACATGAAGCTGGCGACAGCAGGGGCCTTTCCCTTTTTTGAGATGATGGAGAAGGGGGTTAACGTCACCCTTGGGACTGACGGGGCGTCAAGCAACAACAGCCTAGACATACTGGCTGAGATGAAGAACGCTGTGCTACTGCAGAGGCACAACTACTGGGACACCAGGATAAAGGCAATCCACGCGTTTAGGGCAGCAACGGAGAACGGCTATAGGCTACTGGGAATAAAGGGTGGACTAGTGGAGAGGGGATACAACGCAGACTTAGCCCTTTTTGACGCCTCCCTCCTTTACCCCCTTACCAAGGACAGGCTACTCTCTAACTTGGTCTACTACGCTGGACAAGAAGCCCTAGTTGCTACTATAACTAACGGGGTTGTCCACAAGAGGGACGAGCTGCGGGAAAAGAGAAGGGCACTGGGGGAGGAGCTGAGCCGGGAGCTAGAGGAACTTTGAGACCTCGTCGTAGAGCCTCGCCCTAAACTTAGGCGAGGAAAATTCCTCAGCCCTCCTCGACATCTCCCTCCTGAGGTCTGGGCTTGCGTTTATGACTTGTTTTAACAGCTGGGAGGCCTCCTCGATAGTCCCATAAGAGAACTCGGGGACTACCTCCCTGCCCCCGCTCTCCTTAGGGACAATTGGGATTAGCCCGGCCGACATAGCCTCGACTATTGGTATTCCAAAGTGCTCGCCAACAGTGGGGTGGAA
>JBBINF010000158.1:0-3423 GCA_037444045.1 Sulfolobales archaeon | reverse complement strand
GGCTTAGGTTGGGAGATCGGTGGTGGTTGTTGGTGGGGTTTCTGCATGGTGATGGTGGGGCGTTGAGGCTGTTGTTCAGCGGCTTGGATGAGGTGGCTAGGTGCTTGGTGGTTAAGTACTTGCTGACGGAGACTCCAATGACTAAGTACGACATTGCGAGGGCGTTGGGCTGGGGCAAGAATACGCAGTATGTCGATAGAATTCTCAGGAGGTGCCAGGATAATAACAATGCCAACTCCACAGTCACGCCCGAAATAACCATGACCGTCAAGGAGATCGAGGAGGCAATTAGGGGATGTGTTGCGGGAAATTGCGGGAGGGTGAGGGCGATAATTAGGATGGCGAAGCTGAGGGACGTCGAAACAAACACGAACATTTCACCATTAATGCTGATCATAGGCGGTTATGTCGTGAGTGTGCTGAGGAATTACTTTTCAAGATCTAAAATCTATCGAATGGCGGTCCGTTGGCATGCCTTGAAGCGCTTGATGAGGTTTAACGAAGTCCTTGAGTTCAGCAGAGTTAGCGGCTTCAGACTGAGGTCGGTATTCGATGCGTATTGGATGTACACAAGCCTCGTTACTTTGAAACTACCACTCATAATCAAGTCTAGGTTCGACTCAATCAATGAAGACGTATGCGACGCATTTAGTGACGAGAAGCTATGTCACATGTACATCGCCGGCTACCTAATCGCCGAGGCAAAGAAGAGTGCCAAAGATCCCTACCGCAGATTCAAGCAGGTGAATACATCGCACCCAGCCAGCGTAGTGACGATGCTCAGCATCGCCAATCACTTTGCGAAACACGGCATAATGACTAAGGCATACATCCGTGAAAAATATAGAAAGGTCTTTTTCGTACTCAGCGACTTGCCTAAGGACCTTGAACATTTCATTGAGGATGTTTGGGGAGACCCAGCTGTCTTTATGGGGTTGGCCGATGAGGAGTTCATGGCGTTTTTGAGTGGCTTAATGGCTGGTGATGGCACCGTTGTGTGGGGCCGTAGTGGTGTAGAGGTGGCACTCAGTGGTAATTTGGAGAGTGAGAAGTCGCTGTACGCTATAATTCAGAGCGAGTTGAAAAGAAGGCTTGGAATTGAAGCATCTCTTTTTGAGAATAATAATAGAAACGCCATAGTACTCCGTACATGGGGTTACGATGCGGTGAGGTTGTTGCGTATGCTCCCGCCGCTGATCGAGCCCCTCAAGGAGTTGAGGAGGCAAGTACTGCTTAACAAAGGCAGGCTCGGCGCTTACCTGGCGGGCGAGTTGTTTAGGCTACTCGGTGACGGGAAAAGGAGTGGAAAGAAGGGCATCCATGGATTACAGTCATACCAAGCCATCAGATTCCTCACGGTCCTGCTACGTCTAGGGCTGATAAGGCTGAAAGAGGTAGAAGGACGTAAGTACCGCATCCTCGAAATCCCCATAAACCCACGTGGGTGGCTTAAATCAGCAAAAACCACGCCCAGAGCCGGGATTCGAACTCAGGTTCTGTGGCTCGCTTTGTTTATGAAAATGATGACGATTATGGCTGTGTAAATGTGGGGCTTCGGTGTTGATTACAGTACTCATGTTTTCGTGGTTTGGCGTGGTTGTGTTGGTTCGGTCTCTCCTAGACCGTTTTAATGGCTCGATGTGGCTCGATGCTGTAAGCCCGAATACGCACCACAGCTTTGTAGTGTGCTGTTTTTGTTGAGGGTTCAGGGCTTATACACGTTAGTGCACTTGATTAGTCCTGCTTTCTCTGCCTCGTAGTAGTGCTCCAAAGCAACCACCGGGTCCTCTGCGTCTATGAGTTTCACGCTCTCCCCGTCGCTCCAGTACTCGATGATTAGTTCGTTGGGTCCTTCGTAGATGCAGTGGCGATGTACTGTGCCGAGGAGTTCCTTAGCCAGTTTGAGACCCACCCTCACAGCATCATCCACGGTAGCCACGGGGCTGGGTAGGTCCACAGCCCTAAACAAGTCTCGGTAGTACACAAACCAAGGCACATCTACACCTAGGCACTCAGCTTAATAGTCTTCACTGGGTTGTGGCTTTGTCTTCCTCACCTGCGCGTAGGACGACATCCCAACCAGCGGGCGTGAGGATTACCTCGGGGTGGTGTCTGGGGGATGAGGTTTAAGGGGCATGTTGCTCGGTAAGGTCGGGGGATGGGACTTCGGTCTCATGATTGTCCGTATACGTATTGCGCACAGCCATATTTACCACTATTTACCCTTCATCATCAGACTACCCCAAAGGATTGCGAATACCCAGTCATGCTCATAGCTATCCCTTAGTGGTTTCCTGTGCTATATCCATGATGCACTTCATGCATTAGTTTTTAATTACTTTTATCCCTTAATAATTTTAGGGAGAGATGTCTGAGAGGGTTTCCGAGCCTACTATCAATGATAGGATATCCCAAATACTAAGCAGTAAGTTCGGGATTGATTGTAGGGCTGAGAGGATCGAGACCAGTGGTAAGAGAACAAGGAGACTAGACATTAAGTGCTATTATGGGGGCTTTACCATAGCCATCGAGACATCCTTCGATAGGGGCGACGCTGAGGAGGATGCTAAGCGTAGGATTGAGGATGGCTCCGCCAACATAGCCATTGCCCTATACCTAGGGAGAAAGGAGAACTTCGAAAATCTGACGGAGGAGGAGCTGAACAGGAAAATCCGTGAGTCGCAGTTTGAGGTTAAGATTTTTTCTCAATCCGAGATTTCGGAGCTTCTACAGTTCATAGAGTCGAATATGAAGAGCAAGGCCGTGAGCATGACACAGGGTTGGTACCGTGTTGACCTGGCATATCTTCACCAGATCATCAGGAACAGTATTGACTACATAAACATGATTAAGGAGAGAGAGATTGAAAATGAGATTGGAGAGGTTGAAAAAGCTATAGGCAACTTCGTGGACAACCTGAATAGTTTAGATAAGACAAAATACAAGGGCAATATTAGTCAGGGAATATACGAGGTGCTGTATAAGCTTTACGGGTTATCTCCAATGAGGATAAACAGGGGCAATTCGTCTCCAAAGAGGGAGTCTCAACAGGAGGACTTCAACTACGTAGTCTTCGGGCATGCTGGTCTCTCGATATTGCTGTCCACGGTCTTCTACGAGCACGTGCGTTTAGTTCACGGACTGCCCTTCATAGATGATTACGGAAGGAGCATTGAGGGCTTGAGGAAAGCGCTTTCCGAATTATTGAAGTATGACTACAGGACTGCCATAGAGGCAACACTCGAGATACTCAAGGTGCTTCCTCCAGAGGCTAATAATTCGGTGGAGCACCTAATTAACCTTGGCGTTGAGCTGGCTCAGAACCTGGCTTTGTTGAGGAGGGATTTCGCGGGTAGGGTTTACCACAGGATAACGGGCGATATCGCCGTTAGGAAGGGCTTCGCAACCTACTACACGGAGGTG
>JBBINF010000157.1:0-3427 GCA_037444045.1 Sulfolobales archaeon | reverse complement strand
CCCTCTCCCTGAACCACGCCTCCCTCCAAGAGAAGGTCAAGTACTGGTAGGGCTTAACAGTGACCCTGACCTCTTCCTCGACCACCTTTCTAAGCGTCGATTTGACCCTAACATTCGGCTTTCTCACCCTGGGCTTCCTCAGGGACGCCCTGCCCTTCAGCGCCCTCTTCCTCCAGGACTTCAGGATGGAAAAGGCGTCGCTTATCGCCTTATCAACGTAGTGTGATGCCAAATGGTTTACCTTCTCTAGCTGGTCCCTCAGCCCCTTGTACACCTCCTCCTTTCTAGGTAGTGTTATTTCCACCTTTTTGTGGTGCCTTCCCCTCTTGTCCGTGGCGCTCCTTACTTCCACTCTCGTCTTGTTCCACTGGTAGTCCAACGCCCTGTCCAACAGCTTCTTGTACTCAGCTATTAAGAATAGGGTCTCCTCCCTCCTGTTGTTCTTAATGAAGTAGGTCAAGTAGATTGCCTCCCTTGGTGGCGTAAAGGCGTTGACCCTCAAGCCCCTCGGCGTCCTCTAAATCCCTCGCTTTCCCTTACCTGATAATATACCCCGCACTGAGGGGCGGAAGTGTCACGACCACGTTTAGTCCCTCCTAGCGCTAGGATCTTAAGCCAAGGCCCTGCCCCCTTTGGTACCTCAGAGCCGACCCCACAGCGCACCCCTATAGGCTACAGGAGGCCCCGTCGTTGAGGGCCGTTCTCAGTATTCTTTAAACCCCTTCCTCTTCGCGTTTAGACCAAGCCCACGTCCATGGTCACTAGCTATTACTCCTTCACCCTTTCCTCTAGGTAAGAGACCTGCTTTGCTAGGTCGTCCTTTTGCGTATCTGACGGCACTCTAGCGTAGAGCACTACTTCCCTCTTTTTCACTATCCCCATCAACCTCTCCACGTCCTCCTTGGACCCCCACCTACCGCTCTTCAGGACTACTGGCTTTACCTTACCCTGCTTGACGTAAGGCCACAACGTTGTGTAGGATATGCCTAGTCTTTCGCATGCCTACTTTGGTCTCAGCGTGTATAGTACCTCGATATCAATTAATACGAACTTAACGAGTTAACAGAAACTGCCGACTACGGCATCTACCGCATCGAATAACTCCTCAGCTTCCTTGTGGAAATGTGAGTCCTCCGCTAGGGCAAAACGATAACGTTGGTGTCAACCAAGACCTTCACGGGCATTCCTCTCTACGCTTTCCTCTACGTACTCCAATGTCACGGGCCTGTTGAGCCTTATCCTCGGCCTGTTGGACTTGACTTTCCTTATCACTATTTTGTCGCCTTCAACGTGTACTTCCAAGACGTCTCCTTCCTTTATCCCCAAAGTCTCCCTTATAGCAGAGGGGATAGTTATCTGGTAGTTCCTTGTCACCTTGACCCTTTCCATATCCTGTTATGGAATTTATTAGTATATTTAGGTTTCTAGTTATGTAGATGGGACTAGTATAGGGAACGGCTCTTCAGCCAACAAGCAAGTGCGGCATCACTCTCTTTTGAATTGTTGATATTTGGAGTGAGTACAGTACCCCTAGGGCTTGCGTCCTCAGGGGACTCACCATTTCGTAACCTACTCTGGCAAATTAGGTCGGAGGTTAGCAGTCTACCCGTTTTGGTATAGACAGAATTTTCTCTATCTAAAAAGTGGACAAGCTGTAGAAGGGAGTGGCGGAGACGAGTGGCTTGGGAGCGGAGAGGGAAGAACTGCGTGGCAGTCGACCCGCCACTCCCAGATTCTCTCCTTGTTTTTAGGTAAAAAGGTTTTTCCCAGGACAAGCCCCAGTTCAGCCTATTCGGCGGACTTAACGCCCACAAGGGGTTTGGGTTTCATCGGATCTCATATAACTTGATGTCGACCTTCAACCCTTGGGCTTCACGGGAGTCCACGAGTTCTTGCTCTCACCCCCCTCTGCCCCATTAGCGGGGTAACCCCAGCTTACCTAGACCGGTACAATCTAGGTGGGGGAACCCGCACATGTCGGGCTATCCGTGTACTAGCCTTTCGGGGTACATCTCCACATCTGGCGTTATATAAAGACGTTAGTACGGGGTTATGCAAACTTAATCCTCTCACTGAAACTGCTCACTACGGCTGTGCCTTGAGGGTCTGGAGGAGGTGAGTTATAGCTTGAGTAGGTAAGTTCATAACTTCACAACTTAATGTATAAGTCTAAATTTACTCTTAATTTACACTATGTTTTTAAACTACAGCTTATACACTACTAACGATGAAAAAGGCAATAATTCTACTAACTATTTTGGTTATTGCTTCTGTAGTGGGCTACCTCGCCTTGACTTCTAAAAACGCGGTTAACACGAGGTCTGAGACAGTCCCTTTCGGCAAGTTCGTTAAAGTGAGCAACGCAGACTACGCCCCACCGGGGAAGGTCGAGATATTTGAGCAGTCTTGGATAGGCTGCCCGGTCGGGGCTACAGCGTCGTGGGCGATTTACATGATTATCTCGCATTACGGGAACGTCAGCTACTACGCCCACTACTCCGACCCCTACGACAAGACGGCGCCGAGTGTACCGGGGCTGATATTCACTGGTTTTACCCCCAACTCCACCCTGGAGTTCACCGTCGTGTACACCTACAACGAGTACTTGAACGCCACCCCCTCTGGAACCCCAGTCCCCGTTAACGACCTCGTGCAAGTGGGCGAGCAGGAGCTAGAACAGGAGCTACCCCCCAACATCTCCAAGCTGTTCATAGAGTACGAGACGGAGGTACCAGTAGAGGGCTACAACAACGCCTCCGCCTACATAGTGAGCCCACCGCACCTCAACTTCGGGCTAATAGTCACCGGCCCCAACGGAACCTACGTCCTCACGACCCCGCTCTTAAGTCCAAAAGCCCTAGAGGGGTACAACATATCCTACGTCATGCATAACATGTACAACATACCCCAGCTAGTCAACGCCGCAGAGTACCTACAAGAGGTCATAAACGAAGCGTACGGCAGTAGTACGCCAGTAGTAAACTGCGTTAGTTGACCCCTTTTTAGCTTAGTTCCTTTTTTGTTTTGTGGTCTTTACCAAGTCCTTTGCCGATTCCCCCTGAAGTTACGAGGTAGAGAAGCCGTCAAGCGCGGAAAAGGACGTGAAACCCCTCCCCTATCCCATTTTATTGCGGGGAAAAGGTCAGTGCTAAGGGGTACGGCGCTACTAGGGGCGGGCGATGGGTAGACTACTGTTGCTTACCTCTGAACCTCAGCAGCAGGTAATGGCTTCTCCGCAGCATGAGGATCTCCCAAACTTCTCAAGGTTTAGGGGTCTGTCGCTGCCTCACACTTGGAGAGTAGAGAGGTTACCGGACTTACTCGCTTCGTCTTGACCAACGTACTTCACGCTCGCCGCAGCCGTAAACTTCGCTCTGGCCCACCCCTCCCACCCTAGAAATTACTCTTTTAATGTATCATTTTATTT
>JBBINF010000156.1:0-3439 GCA_037444045.1 Sulfolobales archaeon | reverse complement strand
CATCACGAAGGCCATGGTTGCGCTTAACCAAGGGAGGGGAGGGAGGACGGCAGAGAGTGCCATTGGCCCAACTACTATAAACAGTACTAACGCCAAAGTCCTGTCGGCCTCCCTCCTGCTCCTCCTGTACTTCGGCTCGTAGACCAGTGCCCCCTTTCTCATTAACTCGCCGAAGTTCTTGACCATCTTCCACTCGCGGAAGAGGAGTATGAAGAGGGAGAGGGGGACAATGACCGAGAAGGCTGGGGGGTAAGTGAAAAGGGAGACGAGGAGGCCGGAGGCTACGAAAAAAGAGGAAGCCACAACTTGCCTTAAAGTGACCAAAGGCCTTTCCTCAATATAGGAAGCAGGCGACGTAGTGGTCGTTGGCTCCACCTCTGAGCTCGGGCTCCTTTTCCCTGCAGACGTCCATGGCAAACGGACACTTTGGGTAATACTTACATCCCTTACCGTTGTAGGGCTCAGCCTCGTCCTTTACTTTCAGGGAGAAGAGCGTGCTCCTCCCGGAGGGGTCTGGGATCGGGACTGCCGCAATTAGGGCCTTTGTGTAGGGGTGCAGTGGGTTGTCCAAGACCTCGTCAGTCGGCCCGCTCTCTACGACCTTCCCCTGGTACATTACGTATATCCTGTCAGCTACGTAGCCAATGGTGGAGATGTCGTGGGTTATCATTAAGACGCTGACCCCCTTCTCCTCCTTTAGCTTGTGGAAGATGTCTAAGACCCCAGCCCTAATCGACATGTCCAACATCGAGACGGGCTCGTCGGCAACTATGAAGCTTGGGTTCAAGACAAGGGCCCTAGCTATTGCCACCCTCTGTAGCTGCCCACCGGACAGCTGGTTAGGCAAGGAGTTGGCGTACTCCTCCTCTGGGGTTAACCCCACTTCCCTCAACGCGTTCATCACCATCTCCCTCTCCTCCCCCTTGTCCTTTGCCAGCCCGTGGACCCTTATGCCCTCAGCTATTATGTCGTATACCTTCATCCTTATGTCCACCGCCTCGTATGGGTTCTGGAATATTATCTGGTTCTCCCTCCTGAACTCCCTCTCCTCCTTTCCTCTAAGCTTAGACACGTCCTTGCCGTTCCAGAGGACTTTTCCGGAGGTGGGCTTCTGCAGGTTTAACATAGTCCTCCCCAGCGTCGTCTTCCCACTCCCTGACTCCCCTACAAGTCCCACTATCTCTTTCTGGTTTACCCTTACGCTTACCCCGTCCACTGCCTTAACTACGAGGTCCCTTGACTTGAAGTATACCCTTACGTCTTGAGTCTCTATCATTTCCTCCCCACCGCGTGGCACGCTACGTAGTGGAACCCCTCAACCCTGGTGAGTTCTGGCTCCTTTTCCCTGCATATGGGCATGGCTATTGGGCACCTCGGCGCGAACCTACACCCCTTTGGCGGGTTCTCCAGATCCGGGGGGTAGCCGGGGATTGAGACGAGCTTTTTCTTCTTCCTCAGCCTCAGGTCGGGTATTGCCTCAATTAATGCCTTGGTGTAGGGGTGGAGCGGGTTGCGGAACACCTTCTCCACGTCCCCGAACTCCACCACCTTCCCAGCGTACATCACTAGGATGCTGTCGCTCACGTTGGCCAACAGGGCGAGGTCGTGGGTGACGAACATCATGCTGAACTTCCTGCTCTCCTGCAAGTCCTTCATCAACTTCAGTATCCTAGCCTGGGTTATGACGTCTAGGGCAGTGGTAGCCTCGTCAGAGACTATCATGGAGGGGTTTAGGAGGAGTGCCATCGCTATTACTACCCTCTGCCTCTGTCCCCCAGAGAGCTCGTGGGGGAACATATCTGCCTTCTCTGGTGGGACGCCAACGCTCTCCAACGCCTTGTATATCCTCTCTAGGGCCTCAGCCTTTGACACGTCCTCGTGTTCCAGAATTGTCTCCATCATCTGATCCTTGACCTTGTACACTGGGTCTAGGACGTCCATTGAGGCTTGGGGGATATAGGCTATGTCCTTCCACACTATCGTCTTCCTGAAGGTCTTGAGGTCCATGGTGAGTATCTCCTGCCCCTTGAACTTCACCTCCCCAGAGACTACTTGGGCGTTCCTCGGGAGTACCCTGAATATTGTGGAGACCAACGTCGACTTACCACACCCTGACTCACCTGCGACCCCCAGTACCTTTGACCGGTCCACGAAGAGGGACACGTCGTCTACTGCCTTAACGCTCCCGGTCTTAGTCTTGTAGTAAGTCCTTAACGAGTTCACTTGTAGTAGGGTGTCAGTGGACTCCTCGAATATCAAGCTCACTCACCCCTCAACTTGTACGGGCTCAACACGTCGAGCATCGCAGTACCGAAGAAGTAGAAGGCAGTGCTCAGGAGGACTATCCCTATCCCGGGCGGGAGGACCCACCACCAAGCAAAGCCGTTCACAAACGACACGTTATTTGTGGCGTTGCCCAACATGTTTCCCCAAGTGGGGAATTGTGTTATCCCCAGTCCCAGGAAGTCGAGGCCAGACTCAGCGAGTATTACCCCTGGTACGTCGTAGGCCAACTGGGCAAAGAGTATGCCCATTAAGTTAGGTAGTACGTGCCGGATCAGGATCCTGAACTTTCCCTCCCCTAGGGCCTTAGCTGCCTCAACGAAAGTCCTGTTCTTTAAGGACAACGTCTGCCCCCTTATGATCTTAGCCGTCCCTGGCCACGAGAGGAAAGAGATTATGAGGAGTATGAGCAGGGGCTTGTTCACGTTCACTATTACCCCAGTTACGTCAAATATGCTTATGAGCACAACTAGTAGGGGAAGCCCGGGTATTAGGAGGAAGAAGTCGGTCAAGGCGTTAAGGGATAGGTCAGTGAACCCCCCGATGTACCCCGCTAGGAGGCCCACTATTAGCCCTATACCTATTATCAACACAGACGCCAAGAGGGAGAGTACGAGGTCAAACCTTGCCCCATATACGAACTCAGCGAACACGCTCCCGCCGTTATTGTCTGTGCCCAGTTTCCCGTAGACGTATCCCAGGGACTTATAAGAAGGTAAGGACATGATAAAGGTCTCCTTTGAGGACCCAGTGTTCTGGAAGGACACCGTAATGTTGTACACCCCCGGCTTCGGGAGAGCCTGGGATGGGAACTCGTAAGCTGCAAGGGGCTGTTTGTTCAAGGGCAAAGATGCTGCATAGGGGGAGTTAGCCGGGCTTATTAAGTCGGAGTCAAAGAGCACGCTGTTGACCTTGCCCGGAGTTATCGACACTGCGGGCGGTAATGGGTAAGGAATTGGGCATAGCTCCATTACGTAGAGTTTGCCAACGTATAAGTTGACCACGAAGTTCGTGCTGTCCGGGGTTAAGAGGTTAAACCCTATTTTCATGTTGTAGGGAGAACTCCAGTTCCACCTTAAGGGGAAGGACACGTTAACTGTTCCCCCCGGTGGCACGGTCACCTCAATATAGGAGGAGTTTATTGCCTTTACGTATG
>JBBINF010000155.1:0-3473 GCA_037444045.1 Sulfolobales archaeon | reverse complement strand
GCCTCCGGCACTATCCCCTTCTCCTTAAGACATATGGTGTGGCCTATCTCCGTGACTACGTCGTCGCACTTGTCCACGGTGTCGGAGGATATGTTGTACTTCACTATGAGCGACGGGTACATCGAGGAGAAGTCCAGTTGGAAGGCGTTGTTGTAGGCCCCCACCCTAGGGAATATAACTAGCCCTCCCTTGTCCACCGCCTTGAGCTCCTCCACTGTCCTCAGCTTCTCGACCCTCGGCACAACGTCCGGTATAATCACCTTCCTCTTGAGGGCCACCCACGCCTCGTTCGTGGTAAGTGCCTTGCCTATTGTGGAGTCCTCCAGCTCCCTTATTAGGGTCTTGGTCGTTAAAGACCACTCTATGAGCCCCTTCACCGAAACGGGTGCCCTCTTTCTCCTTATTATCACTGAGGCCCTCACCTTTTCGCACGCGATGCCAAAGCACTCAGCCACGTCCACCTCTAGGTCTAGGTCGTCCACTTTACCCCTGAGCTTCTTTCCGTTCACTATGGCCTCGTACTCCCCGCCGTGGAAGGAGGGGCCGAACCAGTCCAAGGTGGTAACGCTCGCGTACCTAATCCTGGGGAACTCCTCCGGGAAGACCTCAACTACTTTCCCGTTCTCCACCCTTACCCTCCTAAAGGGGTAGGCCCTCAGCCTATGTAGGGTCTGAGACATCACAGTTGGGAGCTCGTTCACTACCCTTGCCCTCCTCCTTATGTAGAGGTAGGCGTCGTAGTCGGTGAGCTCAAACCTATACAGCTTGACCCTGTTCCCGTCCACGTCCCTCCACTCCTCCTCCTCAAAGTACTCCACGGAGGGGTGCTGGGCTATTAGCTCCGGCTCCTCGGTCATTACGTAGACCGGGAAGGTGGTATTAACCTTCACCCGCCTAAAGCCGTCTAGGACTAGGTATACCCCCCTGTGGGTAGGCAAGGCGTCAACTACGTACCCTTCCACTGTGCCTCCCCTCTGCTAGGACTGAGATGAGGGCCAAGAGCACTACCTCCTGTGGGTCGGAGACCTCGTCGTAGAGGGCATTCTGGAACTCCCTAACCCTGCCCACTGCCTCGAGGACCACTTCCTTGAACTCGGGATAACCTAGCCTGTTGGCAAGCCTAATGAGCTTCTCCACCTCCCTGTCTATGGAGGAGGTAAAGGGCGGTTGAGTTCTGCCCATGGTGAAAGAGTTGTCGCCTAACGTAAAAAGGGTTTAGAGAGATGATCGAAATTTAAAATTTAAAGACTCAGTCTAGAGTTTAAATCTAAAGGATCGGTAATACCGATACTATACAACAAAAGGCACGGTCTACCCTACTCGGTCTACCCTACTCGGTCTATCCTACGAGGAATTAAGCTCTTAGATCTCGCACAAGGGCGAGCGCAAGTCAGACGCAATCGAGAGTACACCGGATTTTGTTTAATATTTTACTAAGAAAGTTAAAAAATGGTTTATAAAGTATTAAACCTTAAATACGATATTTTCATTTAGGGATATTAGAATGAGCGGGGAACTAAAAGCCTTGAAGGACGAGTGCGGTTGCGCGGTAGAGAGGAAGTACGCCTCCGACTTCCTAGTTAGGCGTATTTTTAAAGTGGATAAAGCCCCTAAAGGGTTTAACAAGATAGGGGAAGGCGTAGTGGAGGGGAGGAAGTTCGAGCTTTTTTACAACAAAAACGACTCCCTCCCGCTGAGGTATAAGAGCTCAGAGTGCCCCATAGCTGTAATAACCTTGGAGGTGCTCTGCGAGGAGTTCTACAAATCCGGGGGCTTGACTAAAGAGGGCGCCCTAGAGGCGTTGAAGAGGGTCAAGGGCTTCACCGTCAACGGCGTGGCGAAGGGCATAGCTGAAGAGGTGGTGAAAATAATTGAAGAGAGTGGCGTACATAGTTGAGTCGCCTCTTGGGAACTACATACTTGGGCAAATGGTAGTCCCCCAGTTGGAAGAGGGGAGGCACTACGTGGAGGTCAAGGGCATATTCTTCATAGACAACAACGTGTACCTCTTAATGAAGGGGAACCCATTGGCGGAAAGGCTGGCAAAGCTGAGTAGGGAAAAGGGGATATACCTACAAGCCTGCGACCAGTGCACCTACATGAGGAACCTTGAGGGGGCGATCATTGAAGAGGCGAAAATAGGGTGTTTCCCAGACTTTTACAAGGCGGTGATCGATAAGGTAGATTTCATCATAACTATTTAGCTAAGGGGAGTTTCAACGCCAAGGTGTGGTCACTCTATTTCAAAGGGAGTGACTATTTTTATCCCGAGGCTCTGCGCCCTTGCCTTGACCCTGTCAGGGTCCTTGTCGTCTATGTAAGCAGTGATGGCCATTACCTCATCCACCTTAACCCCCTTGAGGCTTTCGTAGAGCTCCTTTTTTCTGAGGATAGTGTCGGTGTCCGTCCTCTTATAAGCGGAAGTTATCTCCACGAGTATGACCTTCCCGTCCTTGAGTACCACGTCTACCTCCACCTCGGAGGGCTCCCCGTATACGTGGCCGTCCTTGTCGTAGAGTAGCTCCCTCTTAGCTTCGTAGCCCGCGTCCTTTAACAGTTCCACGATGCCTTGCCTAAAGGTGTCCTCGTTCTTGACCCCCCACCGAGAGCCTATGGCGGAAATTGAGGCGTTCAACTTCATCTCCAGCTTGGCCAAGTCGTCTTTCGTCGCCATCCTCTCCTCCAGCCTCTTCAGCTCGTCTTTCGTCGCCATCTTTTCCTCAAGTTTCTTCAGCTCGTCTTTCGTCGCCATCCTCGTCTCAATGTCCTCTACCCTCTTTTCTAACTTAGCCAACTCCTCCTTAGTGGCCATCCTCTCCTCCACTGTCTTCACCCTCTCCTCCAACTTAGAGAGCTTTTCATTAATTTCGTTCCTTAGGCTCTCTAGGTCGGACTTCGTTGCCAAGTTTTGCCATGGCGTCAGCTTGGCCAAAGCCTGGTAAATGATCTCTGGCCTAGCGGTGAGTACGTCGACTAATATCCAAGGGTTTTCAGTGAGCACTTTCTTTATCTCTTCAGGAGTTGCCACAATTATAATCTCTTTAAGCTCCAATAAAAGGCTAATTAAAACTTCAGTTGTGACAGGGAGGGGATAAGATGGAGTCTGACCTTCTGTGAACCCAGAATTGGGTAGGGCTGTGGTCAGCTAAAGTGGGCGTCAATCTGATGAGCCAGGAAAGCGAAAAGTACTACCCAAGGTGTGATAGTATAACGACTAGAAGGATTTTACGGTCGATTTTCGTCGCCTTTAAGGAACTCCAACGCGGTTTCAACTTTATACCTCCCTCCGAGAAAACTTTCGTGGGCTCGATAAAGTTGAGGTAGAAGACTTAAATAGCACGTACCGAGGGGGTATACCTCATGAAGAGAATACTGGCATTAGGTGTAATAGGCACTACCATAGAGTGGTACGACTACTACTTGTTCATCTACGCTGCGCTCCTCGCATTCCCTTCCATCTTCTTCCCGTCAAA
>JBBINF010000154.1:0-3500 GCA_037444045.1 Sulfolobales archaeon | reverse complement strand
CGACCGTGCCGTCCGGCCTAATGAGGGCTACGGCTCCGAGGCCTATGGTTATTGGTTGGCTCCTCCTGAAGGCGTATGCGTACAGAACCCTCCTCCTAATGAGTCCGGTCCTGAGGACCCTCACGGCAGTGAGGGGAGTGGTTAAAAGGGGAGTGATGAACGTTAGCCCCGCGGGTGCTTGGGGTTGATCCAACCCAGCCCACCCGCGTGGGGTGAGTATGCTTAAGCCTCAGCCCTTTGTAGGGCTTTCGCTGACTCATGCCGGTGATGTACCTGAGGTATGGAGGCCAAGCCACGGAGGGTAGCTTTATTAAGGAGTATTATGTGGTTTTCCGCTGAGTGTTTGCACGAATAATTTACAATACAGGTAGTCCTTTTTCACGAGATGTTGTTGAGACACTCGGGGCTTATATTTATCGAGCCCCTTCTTTCAGTCATTATTCCTTATTTTATCTAATTTATTAATCCTTCTCCCGATTCTCTCAGTGTCGCGTATTCGTGATTGACGGCGCATAAACCCTCACGTCTCTGACTATGTTTTCATAGAGAACCACCGCATTGCAGGGAAGCTTGAGGAAAACAGAACCTCTCTTAACCATCTGTCCATCTCAATGCTCTCAGCTTCCTCAGCACCACTTACTTCTTCCCTCCTTCTTTCTGCTACCGCCATTGGATACAAAACGGGGCACAGCAATAAATGTTTCATTGCCGTACCCATACATCAGGCCTGAGGTGAAACGTCAAAGGCTGACCTGAACCGCATCACGAGGGAAGTTTAAAGCAACGCAAGCATTTCACGCCTAAGACGTCCTTGTAAATTACCTTGTAAATTAAGTTCTTATCTTTATAATATATTTTAGCGTATTGCTACTACGGGGTGGTGAGATGAATGACCTCCTGAGCATCGCCAGGGAGCTCAAGGAGAGGCTCGGCGTGAACGTGATTTTCGTGGACAGGAATAGGACGCCAGTTGGCGTTGGTATGTACGAGGACCTCTACGAGAGAGAGCAGTTGATGGATGAGATAATGGGCATGTGGGAGAGAGCGAGGAGCAAAGCCACTGGCGTGGCGATCCTCGGCAACTACATATGCAAGGAAGACACGTGCTACCCAAAGTACAGGCTCTTCATTGTTGACGTTGACGACCCAAGGGTCTTCAACACGAAGTACGCGGAGTACCTACCAAGCACGGGCATGGTGTGGTCCACTGGGCCCAGGTGCCCCGAGGACTGGGACAAGCACGACATAACCTGCACGCCCACGCCTGACGGTAGGGACTACGAGTGCGTGCACAGGACTAAGGACGGGCAGACCCACCCATTCAAGCTCAGGGAGAACAACGATAAGCGAGGGATGGCTCTGCTCTACGTAATCAGCGAGGAGTGCTTGAGGAGCATTGAGAGGGAGGTGGGCAGGTTGCCGAGCCTCCTCACGCTTGAGAAAGGCGCTATCGAGGTTAGGTTCAGGGGTTACGAGCTCGTGCCACCCAGCCTACACCCGAGCAACGTGCCCTACGAGTGGTTAGAGAAGAAGTGGTTCATTGCGGAGATGCCTTGTGAAACATTCAGGAAGTTAATCAGCGACTACATAAACCAAGTGGTTGAGGCTAGGAAGGCGGGCAGGGTGGTGAAGGTTGCGGAGGTC
This sequence comes from Sulfolobales archaeon, assembly GCA_037444045.1. Lineage (GTDB taxonomy): Archaea > Thermoproteota > Thermoprotei_A > Sulfolobales > Sulfolobaceae > Aramenus. Next base: position 1,856 of record JBBINF010000154.1, on the reverse strand, counting down.
AAGATACTGACTGATGAGCAGATTGAGAGGCTGATCAAGCACGTCCTGCCGTATTACAAGCGTGGGTTTAGGGACACGGTTCACTTCAGCATGGTGAGCTTCCTCGTGACGCACAGGGTGGACTACGAATCGGCGAGGAAGTTCACAGAGAGGCTCGTTAGGGAGGCAAATGACGAGGAGGCAGACAGGAGGCTCTACAACGTCGACTGGGCATACAAGAAGGCAACAGAGAAGCGCCCAGGCATGTTGCCGAGGGTGTGGGGCAGGAACACGATTATCTCCCACATGGCTAAGGTGATTAGGGCTGTTGATAAAGTGGAGGAAGAGGACAATGCAAGGGCGATGGCTATTGAGTGGGTCGCGGAGCTCTATAGGATCTTAGGTATAGAGAGTCTCGTGAGGGGGTTCATAGTGGTTGAGTCTTTCCATGGGCTCAAGTCTGGTAAGAACGCAGTTATATACCTAGTGAACGACTCGAAATGGGGCATCGTACGTATCGTGAAGAGGTGCCCATCGAAGACTAAGGTGAGGTCATACATACTGGACCAGTGCGCCAAGGAGGCCGGTTGCGACGTGAGGAATAAAGATTGCAAGTTGATGGTTCTCCAGTGCATGCGGGGTAAGCTGAGGGATGAGGAGTACGTGAGGCACGTAAAGAACGCACTCACTAAGCGGAAATACTACGTTCTTCTTCCAGGCGTGTACGTGAAGAAGGCTAGGATCGTCATGGATGAGGTCTCGGGCACCGAGTACATAAACGCAGACATCTACGTGAGGGAGGGGAAAAGAAGGATACTGCTTAGGTTTAGGTACGTCACCATAGACGAGATACTAAAGAACGAGTATATCAAGAAGCGCATGAGCACCACCGTCAGCCTAAACACTGCGAGGAGAGCGTTGCTGGCTGTGCTATGGAACATAAGTGAGGAGAATACGAAGCAATGATCACATCTGGCATTGTTTACAGCAAGAAGAGGAAGTAGACCCGTGCTTGTGGCTAGGGGGTAGCTCAATGTTCGTTATCGTGTTTTATATCTAGCTCTTTGTTCTAAAGGGAAAGGAAGGAAGATTTCTTATCTAATGCTCTTATAAGACTTATTGCAAAGAAAAAATGTATGGGCAGGCCAGACTACGAGGGTGATCCCGACGAAGAAGAGGAAATAGTCCCCGTGTACAAAGGCAAATCTTACGAGCTTACGAGGGTTATCAATAGAATGTACAGCATCACCCGTGACGCGCTGAACTATGTGGACATCACCGTCTACAAAGTCCTTACGGCGATGTTTAATAATCCATTTATGTACGACATAAGTATTGCACCAATAAACAAGGATCCAAATCTAATTGAAAAGGACCTTAAGGACTGGGAGACATTAGTTAGGAAGTTTGGGTTCAACCCAGAAGAACTTACTATACCGATTAATGATGCCCGATTCAGCAAACTCTTCCTTGATATTGAGAAAGCCTTGGCGTTTGTGTGGTGGTTAATCACCACCGGCAGGAACAGGGTCATCATTTTCGCGAACAGCGAGCACGGGCTACTCCCGGACAACCCAAGTCAGTTGTTTGGTGCTAGGTTGACCAAGTTCGGTGAGAAGTACGGTTACAGCGTGTCCTGGGTGGAAATACTGAAGTACCTGCTCAACGTTATTTGAGGTCACAGTGCATAGGCTCAATGCCTTTGGTAATTTGTGGTTAAATTCACGATGTTAGCCCAGTGCACCTCTCTATGTCTCTCAAAGGATTCCCCCTCATGAACCTATTTTTAAGGATCGTTGTGTTATGAATCTACCGCAAAGCTCCTCGTCATCCACGTTCAATGTGTTATGTGTGTTATGGGGAGTCTCGTTAGTTTC
>JBBINF010000153.1:0-3548 GCA_037444045.1 Sulfolobales archaeon | reverse complement strand
AACCTTGTTCCGCCGTTAAGGGAGAGACTAGATACTGCAAAGGAAAAGGTAAGGGAGATTGTTTCGGAGAAGGGCCTCGAAGAAGGGGTTGCCATACCCTTTATAGAGGAATTATTTGACTTATCGTCGTCCGACGTAAGGGTTCCAGAGGAAGTAAAAACGCTTGCCTTAAGAATAAGGGAAAAGGCTAGACTATCATCTTAGGCCTTATCCTAAACGCCTTATACAATAACACTAGCAAGGACGGTGCTAGGTAGTACCACAGCACGGAGGTCTCCAGTAGGGCTGCAACAGCTAACGCGAAGCCTATCTCCTGTAGGATTGCCGCGTTCACTAGCATTAGGGAGCCCATAGTCCCCGCGAATATTAGCCCCAAGAAGAGTATTGTCCTCCCTATGGTCTTCCTCGTTACTTCAACTGCCTCTTCCATGTTCCTCCCCTTTTCCAGTTCCTCGTGAACCCTGGCTACCAGGAAGATGTTGTAGTCCATCCCTATACCTATTATAATCGCCACGAGGAAGAGCGGGACTATCGCAAACAAGGAGTACCCAATTTCCGTAAATATTAGCCTCTCTAGACCTAGCGTGATTGCCACAGCAGACATTATGGTGAAGATGATAACTCCAGACACTGAGAAAGACCTAGTCATTACCACTAAGATAGCGTACATGGTGATCGTAATGAGCAAGAAGATCTCCAGGAAGTCAGTGTTGACGAAGTTCAGTATGTTATAGGCGTCCACTGGGCCTCCGCCTACGTAGCCAGACTTTCCAACTACGGATAGGACTTGTTTTACTACCTCAAAAGCGTTGTTAGAGAAGGGCGGGTATTTCTGGTTTACCACGAACAGCATGTAGCCTTGAGCTAAGTACTGTGTGTAATTGTATTCAGACAAGTTTTGGTATGGCACTAGGTAGCCAAGTGGCGATACCGGCGAGTTCACTGCGGTCACCCCCTGTATTGAAGAGAGCTTTTCGTAAAGCGACACCGCTTGACTGTAAGTACTCAGGTTAAAAGTACCGTTTATAGGGACGACCACGTATATGGGGAACACGTTGTCCGTAGTGAACTGTTGGCTGAGCAAGTTAACTCCCTGCGTGGCTTGGTTTGGCGGTAAAAGGTCTAGTACGTTGAAAGTCAGAGGGGTGCTCGCAGCGTAAATAGCCATGAGCACGACAACGACAGCTATTACCCCCACCGTGAGCCCTGGCCTTGACACCCTAGCCTCCCCTACATTGTTCCTTGCTCTCAGCTTCCTGGGGAAGAAGAGCTTGTCGCCAAGGGCTGAAAGCACCGAGGTGTAAAGGGTTATAGAGGCCAACCAGACCACTAGGACTGCGAGCATTTCCGCTAATGCCGTGTCGGAGAAGAAAGGCACGTTGTACACGTAGAGGAAGAGGAAGGAGAGCATGACGACAAGGGCCGTGATGGTAACTGCCCTTCCGCCCCACTTTACCGCCTCCTCTATGGCTTCTTCTTTGCTCAGCCCCTTCTCCCTCTCTTCTATGTACCTACTGGAGATGAAGACCACGTAGTCTGTACCTAGACCTAACGCCAAGAGCAACACTTGGCTTGGAGTCAAGAAGTCCACGGTTATGTGGAGCAATTTAACTACGACGGCGTAAATGAGCACAGAGGAAGCTAGATAAGCTGCCAAGTACGTCCCAAGAGGGGCAAAGGCCGCGGTTATTGACCTAAAGTAGATCCCCGCTAGGATTATGGCTAAGGCTATGCCTACTGGGATCGCTATTGAGAAGGCCGAGTTTGCCAGACCCTTCAAGGAGTGGGATATGGGCTCGGAACCGGTCAAGTAAGCCGTTAGGTGGGTCACGTTTTTGACGTAGCTTTCGAGGCTTTCTGCCTCCTTGTAGGTGAAGTTACCCTTTAGAATAAGTAAGTAAAGGTTAGATGAGTAAATGTCCTTAGTCACATTTTGGTTGGGCTCTATTGGGAAGACGTTATCTGATACTAGTTGAGTTACTTCCCTTTCGACGCTCAAGTTTGAAACGAGCATTGTGTAAAGCACTTGGGCCAGTTCTCCGTGTTCAATAACTACCAATGGAGTGGAGTTTAACGCGTTTGATATTAGGATCGAGGAGACGTTAGCTGCCCTCTCCCACGTAGCGTTTATCAAGTAGAGCGAAAGCCCCTTAGGCGTTATGTTCGACCTATTGAGGAGAAAGCCCAGTTTTCCCAACTTGGAGGAGACCAAATACGAGGTCAAGTTGCTGTAGTCGTGGGAAGTGGCTAAGCTCACTATGAACCAAGCTGGGACGGTGGAGTTGGCCTCCTTTGAGGCCACGTAATTTAGGAACTGCGGGTAAGAAGTGAAGTTAGCCACCTCTGCCACCACTTCAGGGGAGACGTTAGACTCCTTACTTACGTAGTTAACCGCAAAGGTGAACGGGGTCTCGTTGATGTTGCTGTAGACATCGTATACGAACTCCCTCTCTAACGAGGAGTTAACCTTGCTCTGGATGAGCTGGAGGGAGAGGTTGAGGTAGTCGGTGCTGGAGTAAATGTTAAAGAGCAAGGGGACTGATATGTTGGTCTTCTCGTGGTAAAGGTCTAGGACTAACGAGAGGGGAATAGAGCTATTGGTAGTGTAGAGCTCCTCAGCTAGGTCGAGGGGTACGTGATAGGTCTGGTTAAAGTAGGCTGTCACAAACCTTTCGTAAGTAGTAACGGAGTTGAAGTTGGTCAAGTTGAAGAACTTGAGCATAGCCTCCACCAGCTCTAGTTCAGTCTCGTTGCCCGAGAAGAACGCCATTGCCGCATCACTTACACTCTCGTCACCTACGTCAAAGGGAGCCGTTACGTTCTTCGGGAACTCACTTAGATAAACGTAATTCTCGGTAGAGTTCCAGTAGTGGAAGAACTCCTGGAAGAACTCCTTGGCTACCGGGTTTGTTATTTTACTGTTAACGTAGTTGAACGCGTACTGGTTGGAGAGGAGGACGTTGTGGTATGTAGGCAGGGTGGAGTTCTCGTAAAGCGAGATCCAGACCTCGACAAAGTAGTACTGCGTCTGGAAAAGGAGCTCAGAGAGGTTATGTGCAGAGGAGTTGAGCTCTATCTCCCCCTCCATTATTTTCGTGAACGCGCTGACGTTATCCACCATCCCCTCGTGGAGCTCCATAACTAGGGTAGAAGTGTTGATGAGTTCCTGCCTAGTCTTGTTGAAGTTGGCCTCAACTTCCTTAGTGGCGTTGCTGAGCTTTTCCAACCCTTGTACGCTCGAGTTGAGCTGGAGGGACTCGTTTTGAAGTCTCTCCTCTATCTCAGTCTCGTTTTGACCTAAGTAGTAGAGCTGGCGCGTGAGGTTTAGGGCCGAGGGATATACCTTACTAAGGGTGGAGTTTAGGATGCCTTTTTCGATTGTGTAGAAGCTGGTAATTGAGATGTTCCCATACGATGTCAAGTTTGAAAGAAAGGAAGAGTACCTAGATACGTTCCCCTCTACTAGGATTATCCCGTTTGCAGCGGAGGCCCCGGAGAGCTTGAACTGAGATACAAGCTCCTCAGCCTTATGGGCAGTGCTCCCGGGA
>JBBINF010000152.1:0-3569 GCA_037444045.1 Sulfolobales archaeon | reverse complement strand
GAATCTAGGGTGAACTTCCTGTCGGTTGGAGACATCTCCCCTACTGGCAGGTTTAGCTTCCTCAACTCTTTAGCTTTTTCGTTAAATCTCACAATAATCTCGAAGATTTCCCCATCTATTTGCCTCTCTATTTCCTCCTTTGCTTTACTGAACCTGAACGAGATCTCCTCTGTGCACTTCTTTTCCTTACACCTTTCAAGGTCATTATACAGGGATGTCAAGAATTCCAAATCCTTTTTAGCCAAGGAAGAGAGCTCTTCGTTGTCTACCTTGCTTATTTTCTGGAGGGAGACGATAGCCTCTTCCAAGCCGTTGATCAAGCTGGTTCTAAGTATCTCTAACGATGACTTTTCCGAGGCTGTCCTCTCCCGGAATTCAATCAACAACGGGGCTGCGTTTATAGCCACGGCCAATGCAGTTGCCTCTATAACTGTAATGGTGGAAATTGAAGGTAAGACGTAGTAAAGGGCGACAGCAGCGAGCAAAGCACCTACCGGACTAAAGACCTTTTTCAGTCCCATAATTGCTTAGCCCGATATCACTAGCACTGCCCATAAGATTAGCCTAAACACTGGAGGGTCTACGAAATAAGGGTAAACCAGCCAGACAGCTAGGGGGAGAGAGGATAAGGCGTTGACTAATACTCCACGCCTTTCTGAGATTCCGGATAATAGGAAAATCGCGGAAATTGGGAACGCGGTGTGAGCTATGACGCTGTTTATGCTAATGAAAGCTTGTAGTGACTTGAACTTTAGTTCCACAATGACTGGCACAAGTATTCCGAGCAAAACTACTAGGAAGACCTCAAGGTAACCTTGGTAAGGTGTAAGGGTGTGTTGCAGGAGAAAGTTATAAATCGTAACGCTGACGTAAAGCACTGAGATAAAAGAGGTCATGAAGAAGGGTACGAACAAGGTTACAATCAAGACTATAGGCACAATGACGTACTCGTAAGTAGGTGGTAAACTAAAGCTTTTTATTACCTCAACTGAAAGTAATGAGTTAAGCATCGCCAGTACAGCTCTCTCAAGGTAGTCGTTGAACTTGTCTGACGTGATTTTCATTTCTTTGCCCGAAAAATATACGATAAGGAGAAATATAAGGCTTTAGTGATCTATATTTCATTTAAACTCGTGTAAGGTAATACGATCAGTTAGAAATAAATATCCATAATTTAGAATAAATAAGGCCTACTTTACTTTGGGATCGTCTGCATTTCCGGCTAATGCGAAAGAGATAAAAGTGACTATTAGTTAATTGTTGTTATGAGTTCTTCTATATCGTTCAAAAAGTACGAACTTCCGCCCCTTCCATACAAGGTAGACGCACTAGAGCCCTACATAAGCAAGGACATAATAGACGTCCACTATAACGGCCACCACAAGGGGTACGTGAACGGGGCAAACTCTTTCCTAGATAGGCTAAACAAGGTAATAAAGGGCGAGGTACAGTCAGGGCAGTACGATATTCAGGGTATCATAAGGGGCCTAGTGTTCAACATAAACGGCCACAAACTACACGCCTTGTATTGGGAAAACATGGCGCCAAACGGGAAGGGAGGAGGTAAGCCAGGGGGAGCCCTCGCTGACTTGATCGACAAACAGTACGGGAGCTTTGACAAGTTCAAGGCAGTGTTCACTGAGGCAGCAAACTCTTTGCCGGGGACCGGTTGGACAGTCTTATACTACGACGTCGAGAGCGGAAACCTAGAGATAATGACCTTCGAGAACCACTTCCAGAACCACATAGCTGAGCTGCCGATTATATTAATCTTAGACGAGTTTGAGCACGCCTATTACTTGCAGTACAAGAACAAGAGGGCCGACTACGTCAACAACTGGTGGAACGTAGTAAACTGGGACTGGGCCGACAAGAAGCTACAGAAGTACCTCAACAAGTAAAGCTTTTTTCCCTTTTCTCGTCTACTTCTTATGGCTTCTGCCATTGTCTTGGCTGGTGGTTACGCCACTAGGCTTAGGCCGCTTAGCCTCACTAAACCAAAGGCCCTCTTCCCTGTACTAGGCAAGCCCATAATTGACTACATACTGGACGCCATAGAGCTAGCAGGGATAGAGGACGTTTACCTTTCCCTGAGGGTGATGGCGGACAAGGTGATATCCCACCTAGAGGCTGAGGGGAGGAAGGCAAAGTACGTTGTGGAAAAGGAGCCCCTCGGAGACGCGGGCCCGCTCAAGTACATTTCCTCGAACTACCCACTTGACGAAGTAGTTGTGGTAGTTTACGGGGACATATACAGCGAGATAGACCTAAAGGAGTTGTTGAAGTTCCACGAGAAGTCCGGTTGTCCGGCAACTGTAGTTGGGAAAAGAGTAGAAAACCCCAGGAGGTACGGGGTGTTAGTAACTGAGGGGGACGTGTTAGTACAAATCCAAGAGAAGCCCGAGAAACCAGTCTCCAACTTGATTAACGCGGGAATATACGTGTTCAATAAGAGGCTTTTCTCTGACTTAAGCAAGGACAGGACAAGCGAGATGTCAATTGCTAAGGACTTCCTCCCCAAGTTGCTTGGCACGACCTGCGTGTCCGTCTACGAGTACAAAGGAGTATGGGCAGATATAGGGGTACCAAACGACTACATGAGGCTCAACTTTGCCCTATTAGCAGAAAAGTACCCTAAGGGATTTGTCTCCACAGAGGCAAAGGTGAGCGAGGGATCAACGCTTGAACCCCCATTTTACCTTTCCCCAGGAGTTTCGATAGGGAGCGATGCCGTAATATCAAAGAACGCAGTCATAGGCAAGGGATCGGAGGTAGGCAAGGGCGTTTTTGTCTCGGATTCTATACTCATGGACAACGTCAAGGTCGGGGACTACTCTTACTTGGTTGGCACAATAGTTGCCGACAAGACGAGGTTGGGCAAGTGGAACCACCTCAGGGAGGGCACGATAGTTGGAGAAGAAGTGCTGACCAGGGACGGAGTACTCCTAAATAGGGAAACGATTATATTGCCAAACAAGGAAGTTACTGAGTCAATATACGAAAGGGGGAAGATAATCCTATGATATTAGATGAGGCCATAGAGGAGCTCTCCTACGAGCTAAAGCAGAGGAAAGTAATCAACTTATGTGTTGGCGTCGCCTTTACTTCGGTGATCTTGGACGACCAGAGCGTGGGCCTCTCCAATACAGTAGTAGAAGGGGAGGTGGACAACGCTGGGGAAATTGTGGGAAAGAACGCATATGACGTAGCCAGGGAAATAGATTCCCCGATAAAGAGGAGCATCTCCTTGGCGATCCTAAACGCGATCGGGAACAGGAACTTGGAAAGGGGAGACCCAATTACCCTTTTCAATGGCAATAAGCTCTGCGTATTTGGTTATCAGCCCTACGTCAACGCCAGCGGCTTCAAGGAAGTTGTGGCCTACGACTTCTCAAACAGTCCAGGCTTCAGGCCCTTTACTGAGTATAAGGGGGAGGTCTGCGATACTGCAGTGGTATTTGCCTCTTCCTTTGTCCTAAACTTAACTGAGAAGGTGCTGAAGGGGCTGAGGGTGGACCACCTAATCCTCACTGGGGTGTCCTCTTTCGAGGCTCCCCAGACGTTAAAGA
>JBBINF010000151.1:0-3589 GCA_037444045.1 Sulfolobales archaeon | reverse complement strand
AGGAGAGGAAGGTGATAGGCCTAAACGAGGGCCTGCTCAGGCTCTCAGTGGGGATAGAGGACGTGGAGGACTTGATAGAGGATCTGGACCAAGCCTTAAAGAGTCTGTGAAGCTAAAACCTTTTATAGAAAAAATCCCCTTAAATATCTCAGGGTATGACGAAAGTAAACAAGGGGCTCTCTAGTGGTTTTTCACTTTGATCTTGGTCATAAAGTCTGTCGTAGTCACAGTCCTTTTGGTCGCCTTCTCTTTTGGCCTCTCTGGGGCAATAGCCTCTACCCCTGCTGTTTCACAGTTGGGCTCTACCTACATATCTCAAACTAGCGGAGGCCACTACCAGCTTAGTGTAACCCTTAAGTCCGCTGAGACCGTGAGGTTAGTTGGGGTTTACATAGACAACCACAACGTCACGTCCTACGAAAAGGGCAACTCCACTTCCCAAGTCACGCTTTACCCCGGGGTTAACGCCTTGACCTTGTGCCTTGTCCCCACGACAACTCTTCCACAAGGTACCTACGTGGACTTGACGCTTAGCTTCAGCAACGGGGAGACGTTGATGGTAGTAGCAATATACTTACAGTGACTTTAGTAGCCCTAGACCTTCTTTTTAACCTTTGTTTATAAGCTAAAAATGTATAAAATATATTGTGGGAAGTAGTGGAAAATAGACTATTAGAACTTCCTAGGAAATTCCTTGAGACTCTTTCATCGCCCTTCGTGGGAAGGGAAGAAGAAGCTAAAGTGATAACCCTTGCCCTAATAACGAAGGAGCACGTGGCCCTAATAGGAGAGCCAGGGACTGCGAAGTCGGCGTTGGCAAGGAGGGCGGCGGAGATATTGAACGCAAAGTTCTTCATGTACTTGCTGACCAAGTACACGGAGCCTGCAGAGTTGTTCGGCGCCCTAGACATAAACGCGCTAAAGCAGGGGGTGTACAAGAGGATAACCAAGGACAAGTTGCCCGAGAGCGAGATAGCCTTCTTGGACGAGATATTCAACGCTAACTCCGCAATCCTCAACGCTCTCCTGTCCCTGCTCAACGAGAGGGTAATATACGACGGTTACAACGTAGTAAAAGTGCCCTTGAGGACCCTAATAAGCGCATCCAACAGGGTCCCAGACGAGCCGGAGCTGGAGGCCCTATACGATAGGCTACTCCTGAGGCACTACGCTAGGCCAGTGGGGGAGGATCTATGGAAGAACTTGCTGGAGTCCGCGTGGGAGCTGGAGTTCAGTGACAAGTGGAAGGTCAGCTCTCCGGTCATGTCGATCCAAGACCTAGACTCCATCTACTCCATGTTGACTGAAGTGGACTTAAGCGTGGTCAAGAGCAAACTGCTAAAGCTCTTTGCAATGCTAGAAGAGAAGGGGGTACACCTAAGCGACAGGAGGAAGGGTAAGGTGCTCAAGTTGGTAGCGGCCCACTCCCTGCTCAACGGGAGGCTTAAGGCGAGCGAAGAGGACTTGATAGTGTTGAAGTACATAGCCCCCAAGGAGATCGACGACTTCGAGAAGGTCTCAGCCCTGCTCTCCGAGGAGCTGAAGACCCCCATAAAGTACATGAGGGAACTGAACGAGATCTACAACAACATAAAGGAGGCGGGGAAGTACGTGGACTCGGCCTCAGAGAGCGACCCAAGGCTAATAGACTTGATCAGGACTTTGAGGGCGACTAGGGACAGGGTAGTGGCCCTTGGGAAGGAGAGCGGCGAGGAGAAGGTGGAGCAGTTCTCAAGGGAAGTGAGCGCGGAGATAGACAAGCTCTTGGAAAAAGTGGCCAAGAAGCTGGGGATATACTCATGAGCGGCCTCTTAGTTGGGGTAGACTACGAAGACCCCATAGTCAAGTACAGAGGGGAGAGGATATCGTACACGCTGAAGAAGGTCTCCGGGAAGGAGTTAAACGTAGACCAGCTGTTCCTAGTGGACACCTATTACGTCCATTACTTGCCCCTACCCCTCTTAAAGCCCAGGTCTGACGTCGACCAAAAGGACGGGATAAAGTACACCCTCCTCGACATGACGTTGGCCTCAGACGTCGTAAACAGGAACAGGAACTACTCTATAGCCAACTCTGCAGTCAGCATGGCCCTCTCAGTGAGCTACGTACAGAACTTGATAGAGGAGTTGGAGAGGATAAGGAGGACTTCCCAGTCCCAGGAGGAGAGACAAGCAGCTGAGCAGATCCTCAACGGGCTAATGAAGGGGAGCTCCGGGAAGGAGGGAGAGGAGAAGCAGCAGCAACAGCAGAACCAGCAGTCCCAGGAGTCCCTAAACAAGGTCATGAAGCAGGCCCACGAGAAGGCGCTCTCAAAGGCGGCCGAGGACGCCAGCGCAGTGAGGAGTATGCAGAGGATTGTGGGAGGGAACGGAGCTGGTACTGGGAGCGTGCTAAACTTCGAAGGGGAGATCCACGAGGTGCTCAGACTAGCAAGGAATACCGAGATAAAGAAGATCCTCGAGTTCCTGAACGGCATACCAAAGCTTGGGAGCGTGACCAAGAGGAGGACTGCTAGGTACACTAAGGGCGAGCTATACGGCTACGAGGAGGGATCCGACTTGGAGAGGCTAGTCCCCTCAGAACTCGCTATGCCAGAGGACCTCTTCTACGTAAAGCTAGCAGAGAACGAACTCCTGCTGTACCAGAAGCAGATAAAGGAGACCCTGGGCCCAATCTACCTGTTGCTCGACAAGTCCGGTTCCATGGACGGGGAGAAGATACTGTGGGCGAAGGCAGTGGCCCTAGCCCTCTACAGCAGGGCAAAGAGGGAGAACAGGGACTTCTACTTGAGGTTCTTCGACAACATACCCTACCCACTGATAAAGGTGATAAAGAACGCCAAGAGCAAGGACGTCATTAAGATGGTCGAGTACATAGGGAAGATAAGGGGAGGTGGAGGCACGGACATAAGTAGGTCGATAATCTCGGCGTGTGAGGACATAAAGGAGGGCCACGTAAAGGGCGTGAGCGACGTAATAATACTCACAGACGGAGAGGACAAGATAGCTGAGACCACGGTGAGGAGGTACTTGAAGGACGCCAACGCTACGCTGATTAGCGTTATGATAAGGGGGGACAACGCAGACTTGAGGAGGATCTCGGACAACTACTTTGTGGTGTACAAGTTAGACCAGAACGACTTGTTGAAAGTTGTAGAGGCCTAAAAACAGAAAGGCTTTTTAGTGTCCCTTCACAAACAACTATGGCCATACCCAGCTAACGTTCCACGCAACCGTGGCAGAATGAGGCTGGGGCCTCCTCTCCTTTTCACTTCTTTTTCAAGCTAGAAAGGTATTCCTTAAGCGACTGTACGTCCTTCAACAAGTCTACTGGGCTATTCTCTAGGACCCACATTAGCCCTCCAGCAGCGTCAACTACCTCCCCAGCGAGCTTCAGCTCTTTCACCCTGTCCTTCCAGTTAAAGGGTAGCTTGGATATTACGTGTAAGTAGATCTCGCCGGTTAGCCTTAGGTGTACCTTCCCCCACATTAGTTCCCCTACCTTGTACTCGAGTTCTTTGGCGAAGGGTGGCCTCCCCGGCCTCTCTGACACCTCAACCCATTGGCCTACCTCTGCCCCAGCCTTCTTT
>JBBINF010000150.1:0-3613 GCA_037444045.1 Sulfolobales archaeon | reverse complement strand
CTACCGCGTCCTAGACAAGAGGGAAAGGTACAGGAGGACTGGGGTCAAGAGGTTCCTGTTCTCGGAAAAGGCAATAGCCGACTACACCAGTAACTTCGACGCGGACGTGGACTTCCTATACGAGCCAGACCACACGTCCTTAGACGTATTTTTCCTTGGGGGAAAAGTGGGGTTCGGGCTCACCATCCACGAGCCCCTATTTTACGTAAATTCCCTAGAGTACTTGAGGAGGCTGTGGAAGTTCTATAGGTTCAACCCGTCAACCAAGAGGGGCTTCTACACTAGGTTCCTCTACAACGAGTTAGTGGCAAAGCCTACGTACTCCAGTCTACTCAAAAAGCGTAGGCCCTCGTTTATAGCCTCAGTAAGCGAGGGAAGTTTGGCGTGGAGTGGGATAGGGGGGGAAGTAATAAGGCCGGGTAACGCATTTGAGCCAGAGCTCTTGTCGTATAGGAATAGGGGGAAGGAGGACTACGTGGTCTTTTGGAGCAGGCTCAACCAAGACAAGGGTATCCAAGAAGTGCCCGAAGTGATGAGGGTGGTAAACTCCTTTAAGCCCACTAAGCTGGTACTGATGGGTAAGTTCTTCGACAGGTACAACGAGAGGGTTTTCTGGAAAAAGGTAAAAAAGTACGGTCTGAGCGTGGAGTACTTGGGTTTCGTTGAGAGGAAAAGACTAAGTGAAGTGGTCAGCAAAGCAAAGGCCTTAATCTACCCCTCCCACGTCGACGGGTTTTCGCTAGTCGTACTTGAGTCGTTAGCCCTTGGAACCCCCGTTGTGGCTTACGACATACCTACAGTCAAGAGCGTCTACTGGGGATTGCCCGGCGTCAAGTTCGTGAAGGAGTTTGGCGTAAGGGGAATGGCAGAGGAGGCAATTGGCTTCTTGAAAATGCAGGAAAAGGAGATTGAGGACCTCATGAACGACGAGAAGCTAACTGAGTTCCTCAAGCTACACTCTAGCTGGGACAACGTGGCTAAGGCGGTAAAAGAGCTAATCTTAAAATACGCTAAATCTTGAACTCCTGGTTTACCAGCTCAGCCATCTTCGAGGAACAGTCCTTTATATCGTCCAAGATCTTGTTTTTCAGTTCAGAGTAGTCCCTGGACTTGTACAAGTACCTAGGCCTCCCAGCCTTGTTCCCTGGCTCCTTTATCCTCATTACTAGTCCCATCTCCAGCAACTTGTTTAGGCTCCTGTTGATTGAGGCCTTAGATAGCTTCAGCTCGCTCTCCAGTTCCTCAGTTCCCCTGGCGTCCCCCTTCATTAGTGCCATTAATACTTGCACGTCGGTCTCCGATAGGCCGTAACAGAAGGACAGTATGTCCACCAGCCCTGCGTCTTTACCAGAGGGCAGTTTTATCCTAGCTCCAGAAATCTGAGTTTGTTCCATTTTGCCCACATATAAAGAATGTATACTCGCATATATATATTTTTTCCTTGTAGATAAAGGATTAGATTTCAACTTTTCCTTTCAAATAAGCTTTTATACAAAATACTTTAAACTCGAAGTTTATATATAAGTGAGAATTCTTTCCATTCAGAAGAATTTCTCACTTATAAGCTTCAAGTTATAAATTTCATAGGAAAAAAAGATTTAAATAGAGGAGTAGTAAATAGGTAACATAGTGAACTAATATGGCTAACGTAGAAGAAGTAGTAAAGGTGAGCAGGAATTACCAGGTTACCATACCGGCAAAGATAAGGCAGAAGTTCCAGATAAAGGAAGGGGATCTCGTTAAAGTAGTCTACGACGAAAACGAGAACGCGGTAAAGATAGTGCTCATGAAGGAACCCTGGAAGTAAATTTTATTCATCTCCTTCCTTTTTTGTTTTTATGTTAATAGACGTACATGCACACCTACACACAGAAGTGTTTGAAGGGGACAGAGAGAAGGTCTTATCTAGATGCGACGTTAGGGTAGTTGAGGCCGGGGTAGACCTCGAGAGCGATTTGAGAGTAATTGAAATTTCAAGTAAATATGGGCTTATACCAGCTTTAGGCTTTCACCCAGAGTACGTTGAGAAAAGCCACGAAGTTGACGAGGTGATAAGTCTCCTAGACAAGGCTAAGGCCATAAGCGAGGTCGGGCTCGACTATTACTGGATCAAGGACGAGGGGTTGAGGAAAAAGGAGGTCGAGGTACTAGAGAGGTTCTTAGAAGAGGGAGAGAAGAGGAACCTCCCGGTCATAATCCACAGTAGGGGAGGCAACAAGGATCTACTCTCCATACTCCCCTCATATAAGGTAAAGTTCGTCATACACGCCTTTGAGGGGAGCGTTAGAGATGCGCTCAGCTTTGTAGACCTTGGGGGTTTCATTTCTTTTCCCCCAGTGATAGTTAGGGACAAGTATAGGCAAGCTGTGGCAAAGGATATACCCCTTGAGAACGCGTTAACGGAGACAGACTCGCCGTTTCTTGGACCAGATAAGGGGACTAGGAACGAACCGTGTAACGTAATATACGTCCTCAAAGTATTAGCCGAGCTAAAGGGAGTTACTCCAGAAGAAGTGGAGAAAAAGGTAGAAGAAAACTTCAAAAAAATTTTCCCTTAATGGTGCGACTCTTCTTGTGGCGCGAAGTAGACGAAGAGGAAGAACGCTACGAACCCTATGAAAGCCATTGCAGTGAACAGCCCAGTATATTGCACCGCTACTCCATGGAATACCTCTTCTAGTAACTCCCACATTAACAACAGTATTGCTAACACGTATCCGATCCCGAGTAGTTTGAAGAAGCTCACCATTTTAGCTCACCACCAGAACTGCGCCCCAATATCCCATTACGTATCCCTTCTGGACTCCAATTAGTGGGCCTATCTTTGAAGATAGGTCCAGCGGGTTGTAGTTGTAGTAGACAGGAGTTACTATACCGTACAAGTACGCTGGGGCATTAGCCGTGAAGTGGAAGGTCATTGTGGTGTTGTAGGAAATTGGGGCAGTGGCCACGGGAGTAATTGTCCCGTTCCACCACACAGCGTAGATACCTACCTGGACGTTGTTGACGAAGTATGGAGTACCAGTCGGCGTGTAGTTGTATAGGTAGTCCAGCTCGCTAGCTATAGCGGGGATGTACATGCTCACAGTAACGTTTGCCCCGTCCTCAACTACTAGCGTTGGTCCAGGCACGGAGTCGTTGAATACGGCCTCCTTAGATCCCTGTAGGTAGAAGGTAGGGGTCATCGTGTTGTCTTGTACTACAATGGGTGGGTTATATGGATCTCCCACTAGGGCTGAGGTCTGGGAAGTGTGGGTCTGGGATATGTATTGGCTGAGGTCAGATGGAGATATGTAGCCAGAAGCCGGAATGTCAATTAGCAAGCCCGTCTGGTAACTGAACCAAGGCCCGTTGTACTCTCCTCCTAGGAAGGCGTAAGCTCCAGTTATGTTGGGCACTGGTAATACGTCATATGCCACTAGCCCTGGGACAATCTGGTCTGTTACCACTCTGTCGCTGTAATCGGCAAAGTAGAAGTTGGAGGTAACGTCAGCGGAGGTCATGCTAATGTTTAAGTATTCTCCAGGGTGTCCAACTATCACGTTGTAGTAGAACGGGCTTCCCATCATGTTAGAGTTGACCGGACCGCTCTCCTGCACCTTGAATAGGTACT
>JBBINF010000149.1:0-3631 GCA_037444045.1 Sulfolobales archaeon | reverse complement strand
ATATAAGTTCTTTTTGCCAACGTATGGCCTCTTCGAGGAGAGAAGGTATTTTCAGCCGGGTAACCCATTAAAGGACTTGAAGGTCTTCTCCTATAAGGGATTCAAGTTTGGTGTCGCCATCTGCGAAGACGCTTGGCATCCGGAGCCCATTGAGGCCCTTGCCCTTATGGGAGCTGAAGCGGTATTTGTCCCCTCTGCCTCGCCAATGAGGAGACTATCAACTAGACTTGTTATAGAGGACCAATGGGAGGCCCTACTAAAGGCCCACTCGATAATGCACGGTGTATGGTCAGCCTTTGTGAACACTGTGGGTAGCCAAGAGGAAGAGTACTTCTGGGGTGGATCGATGGTAGTAAATCCCTTTGGAGCGATAGTAGCTAAGGCACAAAAGTTTGAGGAGGAAAGGCTTACCGCCACAATTCACAAGGAGGAAGTTAGGAGGGCCAGGTACTTCAGCAGCTTTAGGGACCATAATAGGGACTTCCATAGGGCGATGTGGAAAATTTAATTAGCGAAAACCTAATAAAAACATAATATGATTTCTCAGAAATTCAACGTGGGTGTACTATTGCTTTTTCTGCTGATTATTTTCCTGTTACTTTCGATCATTTATCCAATATTCATTATTGGAGCAATAGGTGTTAGTTTTATAAATATATATCATAGCAGGGTATTCATTCCAATATCGTTGCTATTATTATTACCTTTAGCATTACATGGTGATTTTTATACAATATCAATAATATTACTTTTAGCTATTATTCTGTTTAACTTGTACAAATCGCTTACAAAATTTACGCCAAATAAATAGATCTATTGGTTTAATCTTGACAGAATTTAGATTAAGTCAAATTTAAGGGAAAAACAAAGGACTTTAGAGGTCACGTAAAAAGTGTAGGGTTATAAAAATATTAGAAAATAAGGTACTTATGATAACCAAGCTAGAAGATCTCTTGTCAAACAAGGGATGGGAAACTAGAAAGAGGATACTTGACGAAATCTCTGCGAAGCCTATGACAGCCTACGAATTAGCTAAGAGACTTAATTTAAATTACTCTACAGTAAGATATCACCTTGAGCTACTTGAAAGAAACGGGCTAGTTACCCACAAAAAGGACAAGGGCAACAAGTACTTATACCACCCCTCGAGAAACGCACGTCTTGTACTATAATCTGATTAATTTTTTATTTACCACGCCCTAGAGGGATATGATGCTACTTTCCCTGTTGCTTATCCTTGCACTGGCACAGCCCTACCACAACGTAAGTTATTCCGTCACAGTCTCGGTAAATAACACTGTGTACCAGTTTACGTACAACTTCACTATACTTCAGGAAAACTCGTCTTATGTGACCTTTAATATGACAGTGGCCTCATTAGGGCTTTCAAAAACAACGACTTATGTGGTAGGAGTAAACGATCCTTACCCTTTACCAGAGAACTTTCAAGCATTTAACACATCTAACTTGAGCTTTATAGGAGACGTTTCACTGAACGGAATCCAGATGCAGGAATACAAGGGGGTTTTTAACGCTCTCGGCAAGTACAACATCCCCGTAGTAGCCTATTTTAATAACGGCACGCTATATTCGCTAAACGGCAGCTATGACGGGGTTAAGGTAGAAGTTACTCAGATTCAGACAACTTCTACCACTCCTGCCACCTCAGTGGCCTCGTACCTGCCCTTGATACTTTTTGTGGTGGCCATAGCAATAGCTATAGTAGTTCTCTTGAGAATAGGTAAAATATAAATTATTTCTACAGGAAGTTGATATAGATGATTGGATTGGTCTTTTCTGATCTGATGATTGGTGCACGTCAGGCTGAGCTTAAAATCTATTTGAGAGTTTAAATATGATTAAATCAACTTTACTGTGAAAGTAATGTCGTACAAGGAAACGCCAAAGATGATGGTCTTAAAGGGATTAATACAAATCATCATAGCGTACTTGCTCTACCGTTACGGCGACATGTACGGTTACCAGATTAAGAAGAAGCTGGAAGAGGTGGACAAGAGAAAACTCCCTCAGGGGCTGATCTACGTGGTCTTAAAGCGGATGGTAAACAACGGCATTATAGATAGCTACGACAAAGAAGGCAAAAAGTACTACAGACTAACTGAGGGAGGCAAGAAATTCCTTTTTAACCACATTGAAATACTTAAAAAGTTCCAACTTATAACAGCAGAGATCTTGAACTACTTAGAGGAGTGTAAGCTCAAGGAATCTAAGCCACAAGACGCGAAAGGTTGAAATCGCGAGTTTCCTGGCAACTTGCTATTTACCCATCACGGTGAGGTTTAGCACAATCGAAAGCTTATATAAAGATAAGGAGATGATTATTTCGCCATGATAGACAAAAGTAGGTCAAGAAAAGTTTATGGTGGCTTTGAAAAGGCACCCAATAGGGCTTTCCTCAAGGCCATGGGGTTGACAGACGAGGACATAGACGCTAAGCCCCTTGTAGGAATTGCCGCGGCGTGGAACGAGGCCGGTCCATGCAATATACATACCTTGGGCCTAGCTAACGTCGCAAAAGAAGGAGTGAGGGAGGCCGGAGGGACTCCGAGGATATTCACAACGCCAGTGGTGATAGACGGCATTGCCATGGGAAGTGAGGGAATGAAGTACTCCTTAGTCAGCAGGGAGGTAATAGCAGACACAGTGGAGCTGACAGTGAACGCCCACGGATACGACGGCTTCGTCGCCATTGGCGGGTGCGACAAGACGTTACCCGGGCTTATGATGGCGATGGGGAGGTTGAACATCCCATCAATAGTTATGTACGGCGGGACTACCTTGCCGGGGAACTACATGGGGAAGCCCATAGCAATTGGCGACGTCTACGAGGCAGTGGGGGCGTATTCGGCAGGGAAAATGAGCATCAATGACCTAAGGCTAATGGAAGACCACGCGATCCCAGGCCCCGGGACTTGTGGGGGGCTTTACACTGCAAACACTATGGGGTTAATGTCGGAAGCGTTGGGACTTGCGCTACCTGGCAGTGCCTCTCCCCCGGCAGTGGACGCAGAAAAGGTCAAGTACGCCAAGGAGACTGGAAAAGCACTTCTACGCGTCATGGAGATGGGGTTGAAGCCAAGGGACATCCTTACGTTTGAGGCCTTTGAGAACGCCATAGCAGTACTCATGGCCTCTGGCGGCTCCACAAATGCGGTGCTACACCTGCTTGCAATAGCATACGAGGCCGGAGTGAAGTTAACTTTGGACGACTTCGATAAGGTCAGCAAGAAGGTGCCAGAGATAGTTAACATGAAGCCTGGGGGAGAGTACGTGATGGCCGACCTGCACAAAGTTGGTGGGGCTCCACTCTTGATGAAAAAGTTACTTGAGGCTGGCCTTATCAACGGCGATGTAATAACGGTTACGGGGAAGACGGTGAGGCAAAACCTGGAAGAGTTCAAGACGCCGCCAGTAGACCATTCCCACATTGTCAGGGACGTGAAAAACCCGCTATACCCAGAGGGAGGTATAAAGATACTCAAAGGAAACTTAGCTCCAGAGGGTGCAGTTATAAAGGTCTCTGCGAGTAAGGTAACGTTCCACAAAGGACCGGCTAGAGTGTTCAACTCGGAGGAGGAGGCGTTCAACGCGGTGATAAACAGGAGAATAA
>JBBINF010000148.1:0-3641 GCA_037444045.1 Sulfolobales archaeon | reverse complement strand
CCAAGATAGAACCTAATAAAGTGAGAGTCTGGGCGTTAATTTCGCGTTAAATGGTGCAAGTTCGCGGCCTTGAACGTATACGAATATAATCTATAAGGCTATTATAACATGGATGATAAAAATGCACAGAGTACAGACTAAGATGAATGTCAATGTGAAAATAGAAGAACACGCGATAGAACCCGAGGAAGTCGAGGATTATGAGTTTAGCTATTATTCGCATAGGGAATATTGGCATAGGGCCGTTCTTCATGACAGCGCAAACGGATTAATAATAGATGCGAATTTTTATTACAACAAAGATAAATGGATAGATATTTCAGAGGATATAATAAAGGCACTGTGGCATGGACTGAAGAGGGCACAGAGGTATTACCCAAAAGAGAGGTCACCAATGGACTACGACACGCTGATATCTGACGCCCTAAGACTTCTCTCGGTCTTACTCATGGTAAAGAACGATAACGTAAACGAGAACAATAACGCGGACTAGTCCCATCACGCAGTGTTTTCTTCTACAAGGACTTTTTGGCACTTTATCAGTCCTTGGTCTGTGGACACACGGGACTTCCCCAGCTCCTACTTTTCTGGGCCTATGAAGTAACGAGTTCACTTGGCCAAAGGTCAAGGGTAAGGCCCCCTTATGTATGAGTTCTTGTAGGGATGGGTAATTGACTACAGGCTAGGTTCCATATCGCAGTATTTAACGTGTTTATTTTATCAAAGAATTAAACATAATTTTGTTCAGTCAATTCCTCACGCGGGGATTTACTTGCCCAAGGTAAGCTCCCCTACTCCTTAAGCCTTGTTATCTACTCTTACCACCATGCTCAAGTTGACTCAGCCTTATATCCGAGAAAGAAAATATCCATATTTATGAAAAGAGGAATAAATACGTTAATAAAGGGGAGGTACACGGTAGACGGGGCCGGGGTAAAGCTCTACAGGGTCTTCGGAGGGCCAAGCACCGTAAGCTTGACCGACCCCTTCCTCTTGCTGGACTTCTTCGGCTCCTCAGACCCCTCAGAGTACATCATGGGCTTCCCTTGGCACCCCCACAGGGGGATAGAGACCGTCACCCTCCTTTACAGGGGGAAGGTAGAGCACCAGGACAGCGAGGGCAACAGAGGCGTTATTTACCCGGGCCAGTCCCAGTGGATGACAGCCGGCAGTGGGATATTCCACGAGGAGATGCCCATGCCCCTAGAGGGGTGGGAGGCGGCAAAGTTCAACCAGAGGCCCGAGGAGATGAACGGCCTACAGCTCTGGATAAACCTGCCCTCTTACATGAAGATGACCGACCCCGTGTACAGGGACGTGAGACAGATACCAAAGGAGACCTATGACTTCGGGACAGTACAAGTCCTGGCAGGGGAGTACAAGGGCTTTGAGGGGCCAGTGAGGGTTAAGAGCCCGGTAGACCCCACCTACTTCGACGTGGAGCTGGACGGGCAAGTCAAGATACCGGTGAAGAACGGCTACACCGTCCTAATCTACGTGGTGGACGGGAACGTCATAACCGCAAACGAGTCAGTGGAGAAGGGGACCCTCGTAGTGTTTGACAGGGAGGGGGACGAGCTTGAGGTTAGCGGCAAAGGGAGGTTCATCCTTCTCTCCGGGAGGCCTATCAACGAGCCCGTGGCGTGGTACGGGCCAATAGTCATGAACACCGAGGAGCAGATAGCGGAGGCGTTGAGGGAGCTGAGGACTGGGACTTTCGTAAAGAAGAAGAGACCCACCTTCGAGGAGTTCTAGATAACGGTAAGCCCCTGCCGTTTCAATGTTTCCCTTAGCTGGAACTCCAAATTCCCTGGTGAGAATTGGCCAGTTGACGGTTAAGCGACGGATGAGGAACAAGCCTAGCCCTCTCACGGACTTCATTACTAGTCCTTAATCAGAACATATAGCTCGCGGGAAAGGTAAGGGAAACTTAAGTAAAAATGAGAGATGTCAGTCCTAAATAAGGCAGCTATTAGTTTTTATTTCATACTCTTCCTAGTCGTTATTTAGCAGGTTAAGGTTTAGAATACGTTGATACTTGTATTCTGCCCAAAATTATGGAATGAAATATCTACTTTTTTTAAGAGTTAAAGACTTAAATACTCTAAATGATACAATTTTACGAGAGGTGTGGAAAATGCCTGCCACAGATGCGGCGGCAATAATGGAGTGTTGTGGTGAGTGTGACTGCTGTTGGACGTGTTGGGGAGCTGCACTGTGTGCTCTGGCAGGGATTCTGGCCTCAGCGGGAACTGAAGATCCTGTAATTATAGACGACGGGGTGGAAGAAAATGGAAAATAAGTCAAATTCCTTTTCTAACAATAAAAATAAAAATGTCAGCATTGAGTCAAAAGTCATACCTTTAGGATTTTATACGCTTATTTATCATGAGCGATTATTAGCCAAAGAAGTGAGTTTAAATTTATTTGGACTGAACATCGATTTCGGTGTGATTTTGCCTTATGATGCTTTAAGGGAAGCAAAAACTTTTCTCCATGTATATAGAACATTAAATGTAGATACTTCAGGAAATGTAGGAAAGGAAGCCTACGGTATCTACTTATTCGGACGAAGAGGTCTAAGTGTGTTTCATGGATACGTTTCTGTGCCTATTCAAAGTGTGTCCAATTTAGAGGATCTCCAGAAAATTGTTTCTGAGTATGTAGCTAAAAAGGATATCTTAGGCAAAAATATTCACCAAATATTCTTAATTTAAGGATGAGCCATGATAGATGACGCCCTCAAATTACTCTCCTCAATGCTGTCTAGAAGGGCGAGGGCGGCCCTTAAGGGGGGCGCGTTTGCCGTAATAATCTACGTGGTGCAGCCAATACTGTGGCTCTTAACCCTTGGGGTCTCGCTCAACTCCTTTACCTACGCGGCGTTCCTCAGGGAGTTCCACACCTCCTTCCTGGACTTCGAGGTAGTAGGAGTCCCCTTCCTCTTCAGCGTAAACATCCCGCTCTTCGCCTCCATAACCTCCTTCCTGGAGTTCAACAACAGCCTAGTGTTCTTGGCCCACCTGCTGGGCAGGCGCAAGGTAGTCTATTACTACGTCTTGGCCGACGTCCTCTTTTACTCCTTTGTTGCCTCCCTTGAGGTGTTGACCATGGTGGGGGTTGCCTTTGCCCTTACTCGCGGTGCCTTGAACTACCTAGGCCTCATAGCCATCCCCCTCTTGCTCTTCCTTGGCTCCCTCACTTCCTACTGCCTGGGCGTAGTCCTCAACTCCCTGACCTTCAACGTCATCGCCTCCCCACTTAACTTCCTCTTCTCAGTAATCCAGACCCTGCTCATCGTCTTCTCCGGGGTCTACTACCCCCTTAGTGGCCTTCCCATCCCCCTTAGGGCTTTAGCGTTCATCTCCCCCTACACCCACCTCATCTCCCTGGCTAGGTACTTCCTCTTGGGCTACAGTGCCTCAAACCTCGGCGCCCTCTGGTTCAACCTCTTACCTCCACAGCTCCATCCGTTCTCCTCCATAGCCTATGTTGCTGCGTTTGACCTAGCTTTATTTGCCTTGGCGACAAAGAGGCTAGAGAAGGCGAGGCCAAGGGCGATAATATGATAGAGGCAGTGGGCATACACAAGTCCTACCTCTTCAGGCTAAACCGCGTCCCAGTCCTGAGGGGAGTGACCT
>JBBINF010000147.1:0-3652 GCA_037444045.1 Sulfolobales archaeon | reverse complement strand
GTTGGGTGCTGGAGAGGCACTTGGTGACCTCCACGCTTAGGTCAACCCTGTTGTTACTCTCCTCGCTTAATATTGCCTAGGTCTTTCCTGGCGTATTTGTCGAAGACTGCGGAGGGGCATTGCAGTTTTCCAGCGTCAAGACCCATCATATCGAGCATCGGCAACAATTTCCACTGAGCTATGTTGATTTCCGTGAATAAGCCCTCTGTCACCTCCATGTTAGTGTAACTTTAAATCAATTAAAGATAATTTCCTCTTATTATTCTTTCTCAACCTCTTTGCTGTCAAGGCCGTCAAGTATAGCTAAACTTCTCTTAATTTCCTTTAGTTCATCATCAGTTAAACCGTAGAGTTCCGCGACGGTTTTATCGATCTCTTCCTCGACCTTCCTTAACTCTTCCTCATTGTCTTGCTGAGCAAGTTGGTGCGCCTTCCTCGAGAGATCTACTAACTTATTGTGGAGGGTGTTTGAGGCTTCGAACTTCTTGATGTTTATTCTGTTTATGAACTCGGGCGTGGCGAAGTTCTTCCCTCCCTTCGCTATCGACTTAAGAACAAAGTTAACTAGGCTGGAGTTAAGTATTGCGCATATGTAGTGGGCCTCGCATTCCCTTTCCACCGCAATAAATGCTATAACGTGCTCAGGTACTAATGGTTTAGGCCCGAGGTATTTATCGTATACTGGGGTTGCCACCGCAGCATCTAGTCGACTGCCCATTTGATTCCAAACGACCTTGTATGGTTTTAGGGTGTAGTCGGATAGGCGGTACACGAAGTAGAAGGGAAGCCTATTCTTCCCATATGATTTATAGTCAGAACGTTGTTCTAGAAGTTTCTTAAACCCTGCAAAGTACTCATAAGTTTTAGGGTACTTCACCTTTAATTGTGATTCAGGGATCGGGTTAGTCGTTTTTAAATCATGAGGTATAATGGCGTAACTGCTGTAAGACACCCTCCACCTCTTAACATCACCGCTCTCTAATATCGGAAAGACTAAATCCTCCTCAATAACATCAGTAACTCTATCAACTTTCTGCCTTTTTCCTTTATCATGTAAGTTCTCTATTGTTAAAAGGTTACCTGACTTATTTTTTATTTTAACCCTAAATACACCTGCAGGAAGTAAATTAGCTCCTTCGTGTGCCTCATAATACGATCTCCCGATGATCTTATTGATTATATTAAAATCATCTTTATTAGGCATAACCACGAAAGGTTCGACATCCCCATATGGCCTGTAGCCACCTAGTGGTTCGGCATAGAAGTCGAGGATTTTCACCATACTCATGACGTCTCTTAGGGATAAGTTTTGTGGTATCTCTCCCTTCACCACCTTAAACCACTTCTTATATGGGACTGGGAACACCGTTTCCTCACCTTTCTTAGCCACAAACATGGCTGTTCTGTTGGAGGCTCCTTCGAAGGGTTTGATATCCACAAGGTCATGAATCACCGTTACCTTAAACGGCGTATCCCCGATCTTAAACTTCCTGAATCCACTACCCGCCATAGCTTTAAAGGCAGCGTCGTTAATGAGGAAGCCAAACATGCCATTATCTTTTAAGTACTCATCCATGCATCTATAAGTGAATATCATTGAAAGGTCAATTTTCTGCTGGGCATTAGGTTCCTCTGGCAGTATACTGTATGAACGGTAAAGCTCCTTAAGTGTCTTCCTGAAGTCATCAGGAAGGTTCTCCCAGTTGACCCATGGAGGATTACCTACTACATAATCAAATTTCCCGACTAAAAACGGTGCAAAGGAGTTTTTCAGAATCCTAATCCATATTCTATCCCTGCCCTCCTCTTCCAGATTTAATAGCTTATTAAAGAGGTCCATAATGCCGAGGAGCTCAGTTTGCTCGAGCTTAACTTCCTTATTCAATCTCTCTCTGAATTCATTGGGTTTGCATTTCATCCTTATGCATTCTTCCACTATTGATAGGACTTTTGTATGTAGACCCTTCTCTACTACGCTTATTGGAATATTGAATTCACCCACAGCCGTCTTCAAAACGTAGACTGTTCCCGTAATTTTAGACTCCCTCTTCACGAGAATCGAATCTGCTAGGTAGACTGGTATCTCTATCGTCTCATCACCCTTCTCCCTAAGCATGTCGCCTAAGGATATCAGGTAATTCACCCTGGAGGCTATTACGGCTAGGGGGTTAATGTCGAAACCAACTATATTCTTCGTTATCTTTTTCAAAGCTGTGCCTTTATCTATCCAGTGCTCCTCAATGTACTGCCTAAGCCTACTTATAGCTAATATTAGAAATGTCCCACTCCCACATGCCGGATCCAGTAACCTAAGTTCGAGTGGTGCTAAGGGGCCTAGTTCCTGTGCTATCTTTTCGAAGGTTTCCCTCGTCCATCCTACTTCGTCCAGGACTAGTTCTGCAAGCCAATCTGGCGTATAGTACTCTCCTAAGTCGTGCCTAATCTTCTTTGGTACTAGGTTTTGGTATAGCCTCTTAAATAGGTCCTTGACTCTATCGGGCTCAAGCTCCGCGACACTGGGGTCATAGCTTGAGAGCCTATTTATCACACTCATTACGCATTTCGCCACTTCTTCATTCCACTCATCTAAATACCACGCGAAGTAGTCTGCTTCCAGGAAGTTCACTATGCCAAGCTTTGAGAATATGCCGCCTTCCTCAAGTTCCTTTAACTCTTCCCTTAGCTTATCAGGACCTTTATAATATGCATCCTCCAGTGTTTTCAGGTATGACCACAACTTAGGTGTCACGTAGAGGGATGCCACTTCTGCTGCAAGGAGTTTCATTATTAAAGCATAGTATGTATGTATGGCGAATAGGAGCTTTTCAGGATCAGCTGAGCCTTTTTTAAAGCCATAGAATTCCTCAATGCCCCTGATTTTCTCCGGGCTGTAGGCAACTATCTGCGAGAAAACTCTCCTCCAATCCTCGAAGAGCATTCGGGTTTTGGGAGTTGTTGGTCCAAGTAACTTAGAGTAAAGTGTTTTTACACACTCCCCAGCTACCGTTCCTTCACCCCCGGGTCCAAAGTCTTTTAGGAGCTCTTCCGCACTTAGCGCTTTCCTTCCGAGACCTATTATTGCTTCAATGAGCTTAGCTACAGTATTTTTATTAACATCAAATGGCCCCCTTACTTCAAAGTCTTTATCTGCTTCCCTATATCTTACAAAGCCTATTTTATAGCCATCTATGACTACACCGAAGTATCGGGAGAATTTGGTTTCATCCCTTGCAAGATCCCTAATGTACTGCTTAACCTCTTCTACCGCTCTCTCAAAACCGCTCCTGGTGTCAAACGTTCCAGGTTTTTTATACTCTATCACGAGAGTGCCGTAGAGTGCATCTACTCTACGCCCAGAGACAAGTGTGACTTCATACCTAGGCCTCGGTATAATAGGCCTCGATGAACTAAGAAAGATTTCGGCCTTCTCGATTTCCTTCAGCTTTTCAATTACCTTATTTCTAAGAACGTACTCAACACCTAGCCTCAGATCTTCTTCTTTTTCCGATTGAGAAGCCACTCTCTTAATCTCTTTAGCAATCTCCTCTATGTCAACGGCAAATTCAATACTCATAGTAACCACCCAGGGACAAACTCACATTTTAGTGCATGGTGCGTGTTTTTTAAGTTTACGTTTTAAGTTTACGGTAAG
>JBBINF010000146.1:0-3664 GCA_037444045.1 Sulfolobales archaeon | reverse complement strand
TATATCTGTCTATGAGGTTAGGGTAAGGCTGGGGGAGATCTTAGCTGAGAGGCATGGAGTTAACGCTGATGTAGTTGTCCCAGTACCTGAGTCTGCGATACCCATAGCCCTGGGGTTCTCTAGGAGGTCTGGGATACCCCTGGAGTACGGGATCATAAGGACTTTGGCTTCTAAGAGGTCCTTTATAATGCCCACAATGGATAAGAGGGAGAACGTGATTGAGGAGAAGTTCGGCATAGTCAGGAAAGCCATAGAGGGTAAAAGGATAGTGCTGATAGACGATTCCATAGTTAGGGGCACAACTATGAGGAAGTTGATAAACATGCTAAGAGAAAGGGGTGCAAGGGAGGTTCATGTAAGGGTGGGTTCACCCATGGTCAAATATCCATGCTATATGGGCATAGATTTTCCGACAAGAGAGGAGTTAATAGCTAACGGTAAGGATGAGAATGAGATAGCTAAGGCTATTGGGGCTGACTCAGTCGAATACTTGACCGTTGATGAGATGGTCAAAGCAATAGGTAGGAAGGATCTATGCCATGCGTGCTTTTCAGGAATATATCCATTGAAGTATTCCTATAATTTCTCTATTTCAAACATTAGGATGAGGAGGTGAAATTAGTTGACTGGAATCCTAGGAGTTTACGCCTTCGATAAGGTCTGGAACGTGAGTAAGTTCCTGTACTATGGTTTAATAGGGCTACAACACAGGGGATATTCTTACAGCGGTATATCCACTTTAGGGGATAGGGGCTTCTCTAAGGTATCAGCTAGCTCACCCCCTGAGGACTTACCGTTACCAGATATAAAGGGGTGGTCAGGGATAGCCTATACGGGTTATGATAAGGTCTACCCTTACGTTACCGAGGAAGGGGCGCTTGCTATAGATGGTGTTATTAAGGAAGATATTAGAGAGTTAAGCAGGGAGCTGTATAGGGATCCTGAAAAAGCTATAGGTGAGGCTGAAGGGGTTTTCAGCCTTATCTTCTTATCTAAAGACGGCGTTATGGTAGGGTATAGGGATGAGTTAGGCATTAAGCCTCTTGAGATTGGAGGGTTTGGGTTTGATTTGGCTATCCTATCATCAGAGGCTTCTGGAATCACCGTAGTTGGAGGGGAGTTGAAGAGGGAGATAGAGCCAGGGGAAATGGTATATATAGACACTTACTCGATATCCTATAAGAGGCTTAAGGACTCTAGACCTCACAAGTACTGTGCAATAGATATCCTCTACCAGTCGAGGATAGATAGCCACGTCTTCAACTTAGACATATATGATATCAGGGTCAGGATTGGGGAGCAACTTTATGAAGAGAAAAAAGTTGACGGTGATGTAGTCATAGGTGTTCCAGATACTGCAATACCCTACGCTATAGGCTATTCTAGGAGGTCTGGAATACCGTTCTCCTTGGGCTTCACTAGAACTGGTAGTACCATAAGGACTATGTTAGCCTCAGACGACTTCATGAAAGTTATAGGGGTACAGCTGAAGTTGAACCCAATAAAGTCAGCGGTTGAGGGTAAGAGGGTAATATTAATAGACGATTCTATGGTAACTGGTAGGACGCTGAAGAACACTATATTTAACCTCAGGTCTTTGGGGGCTAAGGAAGTTCACGTCTTGATAGCTAGTCCAAAAATAGTGACTAGATGCCCTTATGGCGTACCAATACCTGATGAGAGGGAATTGATAGCCTCGAATTTACCTGATGAAGAGATATTAAAGATAATAGATGCGGACTCCATATATTGGTTAAGCCTCGAGGGGCTCTTTAAGGCAATAGGGCATAACAACCTATGTACGGGTTGCATGACCAGATCTTTCCCGAAGAGGTGGTGGTGATGAAAAAGGTATTGTTGGTTGGGGATGGGGCAAGGGAGAACGCGTTAGCTGAAGCCCTAGGGAGTTCAGAGGAGGGCTATGTGGTCTATGCCTTATCTAGCTATAGAAACCCTGGAATAAACGAGGTTGTGGAGAAGACTGGAGGAAGGTACTTCATAGGTGACATAAACTCCGTTGAGGAGGTAAGAAGGGTGATAAAAGAGGTAAACCCAGACTTCGGCGTAATAGGTCCTGAGGATCCACTATTCCACGGCGTAGCTGACGAGTTCAGAAGAGAGGGGATCCCAGTGGTGGGGCCTAACGCTGAGGGTGCGATGATAGAGAGGTCTAAGGTTTGGATGAGGGAGCTGATGTGGAAGTATAGTATTCCAGGGAGGTTGAGGTTTAGGTACTTCAACAGTATTGAGGAGGCGGCAAAGTTTATACTAGAGTACGGAGGATCAGTTGCTGTGAAACCAGCTGAACAGGTGGGAGGCAAAGGTGTAAAGGTAGTAGCTGACATCCAGGCATATTTGAGCGATGAGAAGAGGAGGGCTATAACTAGAAGCGTAAACAGTATAGCTAAGCTGGTGAAAGGAGATGTCAAGATCCTTATAGAGGAGAAAGTTGATGGACCTGAGTATACTCTCCACGTGCTAACTGACGGTAAGAGCTATTTACAATTGCCTTTAGCCCAAGATAACAAGAACGCCTATGAAGACGGTATTGGACCCGAGACTGGGGGTATGGGAGCTATATCAGGCCCTGGATATCTACTCCCCTTTATCAACCAAGAGGAGTTCAATAGGTCTTATGAGATAGTTAAAATGACTGCTGAGGCTATAGAAAGGGAAGTAAAACAGCCCTACATTGGTATACTTTCAGGACAGATGATGTTAACAAGCCTGTGGGGGCCTACAATAATAGAGTACTATGCTAGGTTTGGAGACCCTGAGGCTTCAGCTATTATCCCTAGGATTAAGAGCGATTTCGGCAAAGTACTAGAGCTTTTGGCAACAGGCCACCTGAGTAGGGCGAAGGTTGAGGTGGATGAGAGGCCTTCAGTAGTTAAGGCTGTAGCCCCCCTTGGTTACCCACTGGACAAAAACAAGGCTAGTAACCACAGGATTTGGCTTGACTTGCCTAAAATCAGGGAAATGGGGTGTAAGGTTTACTTCGGCTCTGTAGCCCTAGAGGGGAACTATCTATTGACCAAGGGGTCTAGGGCTTTAGAGATAGTGGCTATAGATGATGACTATGGGAGGGCTGTGGAGAAGGTGGATAAGTGCTTTTCGCTAATTTCATCAGATACTAAACTTCTATTTAGACACGACATTGGGAGGACTATTGATCAACAGGTAGAGAAGGCTCAGATAGTACGTTATTCCTATAAACGCCGTGAGGCAAGGGGAACCCTGGGTGTAAGTGCGGATTGGTCACCAAACGGTGGTCTCTGGTGAGCAAGGAGTACGCTAAGGCAGGAGTAGATCTAGATAAGTTGAGGCAATACCATGAATACATCGCAAACGCTCTAGGCTCAAGCAATCTCCCGGTGAAGATAGGGCATTATGCTGGGGTTATAAAGGTGGGGGATAAGTATATAGCCATGCATGTTGACGGTGTTGGAACAAAGACCCTGTTAGCCTTGAGGACAGGTAAGGTTGAGGTCACAGGAATAGACTGCATAGCGATGAACGTTAACGACTTAGTCTGCATAGGTGCTAGGCCGTTAGCTGTTGTGGACTACTTAGCCCTAGAGGGTGAAATGGACGATGTGGTACAAAAGGTAGTTAAAGGCTTAAAGATGGGTGCTGAGGAGGCCGGTGTGGAGATCGTTGGAGG
>JBBINF010000145.1:0-3677 GCA_037444045.1 Sulfolobales archaeon | reverse complement strand
TCCCCCTACGCTGGTCAAGTTCCACGACGGTTGCTACTTGAACGCAATTGGCCTAGGTAACCCTGGGGTAAAGTTCCTAGACGACCTAGAGGTGGACTGCAAGCTCTTTGTTAGCGTCGGTGGATCCTCTGCCCAAGAGATAAGGGAAGTGGCCATTGCCGCTGAGAAAAAGGCAGAGCTAATAGAGATCAACGTGAGCAGCCCCAACAGGAAAGGGTATGGAGCCTCCCTAGCGAACCAGGTTTACGAGGTAGTTAAGGAGGTCAAGGGAAGCGTCAACAAGCCCGTGTTCGTTAAGCTGGGCCCGTGGGACAACGTGCTGGAGCTGGCTGGAAAGGCCCTTGAGGCGGGGGCTGACGGTCTGTCACTAATAAACACGTTAAAGGGGACGTTAATAGACCACGAGACTTATCAGCCTGTACTCAGCTACGGTACTGGGGGGATATCCGGGAAGTGTATCTACCCCCTTGCCCTTAGGGTCATAGCTGAGGTGTACTCAGAGTACGAACCGGACATAATAGGCATGGGAGGGGTCTTCACTTACAGGGAAGTTATAGGGCTAATTAGCGCTGGGGCAAAGTTGGTGGGGGTGGGCACTGCGATAATAGATAAGGGCTTTGGGGTAATCCAAGAGATAAGGAAGGACTTGCGCAATTACTTGGAACAAAACGGATTAAATATTGAGGATATAATAGGTAGAGCAGTGAAAAGATGAGTCCAAGGCCAGTAATGAAGGGAAGGGATCTGGAGGGCTTAGTGTTTTTGGGGAAGGTCTCATCCGTAAACGTGGAGTACTGCAGTGAAGACAAGAAAATGGCTAAAGTAGTGGTCACCACCACGGACGGAGAAGAGGTAGAGTCGGAGTGCATACCAGTTAGGGCAGCAGGAAAGATATCAATTGTAATCAAGCACTACCTCAGGATGGGAATAGGCAAATATATAATTTCGGATGAGAAAGTCGTAGGTAGTGTCGATACGGAGGGGGAAGATGAAGTTCAGGATAGACAAGATTCCCAAAACGGATGAGGATCTGGAGGAGATCCAAAGGGAAGTAGAACAAGAGCATCACCACGAGCACCACGAGCATCACCACGAGGAAGTCGACCTAGAGCACTTATTGAGCGAGCTTTACGCTGGTTTTCAGTCTTTGCAGTCAAAAGTAGACAGGCTTGAGAAAGACGACAACAAGTGCAAGGAGGAAATAAGCAGGATATACAAGGTATTATCGAAAATGCTTATAGCTCTAACTACTGCCGACCAGAATGAAAAGATTAAAAATCTCAAGGAAATTTTAAGCATGTTAGAATAAACATGGACTTTGCTCAAACTTTAGTAATCGCGATAAAACTTTTTGCAATAATGGATCCCTTCTCGATTATACCTTACATCTTAGCCATGTACGAGGAGTTTAGCCAAAACGATCCCAAAGTGTCGTGGAGGTTTCTCGTCAACAAAATAGAGATAGCTGTGATAGTCCTCCTCATGTTGTTCTCTGTATTAGGCAAGCCGATGCTGGACTTCTTGGGCTTGAAACCCTCGTCGCTGGAGATAGGAGGAGGAATAATTCTGGTGTACTTGGGAATAGACACGATGGGAGGTTTCCAGCAATTGAGGTTTGCCTCTCGTAGCCTAACGGAGGCTGTAGTTACGCCAATTGCAACTCCCCTAATAGTTGGCCCGGGGACTATGACTGCGTTGGTGACGCTTTCCGTCTCCTTTAATGTTTTTTACCTAATCATAGGGAGCTTGATATCCGCCTTCCTAGTTTACCTAGTCCTCATGATGGGGCCCCTCTTGATTAAGGCCTTGGGCAGGACTGGAACCATGGCTGCGGGAAGGTTTACAGCAATAATAATAGCTGCCTTTGGAGTACAACTTATCTTACAGGGGATATCACAAATTAACTTGTCATGATAATTCGAAGTTAAAATAAAAATTTTTTAATAGGTAATTCGCAATTCTTCATGAAGTGTATGTCTAACGGCAATAAAAAAGTGGATCTAGACGCAATAGATAGGAGGTTGCTTATTGAGCTCTTGAGGGACGCTAGGACTAGCTTGAGGAGGTTATCCGAGGAGATGAACGTGTCTCCCGCTACCCTCCACAATAGGCTCACCAGACTAGTCCAGGAGGGGCTGATAAAGGGCTTCACAGCCCTTGTAGACTACACCAAGCTTGGCTACTCGCTTTCCGCGGTTATAATGGCGAAGGTGGACGGAAAGCACCTAGTCGAGTTCGAAAAGGAAATAGCCAACACAGACAACGTAGTGGCGGTCTACGACGTGGTAGGAGAGTACGACGTTGTAATAATAGCCAAGTTCAAGAACGTTGAGGATCTGGACAGCTTCCTCAAGCAACTCCTAAAGAACCCGAAAGTTGAGAGGACTTACACTAGCATAGTCCTCAACGTAGTCAAGGAGGACCCGAGGATTAAAGTTTAATGCCAACGTTTTCCAAAAGCCTTTTATAAGAATATCCTGCTTTATCTAGCTATATGGTGAGCTAATTTGCAGTTCTGTCCTAAGTGCGGAGGAGTAATGGTACCGGTTAAGAAGGACGGTAAGGAGATACTTAGGTGTACGAAGTGCGGCTTCGAGAAGGAGATGGACAAGAAGGACAAGAAGTCGTACGCAGTAAAAGAGGAGAGGTCGAAGTCCGAGAGAGTGTTAACCACGTCAATCGTCAGCGAGAAGTCTGGGAGGAAGAGGGACGAAGAGGAGTGGGAGCAGGAAAGGGAAGAGTACTACAAGGAAATAGGCCTCGAGCTATTGAGGGACGAGCTAGAGGGATCTGACGAGAGCGAGGAAGACTAGCGTTAACATTTTATAAACCTCCTAATTATATGAGGATATGAAAGTTAATCCACCCGAAGAGAAATATCTGCTTACCGTAAATGGAAGGAAGCTCTTGATAGAAGTACATAAAACGGAAAAGGGCGAAAAACTCTATACGGTGTCTGAAGTAAGGGGCTATAAGTTGCCCAACGGCGAAGAGTGGAACCCAGATACAAACAACGCCAAGGATTTTGACTGGTCTTCAGCTAGCCCCGAGCTTAAGAACCTTATCAGGAATGTAGTAATACGTTTATAAACCATATTTTTATACCATTTCCTATTATTAGGTGAATTGAATGACTCAGTTTGACTTCGTACTAACCACGGATAGGTGCTTAATGACAAACCACCACCACAAGGAGTTCCTGGGATTCCTAGGTACTGGCCCCGCGGTAGGCATACCGGAGAAGGTATGGAAGTGGCTAGCATGCCCAAAAATGGAAGTAGACGAACTCGGTAGGCCCAAGGAAGCCCCTTACGGAATGAGGAAGGTAGAGGCGAAGCTTATTGACGAGGGCTTTAACGCTGCAATAATAGACCCAGACCACATAGGGAGGTACTTAAAGACAGCAAAGGCCCTCATGTTCTCTCACCACGACTACTTCGCCTTCGGCCCTCCCTCCTCTACGTGGTGGGGTATAACAAAGAAGGAGCCCATAAACTACAAGAGCTTCCAGGAACTCATCAGCAGGCCAGAAATAGCAGAGGCGAAAAAGAGGGGCATGAAGATACTGGTAGGTGGCCCCTCGACTTGGCAGTGGCTTTGGAGGGAAGACATGATAGAGAAGCTCGGAGTG
The DNA here is from genome assembly GCA_037444045.1 of Sulfolobales archaeon. Taxonomy (GTDB): domain Archaea; phylum Thermoproteota; class Thermoprotei_A; order Sulfolobales; family Sulfolobaceae; genus Aramenus. The sequence goes on along the minus strand of JBBINF010000145.1, from coordinate 46 downwards.
GACACCCTGTTCGACGGTGAGGCGGAGAAGCTAATAGTGAAGTTAG
>JBBINF010000144.1:0-3833 GCA_037444045.1 Sulfolobales archaeon | reverse complement strand
CGAGGAGTTGACCACGGAGGAGGTAAAGAGGCTAATAGACGACCTCGCCGAGTCAAAGGTGAAGCTGTTCGTAATAAGCGGAGGAGATGCGTTGAAGAGGGACGACATCTTCGAGATCCTGAGCTACTCCTCGAGGAAGATAACCACTGCCCTCTCCCCCAGCGGGAGCAGGATTAACCTAGAGGTCGCCAAGAGGATTAAGGACGCTGGGGTCTCAATAGTCTCCATAAGCGTCGACGGCCCGGAGGAGATCCACGACAAGTTCAGGGGGGTGCCCGGTGCCTTTAAGGTGGCGAGCGAGGCCATAAAGTCGCTGAAGTCCGTTGGGCTCCCCGTTCAGATAAACTCGACCATAAGCAAGTACAACGTGGACCACCTAGAGGAGCTGAAGGACACTGTCCTCTCCTTCGGCCCCGTGTACTGGGACGTGTTCATGTTGGTACCAACTGGGAGGGCCACTAGGGACATGCTCATAGCCCCCGAGGAGGGGGAGAGGGTAATGAGGACAGTAGCGAGGTGGAGGGAGCAGGGGATAAACGTCAGGATGACCTGTGCCCCCTACCTAGTTAGGGTAATGAACGAGGAGGGGTTCAGACCATTGCCCCCGGACAAGGAGTACGGCAGGAGGAGCGTCCACGGGGCGAGGGGCTGTATGGCCGGGAACGGCTACGCCTTCATAGCCTACGACGGCACAGTTTACCCATGTGGCTTCCTCCCAATCCCCGCGGGAAACGTGAGGTCCAAGAGGTTCAGCGAGATCTACGAGACCTCCCCCGTGTTTAAGGCCTTGAGGGACCCCTCCGCGCTGAAGGGCAAGTGCGGCCTATGCGAGTACAGGACGGTGTGCGGTGGGTGTAGGGCTAGGGCCTATAGCCTGACCGAGGACTTCCTCTCTGAGGACCCCTTCTGCACTTACGTACCAGCTACGATGAGGGTGAGAGCGTGATAAGCGTCTCCAGGCTAGTCACCAAGAGGCCAGAGAGGGCAGACAGGGTAAGGTACGCGGGGCTCAAGGACAGGTACCCCTCAGTCCTGGTCTTCAACGTCACTAGGAACTGCAACTTGAGGTGCGTGCACTGCTACTCCAACTCCGGCCTACAGCAGTTCAAGGACTTGCCCCTCACAGCATGGCTCAACGGGGTGAAGCAGGCGGCAGACATGGGGGTCAAGCACATCCTCCTCTCCGGGGGCGAGCCCCTAGCCAGGAGGGACGTACACTTGATTGCAAAGGAGGCCCACGACTACGGCATCAACGTGGAGCTCTCCACCAACGGCACAATGCTGACCAGGGAGAGGCTTGAGGAGCTTAAGGGCTACGTGGACTACGTGGGGGTGAGCATAGACGGCCCAGAGCCTGTACACGACCAGTTTAGGGGAGTCCCCGGGGCCTTCAAGAAGGCCCTAAAGGGGATAAGGGAGGCAAAGGAGATGGGCCTAAAGACGGGCCTGCGTTTCACCATAACAAAGGAGAACTACAAGTACGTGGACTTCGTCTTCGAGCTCATGAAGAAGGAGGGGATAGACAGGGTGTGCTTCTACCACTTGGCCTACGCAGGTAGGGCTGACAGGGACCTAGACGTGGACAACAAAACTAGGCTCAAGGTCGTCACGAAGATAGTCGAGTACGCCAAGTCGGGGGAGTGGGAAGTCCTAACTGCCGACAACCCAGTTGACGGGGTGCTCATCTACAGGTTAACTGGAGACCAAGGGGTCTTGGAGCTGTTGAGGAAGAACGGGGGGAACAAGTCCGGTGAGAGGATAGCCGACGTCTCACCGGAGGGCGTGGTCTACCCAGACCAGTTCACCCCAGTACCCCTAGGGACGCTGGACAACTTGAAGGGGATATGGGACACCCCCAACGTCTGGGTGGAGAAGCTGAGGGAGAGGAAGAAGTACTTGAAGTGCTCCTCCTGCAAGTTCTTCGACGTGTGTAACGGTGGGCTAAGGGGGAGGGCACTAGCGGTATACGGCGACTTCTGGGAAAAAGACCCCTCCTGCTACCTCGAGGAGATAGAGAGGGAGTTTAACGGGAAGACAACGTGATCCCCTTCTAGAAGAAGTCTTTCGTCATTTAACGGCTAGTTGTAGGTCTCCCCTTATCTTTTAAACTCGGCACTTGATTATTACACATGGCAAATACCCTGGCAGTGCTCGGCTCAAACAAGCTAGTCACCACGGCTAACGCGATCATGAGCGAGGTCTTCGCCGGTCTGATCCCAGACGAGGTCTGGGTCTTGACTGAGGAGAAGACGAATAGGGACTACTCGCCCCTCGAGGAGGCCATTTCTGCCTTCTCCGACAACCCGGTGAAAATAGTTGAAAAGGTGGTCGGGAAGGGGGTCGACAAGTGGAGGGAGTTCTCCAAGGAGCTTGAGGTGGACGTCGCTGACGTTACCCCTGGGAGGAAGTCCATGGCAATAGAAGTCTACGCCTACTCAAAGGCCAAGGAAGTGAGGTACGTCTACCTTGAGGAGGAGGCAGAGGGGTACAGGGTGTTCGGCTACGTCCCCTTCCACAAGCTAAAGGTGGTGGAGGTGAGGACTGGGAGGGAGTTGGGGTTCTCCCCTCCCAGAGTCAAGAGGTGCTCCGGGAAGGAAGCTAGGCTGAGCGAGGACGGACTGAGGGCCCTGATAAACGTTTACTCGCTGACCGGGGAGGTAAAGATAAGCGACGGTAGGTCGGAGTTCGGACTAGACGAGCTGTACAACGCTAGGTTGGAGGACGCGGATTGGATGCGGTGTGCAGTGAGGTCTGGGCTGTTGACGTTCAAGGAGGAAGGGAAAGTTAAGGGCATGATAGACGAGAACACCTTCTTCGTGGCGGACACAAACGTCTACATATCCTTGGGCAAGAGGCTAAGGGAGATAACCACCAAGAGGGACGTGGGGTATAGGCTGATACCCAGCCGCTCAGTGTACCAAGAAATAGAGGCTAAGACCACCACGACCCAGAAGGGGGACGAGAAGCTGAGGCTCTTCCAGCTCGCCTCTTACGCGTTCAAGTCCCTCCACCCGCCGCCCATTACGTCTGAGTGGAAGAAGGCCGGGGACATCGGGCTTATAGAGGAGGTGATAAACCTCAAGAGGTTCATGCCGAGGGTAGTGCTCATAACGGCAGACGAAAGGGTGGCTAGGTCTGCCCAGTCCAAGGGGGTGGAGGTCGTCTTCCTCCACGACCTAAAGAGGGGCTCCCTTGACGGGATAGGGGAACTAATACACTGCCTTTCAGTGCTGAAGGGAAACGTCGAGATCCACGTAGACGGGAGGCCAGTCGCGACCGTGAAGAAGCAGGTGACAGTGGAGGACAAAGTTGTGGTCAGCGACAGCACGGGGTACGCATGTGTGCTGGAAAAGCTGGAGGAGTTCATAAGGGGAGGATAGGCACTAATGGGGCCATGTAAATGGAGGCAAACAAGAGGGGTTCAGCAGAGGAGTTTAGCCCTTCCTCCTCAGCAGTAGAAAGACAACTAATGCCAGCAGCACCACAACCGCCCCAGCTAGCCCGTAGACCTCAGCCGACTGGCTCACTGTAGTAGTGGTCACAGACGTTAGCACTGACGTGAGAGTGGAGGTCAAAGTGACCGTTATGGTCTGGTTTACCGTCTTTGTCACAGTTGACACAGAGGTCAAAGTCGAGGTAGTGGTGTAGGTAGTCGTGTAGGTAGTGGTGACCGTCGTGTTGGTAGTCGTAGTGGGCGTGGTGGTAGTAGTAGTGCTGGGGGCGGTGAAGGTCAGCTGGTAAACCTCCACGGTGGTGGTCCCGGATAGCGCGTTGTTCTCGAAGACGTATACGTAGCCGCTAGAGTAGACCGGCAACGAGATCGTGCCAGTAAG
>JBBINF010000143.1:0-3849 GCA_037444045.1 Sulfolobales archaeon | reverse complement strand
AGTATCTACACAAGATGAATATGTAACTGGCGCTAGATGTGGTGAAGTAGTTATGGGCCTAATAGATCCTCCAGAGTGCCCGCTGTACATGAAGGGCTGTACTCCGGAAGACCCTAAGGGGGCCCCCATGGTGTCACAAGAGGGCACGTGCTGGATATGGGCCCACCATAAGATAGTTAACGCAGTGCCTAGATGTAAGAGGTGATGGGAAATAGTTTACATGATTGGCAATACGTATTGTAGGCTCTGTCAAACCAGTGAAGAGCAGTTAAAACAAGAGCTGGTCAATACGGTGAGAGCCTTTTACTATAAAGGCCTAGTGACTAACGCTGGAGGAAACCAAAGCGCTAGGTTACCGGGATCTAATAAGGTTTGGATTACCCCTTCGGGCTACCCTAGGGCGAGTCTATCGCCAGACGATTTAATTGCAGTAGACCTGGAAGGTAACGTCATTGAAGGCGATCTAAAGCCCTCAATAGAGACCTACGCCCACTTGGCGGTGTATAAGAACAGACCAGACGTCAACGCTGTGATCCACGCCCACGCCCCCTACGTCATGGGGGCCTCTTTGTCTGGATTTTTAGAGATTACGCACGGTGAGGCCGCAGCGATATTGGGGACGTCAAAATAGTGCCCTATGCTCACCCTGGGACTAAGGAACTGGCTAAATTGATAGGCGAAGCGTTTAGGGGGGAAGGGATGAAAGTGCCCAGGGTTGTAATAACCCTTAACCACGGAGCTTTTTCAGCCGGTGCCTGCATCCACGAAGCTAGGGCGTTCATGGAGGTGCTGGACGAGTGGGCTAGGTTTAACGTGGCTTCAAAGGCCTTAGGGGGCATAAAGTACAAGTTGACCTTAATGGACTTGAGAAAACCCGGTGCTGGGTACATCAGGGCGGTGAAGTTTGGCGGAAGACAAGGAAATCTGTCTTAAAAACCTTGAGAACGTAATAGAGCCCGAAACGGGGATACCAGCTCTAAATCTAGGCCTAATTAGGGTTGAAAAAGACACCGTCTATTATAGGCCAGTCTCAGCTTACGCCCCGCAAATCCTGGTAATAGCTCTGGGGCTGCAGATACTGAAGGAGGTATCCGAATGTGGATACCGAGTTAGGCTTGAAAACTACTACTTGCTAGACGAGATAAACGCCAGACTAGAGGCGATTGCGAGTGGACTCTCATGAGTACTTAGCCAAGAAGTTATTGGAATTAGCTGAAGCGTCAAGGGACCCGGCCGTTAGACTATCGGCGTTGTTGGACTGCCTCGAGGAATACGCGTTGTCTAAGTTTCAACTTAAGGACTCTACAATCGACTATAGGCACTTGCTCGTGGACTACATGAAAAAGGGCGACAGCAAGGTTTACGAGCTATACTCCGAGGTCATTGACGAAATGTTCGACTACCTCGTCAGCGGTAAGTACGACGAAGAACTAGTAAAGAGAGTAAAGGAACTCGTTAGTCAGAGAGTAAGCTCTTGATTTTGCTCCTCAAGTCTTCCTCGATCTCCTTGTCATCTAACACTTTTATAGCGTAGCCAGCGTGGACTAAAACGTAGTCCCCTACCTTAGCGTTGACTAACGAAATGTTCACCTTCCTCACTACTCCCCTAAAGTCCACTTTAGCCTCGTCACCTACGATTTCAACCACTTTACCGACGTGTGCCATGTCATAGGGGTCATAGTTGCCCAAAGTAGTTCACCATCTCCCTCTGAATCTCTAGCATCTCCTTAAATTCCTCCTCGCTTATCTTACTGACTATCATCCCATAGCTCACGATGACCTTGTCGCCGGGCTTAACGTCAACTTCGGTATTTATGACTGGTTGGATGTTGCCATTACCGTAATCGACAAATACCACCATTCCCTCGCTCTGGACTACGACAGCTGGTAGGCTTAAACACATATAAATTAGTTATCTTTATAAGTTAAAAAAGATAACTAATTTTAATGATATCTCCAGAAATTGAAGTCATCGACCTGGACGTCTTTACAAGCGATGGTAAGGTAGTAAAGGCGAAGTCCAGCGGAAACGTTTTGAGGGGGTTTGAGAAGGCGTTCATAGGAAAAGAGGCCCTGAAACTTTACGAAATATTGCCGAGGGTGTTGGCTACTTGCAGCCAATCGCACATTTACGCCTATGCCTCGCCCTTTCTAGAGGACAAGAAGGTAATTGAGACAATGGTAATGCTGGAGATAGTCGAAAGCCACCTGAGACACCCATACGCCTATTGGTTTCCTCACCTAAAACTGGGCGCGGAGTACGACTTCCCGTCTGGTGGTAAATTTAGGAAGGTGAGTTATTACTCTAGAAAGATAAGGGAGGTAATGGAGAGGATAGGAGGCAAGTGGCCCCATACCAAGCATTTAAGTGAAAAAGTTAACGTCCAACTTAAAGGGGAGGACCTAAAGGAAGTTGTCGACTTCGTCGAAAAAGAGATGTTGGGGATGCCCCTGGGCGATTTCCTTGAAGTAAAAGACCTAGGCGAAATGAGGAAAGGCGACGTAGGTCTACTAGTTGATAAAGCTTACGAGTCGGTCTTCTGGAACAACGGCGTCAACAACTACATCACAGTGGGGTTCCCGTTCGGTGCCAATTTCGAAGTTAGCAAACTAAGGGACGAGGGGTTAAGAGTGACATACGACAGTAAGCCAGTCGAGGTAGGGCCTCTAGCCCAGGCCTTAACCTTTGACGAACTGGCGAGAAAGTATCACGAAAAACTTGGCCCCTCTCCCCTATTGAGGGAGATATCGAGGTTTAAGATAATTGCCAAACTGCTTACACTTCTTTACCACGATGCCGATTTAAGTTCGTCAACTCTAAGGATTCCAGACGGAGAGTACATGGGGCTTGTAGAATCGATAAGAGGGTCTTTACTCCATGCTTTCAAAATAGATAATGGTAAAGTCAGGAATTACAACATTCTACAGCCCACTACGATTATAGCCTCGCCGGGAGGAGCACTGGAGAGAAGTGTAATAGGGATACCAGTAGACGGAATACCGTTGGCCGTTTCGTCGTTGGACACGTGTTTTGTAACTAAGGTCAATATTTACGACGAGAACAATAGACTAATAGGAAGTAAGAGGATAGGTGGATTCTGCTGACAATACAGTTATTCTCCGTCCTCAAAAAGACGTGGGTCAGGAAACGTGTGGGCAACAGCTTAACTAGTCAAAACTTAAAGAGCACGAATTAACTATTTTCAATTCTAAGCTCAATATTTCCAAAAATTAGTTTAAGTGGTAGTTTTTAGGATAAAAACGAGTTTAGAACAATAAGCTAAGGCTTTATCTAAGACATGTACCTATTCCTTGGACTCCCACTCAGTATTAAAGGGATTCCCAGGCTCGTCAAATCGGAGTTGGGAGCCATTAAATTTGCAAAGTGGGGAAAGCATGTTAGAGGAAGTCGATGCAGGGACGCAGTCTTTAACCTCCTGGTTTAGCCTAAAATCGGTCTACACCTTGATAATTACACTATATCAATACAAGACTCATTAAAATAATTTATTGCACCTATCTTTAAATGTAAAAGTAACTTTAGTTTTATTGCAAATAATTATAAGTATACTAGAGTTTACCTAGTATACTTTAGTAGATTCAATATTAAGCAATCGCAGAAAAATATTGTATTATAATTATTATTGAGAGCTAAATGAAGTTAAATAACGCGATAAAAACACTGACGATTAAACGGATGCTTGACGGTGGTGTACTGGGCAGGAAGTGTTTTCTCGATAAAGAAGTTAATTTGATATACTTTTATAAGTTTTCTGAGATTTAGTTATAAGATGGCTCAAATAAACCAATGTTACATAAGGGATCAAGACCTATGTCTTCCATATTCTT
>JBBINF010000142.1:0-3870 GCA_037444045.1 Sulfolobales archaeon | reverse complement strand
AAGGAATTGAAAGAACCACTTTTTGCAGAAATCTAAACCAGACATAAGTTCTATTGTTGAATCCAAAAAGGAATTGAAAGTTTTAACTAATTTGCCGAAATGTCTAACTATAATTGGACTGGGTTGAATCCCTAAAGGAATTGAAAGATTCTCTTAAATTTGAAGAGGAAGCGACGAAATTTTTATATCGTTGAATTTGCAAAGGAATTGATGGCTAGATCCGATATCCTTTGTGTAATTTAAGGGAGATTCTGGAGACAGAACGTTAAATGAGCACCTGGAAGGGAGGGAGAATAAGGATAAAGAGAGACTAAAAACGCTGAGATGACAGCAGTAGTAATAAATACTCTTTAGCCAAAAACAAAAATATGGATGAAGTAGGGAAGAAGATTGCATTCGTTAAGGATTTTGGGGCATACTTGAGAGTGGTTAAGGGTATGATAGTCTGTGAACTTAAGGATAAACAACTTTGGTCTGTATCACCAGTCGAGCTCTCCTCAATTGTTATCTTATCCAACTGCGCCATCTCTTCAGAGGTAATAAAGTTGGCTAACCAGTACGGTGTTGAGCTTGTGTTTTTCGATAAGTATGAGCCAATTGCCAAATTCATACCAGCTAAGTATGGGGGCTCCATGAAGTTATGGCTAAGGCAGATGGTAGCCCACATGAAGAGGAGGTATATATATGCTAGGGAGTTCGTATATGCTAAGCTCCACAACCAGTACATGACGCTGAGGTATTATGAAAGGAAGTATGGCTATGACCTCTCATCTAGGGCTCTAGATGAGTTGGCTAAGAGCGTCTTAGTGTTGACAGATGTAAAGGATATAATGAACAAGGAGGCTGAGGGAGCTAAGATCTATTGGAGGGGTGTAAGCAAACTTTTGCCTAAATCCTTGGGCTTTAAGGGGAGGAAGAAGAGGATGGAGGAGAACGAGAAGGACCCCTTCAATATAGCCCTAAATATAGGCTACTCAATGCTCAAGAGGGTGGTATATTCAGCAATAATAGCTGTTGGTCTCAACCCCTATATAGGTTTCCTCCACAGCTTGAGGAGCGGTAGGCTCTCACTTGTCTTCGACCTAATGGAGGAGTTTAGGTCACCCCTAGTGGACAGGAAGCTCATAAGCATGGCTAGGAATGACCCTGAGAGCATAAAGGAACCAAAGAACGTCTACTCCATAAAAATCGAGGAGGACCTAATATATACACAGGCTAGGAGGTTGGCTAACTCCCTCCTGAAAGGTGAGGACTATAAACCCTATCTGAGCAAGTCCTAGAGAGTGGGTGAGGGGGAGAAGATGCTTTACGTTATATTTTATGACATTTCAAACGATGAGCTGAGGAATAAGGTCTCAGACTTCCTGAAGAAGAAGGGGCTTAAGAGGGTGCAGTTCAGCGTTTTCTTTGGAGAGCTTAACTCATCTAGGCTTAAGGATGTTGAGGCAGGGCTTAGGAGGTACGCTAGGATGAACAGGGAAGGGGATAGGTTTAACGTCTTAATAATACCGGTGACTGAAACCCAGTTCAGGCAAAGGATAGTTATAGGTGAGGACATGAGGGAGGAGCAAAGCATACTGTGGTAGTTTAACCCCCTTCCTCTTTCCCTCTTTTCACTCCCTCACAGCTCCCTAACATACATTTTGCCAAACTTCAAGGGTTTACAGTACTGGAAGAAACCGCAGTTTATACACTTCCTAGCCGGTTGGACTATTCTTAGCCTACCCCTTGAGTTCATTTTACGTATCCTCCTTATGTCTTCTATCACCCTCTCTATGTACTCCCTATCACTGCTTGTATAGGGTATCCTGACCACCTTCTTTAGGGGTATGTAGTAGAGGTATGCCTCCTTAACTATCATGTTCAGTTTCTCCATAATATAGGAGTAGAATATCAGTTGGAACTTGTGGTCTAAGGAGACCCTCTTGCTGTTCTTCAAATCCAGTGGTGAGTAGTAATAAGAGAACTTCAGCACGTAGTCCGGGACTCCTACTAGATCCTTATACCTGAGCAATGGCTTCCTTATCACCTCCTTAGCCTTTAGTAAAGGATAGAGGAATGTCATGATTTTCTCTTTATCAACCTCATTACCCTCAGTCATTGCCTCAGTGACCCTCTCCTCAAAGCCTAGATCCTCTATTTTAACTATAGCTGGGCAGAAGAAGTAGTGCTTTATCGTCACACCGCTGATCATTAGTAGTAATTATATTATGCTGATAGGTATTAAACCTTTGAGTAATGCCAATACACAACTTGCTTTTATTGCACAGTTCCTGTGAAACTATCAAAACGAGTTAACAAAATGGGAAACCATGCAGAGAGGGAGGGTGAAAGTCAAAGTGTAAAAGAATTTACGCGTCAAGGACTCTATATCTAGAAGCAAACTTACATTAGACAGTTTATATTGAAAAACATAACCGTTCACACACCACACTTCCCTTCCTCAAGCTCTTAACCTCTTACTAGCCTCTTTATATATGGGATCCAGGAACTCGTAGTCCTTAACTAGACTCATTTTCTCCAAATTAGCCAGTATATTATCTAAAACACTACTAGATATAGTGCTACCCTCACTCCTCTGAAGGCAGTTCATGAGCTTACTCCACGTATTTTCTCCAGATGCCAAACACCTTAGCACATAAACATACCTCCTTGCAGATATCTCAGACACCCTCCTCTTCGCCTCAATAAAGTTCTTCAGCTCATCTATAGCAACGCTGATAGCTATCTCCTTAATCTCATCAATTCTTCTGCCCTCTAAGTACCTGTTAGCCCCAAAGGTTAGCCAACCGGGAATACCGTCAAAGACCTCCACTAAATAATCTATCACACTCTCATCAACCTTGGCATTGACCTCTTGAAATCCCCTCTTGAGGAACTCCCTACTCAAATCCCTACTGAACCTATCTAACGCTATTGAGTAGAAGTACCTGCCGTAAAGGGGTGACTTCTCGTCTTCAACTCCAAGGAAGTCGTACAGTAAGCCCACTTCAGAACCAGTAAGGATAAACGTCAAGTTCTCGTCATAATCATAAGCGTGAGCTATGGCATCCCTAACCTCTGCTGATAGAGGTCCCCTGAGCTTCTGGGCCTCATCAATAGCTATTATTAGCCTCTTCTTGTTGAGGTGATCGAAGAGGTCTGCCAAAGATAGGGACTGCCGACCTTTCCACTTAAACTCTACAGTACTTCCAGCAATGCTTACACCCCTAACTCCTGAAAGGATATTCCTGATCTTATCTAGAATTGAGGAGAAGCTGTTTGAGAACAGGTTGTAGAGCTCTTGTCTTCCGTAGTTCTCCTTCAACCTCCTGCAGTCGATTATTACGTGGTCTATACCTATCTCATTCAGTGCAACTAGTAGGGTTGACGTTTTGCCGATTCTCCTTATACCAGTGATTACTAGCAGAGGTCTGTTTATGTTTTTCTCTATCTCTTCTATCTCCCTTTCTCTATCGAATAGCTCCTCCCTAGTCCTCTTTGGTCTCTCATCAAATAACAACTTCTCCCCCAGAATATGTATTCTCCCCCAGAAGTAATAAATCTCACATCACTTCCTGAGATGTTAGGGTCGAATGTATGTATGAACGAATGATTTATCCAACTTCTCCGATTTAGACTAAAACGAGTTTTTAGTTCTCCAATTGAGGAAGTTCCTCCCTTTATATCAAGAGAAGGTCGAAAGCATAACATGTATAAATCTCTTTACCCTCCCATGAATTTAGAATCAGGGTTTCACTTAGCTTCTGATTCCTTCACACTCTCTTAATATCTAGTATGATAAATGTTTGCGTTAAGGGAAAATTGACAAGAAAGAAAAGGAGTTGCTAAACTTAAAGCTCAATCCTTATCACTACTATAAATGATTTT
>JBBINF010000141.1:0-3884 GCA_037444045.1 Sulfolobales archaeon | reverse complement strand
ATCACGTCCCTCCTCACTCTAGCGTCGCTCCTTACGATGTCTACGGCGTACAGAAAGGCCCTACCGCACACGCCGCAGCTCGAGTTCACTATCAAGTCCCTTGCCCTGGCGTTGTTCCTCCTCTTGAGCCATACCTTTACCACGTTTTGGCCCCTCTGGGCAATGTCCTCCACGTCGTCTGCGCTGTTGATCACCCCCTCGGAGTACAAGAAACCTAGGGCTAGCTCTACGTCGTTGCCAGGAGTCCTCATTATCACAGCAAAGGTCTCGCACTCCTCACCGCACAGCTCTACCTCCAGCGGTTCCTCCTCTGCGATGTAGTCCTCGTCAAAAGCGTCTACTCCGTCCTTCACCCTCTTAATGTTGACCTTCCTTACTTGCACTGCCTATCGCCTTCAGCACTTTTAGGACTAGGAATAACCCCCTTTTCACGTCTGGGTCGTTCAACATCTTCAGCAGGTCGCTTAGGCTGACGTTGTCCCCTACCCTCTCCTTCCCGCTCAACACAGAGTACACCACGTTTACGTTCCTGATCAACATGGCGTTCTGCTCAGCTAGGAAGGCCAAGTTCTCGTCAAGCTTGCTCACCACCCCCACTAGGAAAGGCAGTACCCCAGACTTGTGGAGGGCGTCTACTAGCTTCAGTAACTCCTCCAGTGCCTCTCCGCTCTCCGTTAGCCTCTCTATTAGTCTGTCAACGGCTTGAACTCTTCCCTCTTCCACTTCTTCTCCACCCCTATCCCGATTTGTCTCCTCCTCTCTTTTACGTGGAACCTCCAGTTGTCCTGAGGAAGGGGCGTCTTCCCCTGGCCCTCCTCAACCTTTTCTATGACCACTGGGGTGTCCTTATACCCTGGAGTACCGCTTCCCCTATCGAAGACCTGCCCGGTCAAGTTGTTCACCCCGTTAGAGGGGTCGGAGGCGAACAACGGTATGAATATCTCCTCTCCCTGGACTCTCTCGCTCACTATTGCCCTCGCCTTGACTTGCCCGCCGAACTTCGACTTCACTAGGACTAGGTCGCCGTCCTTTATTGAGTACCTTTCCGCAAGTTCCTTAGACACCTCCACGAACGGCTCTGGGACTTTCTCCGCTATGCCCTTTACCCTCCTGGTCATGTTCCCCACGTGGAAGTGCTCCAGTATCCTGCCCGTGTTCACGGTGACCCTGTGCACCTCGTCCTTTAGCTCTGGTGCCCTCCACTCCAGGGGGTACAGCCTAGCTTTGCCGTCTGGCGTCGCGAACGAGTCTACGTACAGCAGTGGGGTGTCAGTCCCGTCTTCCCTAACCGGCCAAAGGAGGCTCTTGAACCCCTCTAGCCTCGAGTAACTGACGCCCGCAAATATAGGGCACAGCCTGGCCGCCTCGTCCATGACCTCAGAGGGGTGTCTGTACCTCCAGTTCGCCCCTAAGGCGTTGGCGACCATCTGTATTATCTCCCAGTCGGGCCTGGACTCACCTAAGGGCTCCATGGCCTTGTAGAACCTCTGTATCCTCCTCTCCGTGTTGACGAAAGTACCGTCTTTTTCTAGGCTCGCTGCTGCGGGCAATATAACGTCGGCCAACTTGGCCGTCTCAGTCATGAACATGTCTTGGACTACTAGGAAGTCGACCTGCTCTAACGCCCGCCTTGTCAGGGGAGTCCCGCAGTCCACCATTACAGTGTCCTCGCCTACTATGTATAGGGCGTGCACTCTCCCCTCCAACACGCCCTCAATCATCTGGGGGATCTGCAGGCCCGCTCTCCTGTTGAGCCTCACCCCCCACGCCTCTTCGAACTTCCTCACTGCGTCCTCGTCGTTTACGCTCTGGTAGCCCGGCAAATAGTTGGGTAGACAACCGAAGTCGCTCACGCCCTGCACGTTGTTGTGGCCCCTCATGGGGTAGGCCCCGGTCCCGGGCCTCCCGTAGTTGCCGGTGATTAGGAGGAGGTCTGAGATGATCGTTGAGGTGTCTGCCCCACCCAAGTGTTGGGTCACCCCCATGCCCCACAGTATTGAAACGCTCTTCGCCTCGTGTATCATCTCGGCCAACTTTATTACCTGCTCCCTGGGGACGCCGGTGACGCTCTCTACGTAGTCCAGCGTAAAGCCCTTTATGCTCTCCTTGAACTCCTCAAACCCCTCCACCCTCTCTTTGATGAACTCCTTGTCCTCCCAACCCTGGTCCAATATGTACTTGGCTACTCCTGCCAACAGGGCGGCGTCGGTCCCCGGCCTAGGCCTAATGAACACGTCTGCCCTCTCAGCGATCTCGTGCCTCCTTACGTCAATTACCACTACCTTGGCCCCCCTGATCTTTTGGGCCCTCTTCACTTTACTGCCCGCGACTGGGTGGCTCTCGGTAGTGTTGTGGCCCACTATTATTATTAGGTCGGCGTTCTCTATGTCCTTAAACGTCCCCGAGTCGGCCCCAATCCCCACGGTCCTCCAAAGGCCTACAGTGGCCGGTGCCTGGCAGTACCTAGCCGAGTTGTCCACGTTGTTTGTGCCTATTACAGCCCTAGCCAACTTCTGAAGGAGGTAGGCCTCCTCGTTGCTCATCTTGTCGGAGGCTATGAAGCCTATGGAGTCTGGGCCGTACCTCTCCTTTATCTCCCTAAGCCTCTTGGCCACGTACGAGATGGCCTCCTCCCACGTCGCCTCCCTGAACTTGTCCCCCTCCCTTATTAGGGGCCTCGTAATCCTGTCTGGGCTGTTCACGAAGTCCCAGCCGAACTTGCCCTTAACGCACGTCAGTACCCCGTTGGCAGGGGACTCGGGCTTTGGCTCGACCTTTAGCACTTTCCTCCCCTTAGTCCAGACCTCGAATGAGCACCCTACCCCGCAGTAAACACACACGGTCTTCGTCCTCTTGATCTGGTTTTCCCTGGCCTTTGCCTCCACCTCGCTGAGGTCCATTAGGAGGCTGAAGTTGTCCTCAGCCCTCCCAATCGCCTCTATGGCCTTCCTCTTCAGCTCCTTGTCTATCCAAGTGAAGTACCCTGCCTCTCCCAGCATCGACTTCTCCATCAACGCGTTCACTGGGCACACAGTTACGCATGTCCCGCAGTTCACACACGAGGAACTGCCTATTGGGTTCCCGTTGTCCCACACCACCCTGGGTGGGCTAAGGTCCCAGTCTATCCATATAACCTCGTTGACGGCAAAGTCCTGGCACGCCTCCACGCACCTCCCGCACAGGATGCACTGCGAGGGGTCGTACACGTAGAAGGGCCCGGTGTCGTCTAGTGGGTAACCCTTGTCCACGTACTTTTGGGAGTTTATCCCCAGCCTTATTACGGCCTCGTGTAGGGCGCAGTCCCCGTTGTTGTTCTCGCACATGCTACAGTACAACTTGTGGTACCTCAGGAGCCTTGAGACTGCCTCTTCCCTAGCCCTCCTTGCCCTAGGGCTGTCCACAGATATCTCCATCCCTTCCCCAACTTCAGTGGAGCACGCCCTCACCAGCCTCCCGTCGACCTCTACGAGACACGTGTCGCAGCTGTCTATCGGCACTAGCCCCTCGTTGTAGCATATGTGCGGTACGTAAACCCCGAGCCTCTGGAGCAGCGACAGTACTGTCTCCCCTTGACGGGCAACGTACTCCCTGTTGTTAACCCGTACCCTGACTGACACAAGTAACAGTTTAACCTATATGGTTAAAAGGTTACGCATAAATAGGTATAAATTTTAATAAATATCTAATCGATTAAATATTATTCAGTAAAAGTATATAAAATTACTTATTTTTTAGAGAAAAATAAAATGATACATTAAAAGAGTAATTTCTAGAGTGGGAGGGGTGGGCCAGAGCGAAGTTTACGGCTGCTGCGAGCGTGAAGTACGTTGGTCAAGACGAAGCGGACAAGTCCGGTAACCTCTCTACTCTCCAAGTGTGAGGCA
>JBBINF010000140.1:0-3904 GCA_037444045.1 Sulfolobales archaeon | reverse complement strand
TCCTCAAAAGGAGTTTGAACCTGCATATTCTATTAGCCTAGATATAAACCCCACTGATTTTACCTTTCCTAAAGCGAGGTCAGCGGCCTTCCTTCCCATTGCGGGGGCATAGCTCCACCCGAGCCTACACGCCCCGGTAGCTACCACTACTTTACCCCTCTTGCCTATAATCGGGAAGCCGTCGTGCGAGCAAGGTCTAAAGCCCATGTTTAGGTCGTATACGTAGCTAATGTCAACAACCTTACTTGCTTTCTCCAGGAATGTCTGAGCTCTACTCGAGTCGTAGGTGAAGTCTGCGTCAAAACCTCCAGTTATTTTAACGTGGTCAGAGAGGGGGGATATTGCGACTCCTTCCTCAGCCATGACTAAGGCGTTCTTAAACTTAGGAGTCCCCTTGACTCTGTAACCGTAACCCTTAAACGAAGTTAGTGGAATCCTGAGGAACCTCGTAGTCCACACGCCCGAGGCCAAAACAACCGAGTCGAAGTCCTTGAGTTCCTCCAACGAGCTTACTTCCCTCTTCACCACTTTTACCTCGCTAAGCTCCTTAGTCATCCTTTCGACGAACTTCTCCGTGGAGAGTCTAGAAAGCTCTGGGAAGTAAATTGCCCCAGCAAATCCCTCCAATTCCACCACCTCGAACTTGGGGCTAAAGGGGCTCCTTTTCTCTTCCTCTATTGCCCTTTCTAGGCCTTGTCTAGCGTAATATGCCTCATATAGGCCGTCTTCGTGGTAGTCGAAATCGTTTTTCTCCTCGCTCTTCTCCTTGTAAAAGGAGAGGGAGAACTTAGCCATCTCCCTCATGGTGTCCCACGCCTCTTGCGGGGGTTCCCGGTTTAGCTCCTTTAAGAGCGCCAACAGCCAGTCCCTGTTTACGGACCTTATTGTGGTATCCCCCCTCACTACGTAGCCTAACATTTTAGCTATCATCTTGGTTGTGTTTATCCTGTCAAACCTATACGGCTCTATGAGGCCTGCAGCGTGAACCGAGTAGCTCCCTAGCTCTGCCTTTTCGTATATGGTTACTTCAACGCCTTCACTTTGGAGAAAATACGAGGTCAGGAGGCCTACTATTCCTCCTCCCACCACCGCTACTTTCAAAAGTTCAGCACCTTCAGTATACGCTGGGCCAGCCTCTTAATATTACTTTCCTTTGTTAAAAGTTCATTTATATAATTTAGATTGTTTAAAATATCTTCCTTGGTTAGAAACCCTTGATTGAGGAGGATGACTGCCTTCTGCCACGCCCTAATCCTGACGCTGGGTTTAGGGCTCCTCATAAAGGATATGTACCTCTCCTTGTCGTTTTCTTGGAATATCCCCTCCTTTACGAGGATTGGAAAGACGTTCCATGCCCTCTTCCTTATTGTAGGGTAATAGCTCTTGAGTAACTTCCAGAAGTGCTCCCTTTCCTTTATCAGTTCTTCTTTGGTCACTATTTCCAAGTTAAGTAGGTCGCTGTAGTGCGACCAAGCCTCTATCTTCACCTTATCTGACTTAGCAGACAAAGCCCTCTTAAGTCCCTCCACGTAAAGAAGCTTGTAGAGTGCCAAGTGGTTCCACGCGTCCTCCCTTATTCCCTTTAACCTATGCCATAGGAGGGATCTGAGGTAAAGTCTGTGCCTCGACAAGTAAGATATGTCGTACTCGGCTATCTTTTCCAACTCTTCCCAAGATCTCCGCCTAACTTTCTCGTCGGGGTCACTCAAGCCCTCCAGAACCTTCTTCATCCTAGACAATCTAACCACCTGACGCTGTCAACACTATCTTAAGCTCGTCGCCGTCCAAGAGAAACTCGTCCTCTACAATGGGCGTTTCTCCCCTTAGTACCACTACTCCTTGAACGTTGTAACCAAGACGTTTTACTAGGTCCCTCACCCTTGATTTTTCCGGCAGTTCCACAACTATTTCCTTCTTCTCCCTAACCAGCTTCACCTTAATCCTCATAAGACCACTCTTGAGGTGTTTTAAGTTAAGGTGTAGGTTTTACGCTTTTTAATTTACCGCTCATCTCCTTTAGTCTCTCCACGTCACTAAGCGCCTTCTCCAAGGACTGCTGGTCCGAGGAGTACATGGATATACCGTCGCCAAAGGCGCAGAAGACCGGTTCATCTAGCCTAAACTTCCCGCAGATCTTTGTGTTAGCCACATGCCTTATGGACACTGACGAAATCTGTTGATAGAGGTAACCTTTTCCACGCTCTATCTCAAACTCTCCGTCGTAGCCTCCTGTTAGTACCTTAAATAGGGTTATAAAGGCAGATAGGTCAACAAACGCAGAGTAGGGCTTCACTGGAAAGCTAAGCGAACCAATTATTACCTTCTCGCCGGTGACCTTGGCTTCAAGTTCAACGCAGTTTAGGAGGTCTCCCCCACTGTACTCGAAGACTTTCCAGTCCACGCTATAACTAACTAGCGAGAACTCGTCTATTACCATTACCGTATATCCCGATACCTTAGACCAGTCCACCCTCGACAGCTCAGCTATGTATTCCCCTTCATTAAGGTAGCCGTTGAGAAGTGAGTCTGTAAGCTTGGAGAGATTTTGGTCCTCTAGGTTAACCTTCAGCACTCTGTACTCCCCAAAACCGTAGCCGAAGTTATACGTTAGTAAGTACCCGTCCAGGAAGGCGTATCTGTACCCTTTATTTAATGCCTCCACCAGCCTTTTCAGCACGTTAATGTTAATTTCACTTGACCTCCTGATCTCAACTCCGTTTGCCTTTACTAGCACGTCAACTCCTCTGTCCAAGAGGAAGAAATCTTTGCCCACGTAGAACTTAAAACCGTTAGAGACTCCGTTAATACATACCTTCATTTCACATATAAGACATTGCCCTATACTTTGCCATTAATAAGGTTTTCTCGTAGCAACGTAAAGCATCGTCAGCTACCTTGTCCCATCTGAAGTGCTCGTCTACCCTCTTTATTGCGTTTTGCCTTACCTTTGACCAGAACTTCGTGTCGTTAACCTTGATTAGCCCAGTGGCCGTAAGGTACCTAGGGTCGTTGTCCTCGTCGGCGATTGAAAGGTATAGAGAGTCCTTTAAAGCCCTAGATAAGTAGTCTATGCTTCCCTCGTCCACTAGGAACCCAGTCCCCTCACTGCTCCACCTCACGTCTTGCACGCTTTCTGAGAGCCCACCAACTGAGGTAGCCACTACTGGCGCTCCCACTGACATTGCCTCGACTGCGTTTATTCCGAAAGGTTCCCACCTGGAAGGAACGGCAAATACGGAGGAAGCGTAGTGAAACGCCCTATAGAGGTTAACGTCCACCCTGCCCAAGATCAACCTAACGTTGTCCTTTAGTTCTGAGGCCCTGTCTATTAGGTCTTGCAGCAAGCCGTAGTCTCCTGCCGGTATCCCGAAAATTATTAGCCTAGCGTTGTGTATCTCACTTACCACCTGCTTAAATGCCCTAATCAATATGTCAACTCCCTTTTGGTAAACGATCCTTCCGGTAAAGAGGACTAAGGGGCCTTGCTCCAAGGGCTCATACGTCCAGTCGTCCCTTATCCCTAGCCTCCACCTGTTGCTCCACAGCATTGAACCAGCAGAGTAGTCCTCCGGAACTAGCTTGAGGGTAGACAAATGCTTGAATAGTTTTTCCCTTACCTTTTGCCTCTCCTTTTCACCAGTTAAGGAAAAGACGTAGTTCACTACTTCATCTACCTTCCAGTCAGTCCCGTTATAGGTTACGCAACTCTTGTTCTCCATGAAGTTTCCGACAAATGGCAACACCTCGTAGGCCAAGTAGTTCTTACTTACGCTTGAGATTATGTCGGCCTCGTAGCAACCAAACCTCTCCACTTTCCCTTCGCACTTATCCCACAGCTCCTTTGTCTTGTACAAGACGTGCCTCGAGACCATCCAGACGTAATGGGAAAAGTTTTCCAGCCCTG
>JBBINF010000139.1:0-4008 GCA_037444045.1 Sulfolobales archaeon | reverse complement strand
CGTACCGCAGCAGGCTAGGCGTATTCATGCTGAGGAGCATCCCAAACGCATTAGCAAGCATAATAAGCGGCGACACAGATGACATTGCGGCACAAGTAGCCGCAGGATGCATCCAGGCACCGCACGCCTAGGATTAATGACTAGGATTAATGAGTAGACGCTACTGGTTATTGAGAATTAGAATTAAGAAGCATGAGAATAACCTCCATCATCAATGGATCACCCTGCTCGGCGCCTGCAACTAACTCAGTAATAGCCTCAATGACCTCTATCTTTTCATCAGGCGTTGGGCGAAGCACAAATTGCGGTAGCACACCAATGTGTATGAAGAAGTCCTCAAGCCTCCTGAAGCCTCCCCTGTACACTGCATTAATAGCATTAATTATGTCCCTCGTCCTCACATCCTCGAAAAGCCGCAACGGATTCCTCCTTGGGATGATGCCTTTCTCAGCCATAATGGCGATGATGTAGGAGAGATTATACCCATACACCTCCTCAGGTGTGTCACTGTTTTTCCTGGCCAAGTGAACAAGCTCATGGGCAAAAACCCACGGCTCCGGCGGTTGCTCCCTGAACCAAACAATGTTCGCCTCAGGCACGGCGAAACCCATTGTATTCGGCGACGGTTCACCTTCAAGTTTAGTTGCAACATAAATGCCTGAGGGTGGCGGTAACCTCCCCTCCATTGCCACAATCTCGTAGATTCTCACGTATACCCCTCTGAACCAAGGCATATCCGTGAGAGGCCTCTTCTCCACTACAATAATCTCTTCACTTTCATTATTCATCCTCATCCCCACCCATCATCCTGGAATTCATCATTTTCGTGATAGTCTATCCACAATTTATACATTCTCGTGACTTTCTTCAACGCATCCATGAGTTCCTCAATCGTGTAGACCCTAATAAACACGCCCCTAAAATCACTCTCATCGTAGTGCATCCAGTCGTGAGACTTAAAGCGTCTGTATCTCTGCTCAGGCGCTATCCAAACAACATCGTTTCTCCAACTCAACTCAACAGGTGTGTCACCCCCATCATAGTCCCCAACGTAAATGATCCGTCTTCCAATGAGTTGCCTCATTACCTTCTCATGCTCAACATTCTCAATGCCGCTCCTAGTCAGCCTAGCTTCTATGTGGCCATTTGGTGCAATGAAAATTTCAACATCTCCTCTAACGAGAGCAAGCGAGGCCAGTGCCCTGAGGTTTTCCGCCCACCAATCCATTGAACCACTGTTATCCAGTATTAAAACTACTGATTGCCTAATCCTTGAAGCCTTATACGCAGTGAGCGGCTTTCTCTCGTACTGTCTAAGCATGAGTCTCTTAACGTTCCACTCATCAAAACCGTCGGGTACATATACTCTCATTTTGTCCTCAGCGAATGACTCAAGAAATCTGTAGAACTCTGTTTGCATGTACCTCGCATTAATCACATTAATGCGATTACCCTGCGTAACATCAACAACCTGTTGCGTATTGTAATTGTACCCGGCTGACTGCTCATCATCCTCCTCACCATGCTCATTATTACCATCACTGCCATCGTGCTCCTCACCAGAGCTGGCTTCCTGAGCTTCGCTCTCACCGCCTTCACTGCTCTCACTCTCCTCCCCACTACCTTCACCCTCAGTGCTGTTGGCCTCGCTACCTTCCTCTCCCTCCTCCCCATTACCACTACCTTCGTCCTCATCCTCACTATCCTCATAGTCCTCACTGTTGCTCTCGGCACTGCCGTAAACCCCATTACTGTTACTGACACCGCCCTCCTTGTCCTCCCCTCCACTGGAGCTAGCCTCCCTGCACTCCTTACCACTGCTTTGGGCCTCCTGAACGGCGTCGCCATCGCTGTTGTTCTCCTCATCGTCATTACCACCGCCCTTACTAAACTGTCCCTTGCCCTTTTGCTCCTCCTGCCCCTGGCTCTGCCTCTCATGCACCTCATGACCCTGCACTTGCTGACCCTGTTCCTGTTCCTGCCGGCTCTCTTCCCTCTCCTCCGCCTCCCTAGGCTCCTCCTGCCCAATGTCCTCGAAGGGCTTCTTGACCCTCAGAAGCCTGCTCATTTCTTCACCCCCTGGAGGACAGCGTTTGCTACCTCAGCAACCACCGGGTCATCGGGACCCCTGACCCACTCTGACCCACACCCCGAGTGCTTCCCGAACCTCATCCTGACCGTGCCGTCCTCAATTACCATGTCAACAACGTAATTGTCGTACGGCTCACACACAATAACTGCGGGTATCCCCAACGCCACGAGCTTCCTGATGACCTCGAGGCCGTTCCTAACCACCTTCTCTCTCACCTCTGGCCTGTCGCCATCGGCGAGCACGTAGAAGCCTATGTTGCCCAATGTCTTCTTCACTGCCTCAATGCCCTCCCTGGTCCTGGGTAATGCATCGAGCTTCGTGGGGTCCTCCACCGCGTTCTTCAGTATGCTCTTCAATGCCGCCTCCATTGCGAAGGATATGTTCCTGACGGACAGGGGGGTCAACCAGTAATTGCCACCGCTCTTAATATAACCTCTTATCCTAGCTACTACGAACGCGCCATCCCCATGAAACTCAATGTCTAATTTGGCATTTCCCTCTCTTTCAATCATCTCGGCAAATACTCTGCTCCTCGTGTAGTATTTCACCCTGTCCGCTTTACTTAGTAATTCATTTATGCTACTTGGCTCCATGACAACAACGTCTTCGAAGTAGTACTCACCCTCAACTGATGCTGATGCTAATGCCTCTGCTTCAGCCAACGTTAGTGGCTCTTTGGCGATCACAAATCTCCTTCCTTCTTCAACAACAACTTCGAATTTACCTATCTTACCTGGATTATCAGTGGGTTGAGCATTTAGGTACTTGACAATGGCTGTGTAGGCCCGGTTGTCATCGTCAGGCATTAAGACAGTCACCTCCTCAGGCTTCACAACCTCCTGCGGGTTCATGGGTGGTGGCTCAACGAGCTTAACTCTTATGCTCTCGAGCACGTCCCTCACGCCCCTGCCCTCCCCACCGCCCTCCTCCCCGCCGCCCTCAGGAACCTCAACATCAACTGCCCTGTACGCCTCGTCAATGCCACCACCGCCCTGCTCAGCGCCCTCCCTCTCCCCAACCCACTCGTAGGGCTTTCTGCTGTTGACGTATTGGACAAGCCTGTCCCAGTCGTCGTCGTACTTCACGACGAATGACCTAAGCAACGCGGAGAGCGGCGCGTTGAGCCCCGCCTCAATGGCTTGGCCCAGCTCGATCAGCTCCTGAATGGTGGCTGGCTTCCTAAGGTTCGCCCTTATCGTGTCGTCGTAGACCTGAGCAAGTAGCAAAGCGACCTCCCTCCTGAACCTCCTGCTCAGCAACTCATAGACCGCCTTCGTGCTGAGGGGCTTTAGGTGAATGACGGTGAGCCTCCTCAGCAGCGGCTCGCTGAATTCCCTCGTATCGTTCGACGTAATGAACACCCACAAGTTGCTTGGGTTCCCAGTCACCACCTGCCTCTTGTCATCAATGTACAGCGCAAGGCGGAAGTTCTGCAGGAAGTCCAGCAACAAGGCGTCGGCGCTGGGCCTCGTCTTGTCGAACTCGTCAATGAGCAAAACAACGGGGCCGCTCCTCGAAAGCTCGAGGGCGGCCGGCAGTGGGCCAAGCGTTATTTTTACTCCCGACTTCGCCTCCTCCGATGGCACGTACTTGTAGAGAAGTTCGTCCTCTCCAATCCCCGGGGTTGCCTGGAAATAAACGAGTCTTGCACCAATGAAACTAGCGAGTTCTGTCGCCAAGGTGGTTTTCCCTGTGCCTGGTAATCCTCTCAGCATGAATGCTCTCCTTTTTGCTTTAAACAGTAAATCGATAACATATTCATCAAAGTAGTACCCCTTTTGCATGAGGTATTCCTTGAATTTTAACCCCATTTCGAACCCCATTTCGTTTTGCGCCTGCATCAGGTGTGTAGGCTGTGCTGGGGTTTTTAAGCATTGCTTCATTGGGTGTCTTCCTGGGGTGTTATTCGCCGTGGT
>JBBINF010000138.1:0-4038 GCA_037444045.1 Sulfolobales archaeon | reverse complement strand
TCTCAGCCCAGTTCACCGAGCTAATGTAGTCCAGTATGTCCTTTTCGTCCTTAATTGAGTCCAGGGCTGAGACTACCCTCTCGTAGTCTTGGAGTATGTTGAGCTGGACTTCAGAGGATATCTGGGCTGTCTCGTCGAAGATTATGTAGCCGCCTTCTTGAGTCCTATAAGCCAGGAAAGGCCAACCGACTAGGTCTATTACCTTTGCCCTATACTCCTTTCCGGTGCCCCTGACCAGAGAGACTGCTAATTGCTTCTCCTTTGGTAAGGGAATCCCGTTCTCGTCAATTACTAGGGGTAGTACTATAGTCCTCATCTAAGAATATAACTTCAATGATAAATATAAATATTCCATTACTGCGGATTACTTTTTAGCCCACGAGCGGCTTAAGTTTTCAATCTTACACGTGATTTGGAAATACCGTTTTAAGTTTATGGCACCCACCCCTTTCCCCATGGAGGTACTAAAGTCCAGGTTTGACTTTGAGACCACCCTGAAGAAGCTGGAGGAGTCGATAACTGCAAACAACATGAGGATAGTATCTAGAGTAAACGCACAGGAGAACTTGAGGAAAGCGGGCTTTAACATAAGGGGCAACTACATATTCGAGGTGTTTAGGCCGGACTACGCCTTCAGGCTCTTCTCGAGGAACTTGAGGGCTGGGATAGAGCCCCCGCTGAGGATATACGTCTTCGAGGACAGCGACGGCACCTACGTGGAGTACTACCTACCCTCTGAGGTGTTGGGCAAGTGGGGGGCAGAGGACATAGGTAAAGAACTCGACGAAGTCTTCAAGAGGATAGTCTCTGCTGTAATCTAATTTTTAAATCGACATATGATTTGGAAAAAGATATTTTAATTATTGGACTATTTTTACGTCAATGGCAGAAAAAGTAGGAATGGACAAAATAGCTTTAAGATGGGCAGGGATGTTGTTGTCTGCACTATGGGCAGGAGTCCACATGGACTTGACCTCAGCTGTGCTGCCAAACCCAACCGCGACCCTAATATACAGGGTGTTCTTCGGCTTCACTGCGGCCTTGGCTATAGTTGCGGCTGTGGCTTTCATACAAGGCATGAGGGCACTCTACTTACCAGCAGCTCTGTTCTACGCAATAGACACGTTACTGCTTGTCGAGACTAGGACTGGGCCTGCCCTCTTCGTCGGGAAGAAGTTGCCGGTAAACCCCTACGTGGAGATATCCCTAGTGCTTGACGTAGTGCTCATTGTGGTGTCGTTGCTCCTCTGGAGGCTGGACAGGAAGTAAAGGAAAAAGAAAAGAGATTTTTCCCTTTTTTACCAGTTAGTGGTGTGAAGTTCGAGCTTTTGGAAGAAGTAATTGAAGGGGAGAGCACTAGGCTATCTCAGGGAGTTTGCAGACGGAGTTCCTCGCTTTCCATCAACCGGTACCTCCTCAACAGGAGGTGGTACGTTGGGGACAAGGAGGGGGAGGGAGTGCCCTTTAACTGCACAAGCCTCGTGAGGGAAGAGGTCAAGGACTGGGACTCGGCTGAGGAGGCGATATCCAGATCCCTGGAGGATGGGGTTGCAATTAGGTCAAAGAAAGTGACGAGGAGGATTACGTACAAGGGCGAGGTCTGCGAGGAGGTTAAGGTGGTGAACTACGTCAAAGTGGGGGAAGAGGTCTTTGGCTTCACCGGTTCTCCGAGGGACGTCAAGTCCGTAATAGAGTACATGAAGCTCGTCCCTAGCCTGCCCCAAGGGAGGACAAAGTTCATGGAAGCCGCGCAGGTCATACTAGACCCAGAGGCCACTGCAAAGCTCTTCCACTTTGTCCTCCAGCTGTTGAGGGAGGACTCGCCCCTGTTTAAAAAGGGCGAGAGGGTCTTCGGTGACGTCACAGTGTACGACAACCCAAAAAACCCCTTCTCAGTGGGCTTCTCTGCCTTTGACGACGAGGGGACGAAGACCGAGGTAAAGGAGGTAATAGGCGACGGGTATGTGGCAAACTACTTGGGCTCCTTGGCTACAGGCACCCCTGGTAACGGGAGGGGGGTCATGCCTAAGCCGGACTACTTCACAGTAGAGGTAAAGAGGGGCGACTGGAAGGTAAACGAGCTGTTGGAGGAGACGAAGGACGGCATACTAGTTCTCGGCGTAAACTACGTAGAAGTTGTGAGGAACAGCTTTAGGCTCTTCCCCAAGACCGCAGTCCTAATAGGCTCAGGAAAGGTGTTCTTAAGGGAAATAGCCATACGCTTTACCGACTTAGCCACAATAGACGCAGTGACCAGTGACGTAAAGAGCGTAATGGTCGACGAGGGACACGGGGGCCTAACCGCCTTCATTAGGCTCTACGCTAAGCCCGTGTTCTACTAGGTGACTCCTCCTGTACCACTCTGGGACCCTCGGGCTTTGGACGGAGTCCCACTCGTCGTAGGGCTTTATGTCCAGTACTGGGGTGCCGTCGAAGGCGTTTATCCCCCTCACCTTCAGTACGTTCCCCTCTACGGAGAGCAGCTCCACCACTGAGAGGCCTATGGGGTTTGGCCTATTAGGGCTCCTAGTGGCAAAGACCCCAACCTCCACTCCCCCTACGTTCCGGGTTAGCCCCTCCTCCTTTGCCAAGTGCATGAAGTACAACACGATGAGGTGGGAGAACCCCTCTATCCCCTTTAGCCCCCCTGCGTACTCCTCTAGTACCTCTAACTCGACTACCTCCTTCCTCGAGGCCCCCCTACCTCGCCTCACGTAGCCTATGGGCTTAAAGTTCATCGAGCATCCTCTCGAAGCCCTTTACTTCCCTTAGGGGCCTACCGGTCCCTCCGCTTTCCACGGCCAAGATCTCTGCAGCTATGCTGAACGCTATCTCCTTCTCGCTCTTCCCCCCTAGGTCTAGCCCTGCGGGTATCCTAAGCCTCCTGAGCTTTTCCTTTTCCACGCCAGCCTGCATTAACCTCTTCATGATCTCCCTGGCCCTCCTAATGCTCATAACCACAGCTATTTCCCTTGCCCCTCCGTAAATCGACTTCATTATCGCCCAAGTGTCGTAGACGTGCTTTGTGGCCACGACGACGTAGCTGTCCTTCACCACCTCGTCTGGGACTTGGAAAGTGGTGCCCTTTATCACTTGGTCTGCCTCGTAGGAGTCCCCGAAGGGGTCAACCACGATGACCTGGAAGCCCAAGTCCTTTAAGTACCTGGCCAGGAAGGGGGCCACGGTAATTGTCTTTCCAACGCACTTGCTCTCGTCAACCTTTACCGTGTTCCTATCGCAGAACACCGGTTCCTCCATTGTTGCCTCTCTACTCGACGTGAATATTACGACTTTCATGGGTACATTTACGCAAAAAGGGTAAAAAACCTAGATAAGGCCACTCGTTAACACCACTAAGCCACGACGTAAAGGATCGAGACTGCGAGTCCTTCATGACGCCTTCCCTTACCTTAAATGGGAAGAGATAGGAAAAGGCCAAGACCCACGCGAACCCCAGCGTCCCGCACAAAAAGGCCGTGACCGAGTAACCAGTCATGAGGAAGGAAGATACTTCAAAGAGGTTTACCTCCACCTTCTCCACCACCCCTATTAGGAATGCACTAGAAGGCCTCGGGTAGGCCCCAAATAGGAAGGCCATAGCGAAGGCGAGGAACAATCCCCCTAGCAACAGATTCATTAAGCGCTTTGTCAAGACCACTAGGCCACTGTTAAGAGGTAGTAGACCAACTAGCTCGAAAAAGGTTGTCAAAGGAATGGCTCTTCTCTATATCAAGATGACGACGAGCTTTACCGGAGTGGCAGTAAATTGAGAGCGGACTTTGAGAGGAGAAAGAGGGAAAACGCGAAAGGGGATAAGGACAACTTCCTTTGCGTACTAGATTCTTGATTTGAGTTTATAAACTCACTTTAATTTTATCCATATAGGCAACTATATAGACTTTTTAGACTTTACGGCTTCGATAATTTCCCTCATTACCTCTGGGTCTTCTAGCAGGGTCTCGTCGAACTTCCTCCCTAGGACAGCGTCCCTCAGTGCCCTCCTCATAATCTTCCCGCTCCTAGACCTAGGTAGCTTGT
>JBBINF010000137.1:0-4091 GCA_037444045.1 Sulfolobales archaeon | reverse complement strand
ACGAAGTTCCACAAGGAGTTCAAGACCCTCAAGGAAGTGGAGGACAAGTTCAAGCAGGAGGTGGAGAGGGTTGCAAGATAAGGAACTTGTGATGAAGGTAGTTGAGGACGTGGGTAGGTGGGACGTAATGCTCGCTGGGATCAACGGGGAGGAGATATTGATGGTAAAGAAGGGGAAGTGCACAGACAGGGTTTGCGTTGACGGGAAGGAGTACAAGGTGAGGTGGTTCGACCCAGAGGACTACTTGGGCAAGGTTTTGGAGGACGAGGAGGTGTTCAGGAGGTACAAGGTGGTATACTTCGTTAAGGCCTACTTGAGGAAAGTGCTTGACGTCCTCGCCTCTGCGGAAGTCCAGAGGATGTCAGTGGACTTAAATAAGCTTGACGCGTAAAGCCATTATGGACTGTAGGGAATCGGTCTTATCCCTCTCACCGTCAAAGGAGGAGTGCTTCTTCGACCTCTCGCACTTCTTTAAGTACCAGTTAGTCCTCTCCATAAAGGAGAACTCATTCCCCTTAGACAAGTTCACCTACGTCGAGACCAAGGACCCAAACCTGGACTTCGTGGTGGGCTTCGAGGGGAAGGGCTTCGTAAAGGAGGTTGAAAAGGACTGCGTGAAGTTGAGCAAGGACTTGAGGAAGTGCCTGGGCTTCGACTACCTCTTTTCAGAGCAGTACAAGGTGGAGGAAGGGAAGAGGATCTACTACCCAGACCTAGTGGTGGAAGTAGTAAGGGTGTTAAACAACGAGAGGGAGGTCGACGAGTTCCTAGAGGAAGAGGTAAAGGAGTACGAGGCCAAGGACTACGCCACCAGCGAGGGGGTGGAGCGCTTTGAGAACCCCTACTTGGAGTTTGCGTCAAAGCTAAAGGACAAGGACTTGGAGGAGCTAAGCCTCCTCTCCTCGGCATACTCGCTCGCAAACGCCATTAGGGACAGGGAGTTTGAGGAAAACGAGGAACTGGAGAGGGCGTATAGGCAGATCGAGGACAGGATAATCTCCTTTGCCTCCAGATACGGGGTGGAGCTGAGGAAGGGGAGGCCAATAAAGTACGAGGTTGCGGAGAGGATTTCGGAGGACGAGGAACACGTAGAGGAGGAGAGGAGGGAGCCAATAGACGTTACGGCGCTAATTGTGAGGGTCAGGGCGATAAAGGTAATGCAAAGGATAAAGGAGTTTAAGGAGTTCGTGAAGTCCAAAACGGGGGAGCAGGAGGTGAGCCTTGGAAAGTACACGGTCTCATTTTATGGGGTGCTGCTAGACCGGTTTGAGGACAAGAACGTAACCGCCCTAGTCGTGGGCAAGGAGGTGAGGCTTAGGGCTGGGGGCAACGAGTTCTCCCTCAAGCTGGAGAAACCAACTGTGCTCTTAATCAAGGGCTCTAGGGGGAGGTACGAGGTGGTCACCTGAGCCCCTTAGGGCATTCACCTCGACTTCCTCCCCTTTTTACTTGGCTTAGCTAAGTAGCCCACCACTATGCTTATTGCCCCAAAGGCAAACAGCAACTCTGAGACAGTGTAGTAGGCCACACTGGGGGTAGGGATGCTCCTCGCCAAGTAACTCACGCTCACTGGTCCTGAGGCGTTATTCACGAAGACCACTTCACCCTTGCCTGACTCCACAATGACCTCGGAGTCCTTCCCCAGTATCTTCTCTGAAGTGGAGTAGAGCGGTTTTGGGTAGACCACCTTTATTGGGGAGGAGGTGTTGAAGGCTATGAGGGTCAGCTGCCCAGAGTAGGCCACAGTGGTGTTAGTCCCCTCTGGCAACAACGCCCCGCTTAAACCGTATATCTGCTGGTTCTTTACCTCCGACACTAGCTCAATGTGGAAAAGGAAGGGGGCGTAGTAGAAGTAGAGCACTGCCCCAGTTATTAGCAGGACTATACCCAAGACCACTAAGTTACCGTTCATGGTAGATGATATATAGAAAGGCGTAAAAAGATTATTTGGAGACCGATGAGCGGAACTTAGAGAGGGCGTTATAGCCAATAGCCAGTGCGTTGAGCTTCGGCAACCCCTTCTCGGCAACGTTGTAAAAGGATATTGCCACCTTTGGGTAAACTGTCATCCCGTCAACGCTGACGTTGAAGCTTAGGTTCTCCACGAGGGAGGTAAAGGTCTTGTTGGGGGTCTCGCTCACCGAAAGGGAGTACTCTAGCCCACTCAGCGTAGACTTAGCCCTCTCAACCTCTTCCCTGAGCTTTTCCTCCACCTTTTGCAAGTCTTCCCTTGGGAAGAGCCTCATGTAGTGCCTCAGGAGGCCCTTCTTCTCCAGCTTCACGTTCCTCAAAAACCCTATCTTCACCAGCCACTCGTTACATAGCCTTTTGCACTTCTCACCGTAACAGAGGGAGCAGTACTTCCCCATGAGGACCTTTGAGACCAGAGTCCCCATCCCTTCCACGTCGTAGATGTAGAGCACTTTGCCTTCCCTCATGGCCTTCTCAACGTACGTGGTGAAGCCCCCTTCCTTGCTGGTCAAATCAGCAGTTAAGAACTGGAGGACGAACTTGTCCTCGTCCCCGTCGACTTGCAGCTTTACCTCCTCGTCGAGGCTGTCAAAGGGGACCAGTAAGCTGCCCTGGCTCCTCAAGACGTCGAGCACCCTGGCCGTGGGACCCTTGTCCCCCTTTGTCTGCAAGATGTAGGACACGTCTATCCCCTCTGCGTATAAGTTCCTGAGGGCGTCGTCCAAGTTATCGTACTCAGGGGTCTTTGGGGTGAGGCTGACCACGAGGTACTTTTGCTCCCCCTCGCTCTTGTTCCTTATTAGCCTACCCAGCCTCTGGTAAAACCTCAGGGGGCTCTGTGGGACGTCAGTCATGACGAGGAGCTTCGCCTCCGGTATGTCTATCCCTTCTTCCCCCACTAAGGTGGAGATTATGACGTCCACTTTCCCTCCCTTCGCCTCCTCCACCAACTTCTGCCTCTCTTCCTTTGTTAAGTCCCCCGTTAGGACTTTCACCTTTGCGTCGGATACCTGCTTTATCGCCCTCTCGAACTCGTAGGCAGTGGGCTTCCTTGAGGTAAAGACTAACACTGGTTTATACTCCTCTACCTTGTAGATCGAGAAGACTTCCTGGAGCGTCCTTGCCTTGTGGCTTAGCCCCTCTGAGTCGCAGAGCACGTAGAAGGAGTGGTCGTCCTGTACCTTGTCCCTTAGTCTCTCCAAGCTCTCGCAGAAGGCGACCTTGCCGTAGCTGTAGAGCGTGTACTCCAGGAACTTTATGGTCTCCCTGTTGCCCTTTACCCTCCCCCTGAAGAGGGCGTCAAAGGCGTTGTTCTCCAGCGAGTCCATCTCGGCGTCAAATAGGTCTGCTATTGCCTTCGGAGGCTTAAACGAGGGGTCAACCTTCGCTAACGTCCTGAAGTCGTAGTTCATGGTCACTGGATCCCCAAAGACCGAGGACAGCCTGGGGTCTAGCCTGTACTTCTTGTAGCTGGGAAGGAGGGCAGTGAAGCCTAACACTACCTTGGCGGACGCGTTTATCAACGCCTCAGCGTACCTCGGGTCTCCAAAGGCGTGGTGGGCCTCGTCTAGGATTACCGCGTCGGCCTTGGCGTTGCACTTCTCCGCAGTAAAGGGAGTTGTGACCACTACGCTCTTCCCCTCCTCAAAGGCCCCGCACTCACCCTCGTACTCCTCCCCTACGTCGTCGAAGACCGAGCTCCAGAACTGGCGGTACATCTGGTCGCAGAGTATCCTGGTCGGCTCCATTACTATTACCCTCTTGAACCCCCTCCTTAGTAGGTGGTAAGCAGCGAAGAGCTCCACCACTGTCTTCCCGCTTCCCGTAGGCATTGAGACTATCACGAACTTGTAATTGAGCCCCAAGGCTTTGATCAAGTCCTTACTAACGTACTCCTGGTAGGGGAACATGGAGAAGCCAAGGCTCTTCCTCAGGCGCTCGTTGAACTCTGAAAACTCCATCTCCAAAGAAGGTGTAAGTGGGCAAAATTTAGACTTTGCGCACTTCTCCCTCGACAGCAGTCTTAGGCTGAGCGAGAAGCTTGCTGACTTCCCTAGCCAAAAAAGGCGGGGTTTGATTTCCGTTTATAAATTCTTAGTCTAGGAAAACTAGGGCAGATA
>JBBINF010000136.1:0-4100 GCA_037444045.1 Sulfolobales archaeon | reverse complement strand
GGTAGGAGGAAAACTTCAGAAAGCGCGCAATGTCAACTAGGAAGAGGGGGGAGCATGGGTTGTCTAGGTTGTGGGTAAGTTTGCGTGAGAGGACGGTGTTGTACAGTTCTTCAGCTACCTCCAAGTATTTACTGTCCTCGGTCTCCTTATGCACTCTGACTAGGGACTCCCCAACAACGCCGTTTACGTTCAAAAAGGCCCTGCTATCCACTTCGTCAACTACCTGCGCGTTTGGAAACAGTCCGTCGCTCCTCCTATTCCTTATCATCCACTCAGCGGTCTTTACAGCGTAGTCCAGGTAATTGTCGTCCCCCATCTTCTTGTAGGCTTCAAGGAGGGTGATGACTAGCTCCGCGTTGAAGTCGTATAACTTCGCTCTATAAGGGGTCTTCCAGTCGCTAGTTATGGAGTACGCGTAGAATCCGTCGTCCCACAAACTAGATATGGCGCTATCCAGCGTGGTAACTACCATAGACGTGTGGTAGAAATCGTCGAACTTCAAAAACAAGTTCAGTACTTCAGGGGAGACGAACTTAGGCTCCCTCTCAAATCCCCCATTTACCCAGTCGTAGTAGCCCTCGCAGTTCCTTAACACCTCGCTTAACACGTACTGGGGGCTAACGTCAAGCTTATGCGCTGAGATTCTAGGCAACGTGACGAGCTTTCGCTTGCCCTCCGTAAGCTCTACAGCTTGAGTCAAGACCTCTCTAATCTTGTCCCTTTTGACTAGACCGTAAGTGCCGCCAATTACCGCCGACCTGCTTATTAAACTAATAGATGGGTAAATTTGCGGAGTGTACCTAACTGCAAGGTCGGGCCTCTCGTCGGCGTCCTCTTTAGTAAAGGCCACTTGCGGGAACTCTTCGTCGAGGCCTTCAATTTCCCTCTCTTGCTGATGGCAGTCTATGCACCAGCTAGCGCTCATGAAGAGGGCTATTAGTTCCTTATTGTAAGCCAACCTCCACGGAGCGAATTTCATCTAACATTAATCTAATAATACAAATAAATAAGTCTTACACTTTAAGCATTTTTATATATTAGTCTTAATATTCCGAATATCCTAAAAATTAAATGTATCCTAACTTAACTAATATTCAAGGTAAATTTTATTAATCTGGTTTACTCAAGTATACCTAGTGAGAGGGTGAAGGAGGTAAAATCAAAGGAAGTTAAAGTCGGTATCACTAGGAGGGACTTCATGAAACTGGCAGCTATGTCCGGTCTAACGGCTTGGATGGTCGAGAAGGGCTTAACGTGGAAGGACCTGTTCAACATGGCAGCTGACGCCCTGGCGGACCCAATAAACGTCATATGGACAGGTAACGGGTGGTGTGGAGGAAACACCATAGCCTTCATAGACGCGATGAACCCAGCTGTGGAAGACGTGGTAACCCAAGTTACGTTCAATTTACAGCCAATACAATTAAGGCAACCGTCGATACCCCAGCTCGGCAACGTTAACTTAGTTTACCACCCAATCCTAATGCCGCAAGACGACATGGCGTATCCAACCATGGAGGCGGCCTTAGCTGGGCTGTTCGATCCTTACGTTTTAGTCGTTGAAGGGACCATGTTCGACGAGTTTGGGCTGTACTACCAAAAGCCGTCAGGCTCCTTCTGGTGTTCTGCCGGTAGAACCCCCAGTGGAGAAGTACTGCTGTGTGACCAGTTCGTGTTTAATTTAATGAAGAGGGCCGCGCTAGTATACGCAACGGGCGCGTGTGCGACCTACGGAGGAATACCCTCTACCACAAACGGTCTAGGTCAAAGGTCTCCTACGTATACGATGGGCATGCTAGATGACCCATATAGGGGCATCTTGGGGTTCCCAGCTTATATACACGAAGTGTATGAAAAAGGCATAGGGACTTTTAACGGAGAGACTGTAATAGATGAGGACATTTATGCTGTAACCAACTCATCTTATAATACAGCCTACCCTGGCCCAAGTTATCATTGGCAAAGTAAATTGGGCCAACCAATTGTCGCAATCGCAGCAGACCCTCCAGCAGGGGATTGGATAATGAGGACCCTAGTATCTGGAGTTCTATACGCTAGAGGCCTAGCCCCACCACCTTCTTCTTATCTCGACATATTTAATAGGCCTAAGTTCTTCTACGGTAACGAAACGCACCAGAACTGCCCAAGGGCCGGTTTCTTCGCTCAGGGGATTTTCGCAAAGGAATTTGGAGACCCCCAATGCACTTACAGCCTAGGGTGTAAGGGCACTGAGGCCACAGCCCAGCTCCGTTATTGGGTTGGGTCGGTGGCGTAGGAGGGTGTACAAGAGGGGGAGTATGCATAGCTTGCACTGCCCCAGGATTTCCGGACTTATACGAACCGTTCTACGCCCCTCCAAACGCTCCCACATTACCTTCAACTACGCTCCTTGCAGCTGCAGCTGGAGTCGGTGTAGTTGTCGGCGTTGGTTCTTACCTATTGTCCAGAACTAGGAGAAAGCCCTTAACCCCTAAGGCTAAGGAGGTGAGCTAAAATGGCCAGTTCGTATCTGTTTAAGTACGATTGGACAAAGCCCGTAGTTATAGAGCCCATAGTTAGGATAAAGCCAGAGCTAGGGATACAGGTTACTGTCGGTACTGACGAAAACGGGAGCATAAGGGCTACTGAGGCGTACGCCGGTGCAGGGATGTTCAGAGGATTTGAGATCTTTATGAGGAATAAGCCAGCGCCAGACGTAATAATGTTGTCCTCAAGGGAGTGCGGGATCTGCGGAGAGCACCACCAGTTCATAGAAAGGATAGCTCAAGAGATGGCAATGGGCGGTTACGCTCCTCCGCCCTTAGGTTTAGAGACGATAATGTTGGCAAACGACGCTGCGATGATGTACGACCACACAGCCCACTTAACTGCTTTAGGGGGCCCCGACTGGAGTTCGCTGTTCTTTAAGATAGCTGGGTACTATCCTCCAGACATTTATCAGTTAGCTACGCAGACGCCGATAAGTAAGGTCCTAGAGTACTCGGAGGCTTTTCCAAATGGAGCGCCTAGTGAACTCCAATTTTCCGGAGTTACTATGAGGACTGTCGCCGACATAATGGACGGTCTAGTTCCCATTATTGGTGCAATATTCTTAGAGGGGGCTTACGTTTGGAGGATAATGCACGAAGCAGAACTGTTGTACTACTTGAGGATACCGCATCCAATTACTATGGTCCCTGGAGGAATTGGGGTTCCCGCAACTGTAGAGAACCTGCAAGCGTACTTACAGAGGTTAATAGACGGTACTGCCTATATGAAGAAGCAAGCAGTGGTGTGGGAAGTACTGTCGTTGTTCTTAAACGATTACGATAACGTTTTCGGGGTCCAAGGGTATTACGACACGCACTTCAACAACTTAGGTTTCGCCGAACTAGGGAATAGGCCAGCTAACTTCGTATGTTATGGACAAAGCGATGTAGCTGAAGCCCCAGAGGTTAGTCCTTCATCCACTACAGTATCCCCCTATGACGCTACCTACGAAAATTCTGGAGCCTGGGGAAGAGCTAGGGTAGTCAAGCCTGGACTGGTCATCCAGCCTAGCCCAACTTCTCCGCCGCAAATAGTCACAAACAGCTACATCGATATTAATCTGGCAGTCCACGAGTTTGTAGAGTCCTCGTTCCAAGCAGACTGGACGCAGTCCCCATATAGCTCGCAAGTGCCTTCTGAAGTCTCCGGTATAGAAGTGGACCCCATTGGGAACAAGGTAAACGCTTACCACCCGTGGAAGAAGTGGACGATACCAACTCCTCTGGCCAGAGGATATCCATTTGGCTCCGGCAACCAGTACGGGAAGTATAGCTGGGGAGTGTCCCCTAGGTTCGTCCCATATCAGGGGCACAAGCCCATTTCGAGCTACTTCTATAATGTAGAAGCAGATCCTATGGGCTTAATGTACGCCCAAGTGTTACAAGGCAGTGCGCCAGATCCCATATACACGGCGACCTATAGCGTGGCGGGAATAGAAATACAGTACGGCAATACCGGCAATCAATACGTGAAGTGGAACTTACCCCAGACTATAAGTCCCAGGATAGCCTTGCCTCAAGAGCTACAGGGAGAAATAGAGCTGAACTACTTGTCTCCGTGGCAAATAACCA
>JBBINF010000135.1:0-4103 GCA_037444045.1 Sulfolobales archaeon | reverse complement strand
GGACACAATAATCTACACGTCCTGCATGTACCAGCTAGCCCCGCTCTTCCCCACCCTCTACAAGTTTATCCCCTACTTACCTTCCCTCAAGTCCCTAACCCCCCTCGCCTCAAGGCTGAGGCCACCAGAGGCACAGCTAAGTAGGGCTTACTCGATCCTAAGGAAGATATCCAACGCCTTAATCGCCAAGGGGGTTAACTTGGCCTACTTGTACGAGGAGGAGCCCTACAGCGGTGCCCTCCTACTGGAGCTCGGCTTCCTCGACGACTTCCAGGAGTACGCAAAGAGGGTGTACTCCCTCTTCAAGGAGAGGGGGATAAAGAGGGTGATAACTGTAGACCCCCACACCCACAACGCGTTGACTAGGTACTCTGAGTTCTTCCCCTTCGATATAGAGGTAGTGAACTACATAGAGCTAGTTGAGCCAAAGGAGGGCAAAGAAGGGGAGTACACAATACACGACTCCTGCCTCTACTCTAGGTTCCTAAACTTGAGGGACAAGTTCAGGGAGAAGGTCAGGGTAAAGCTAATAGAGGACGAGATGGTCACTGGCAGGGACACCTCCTTCTGCTGTGGGGGGCCCTTAGCCCTAGTCGACTTAAAGGCAAGCGAGGAAATCGCAAGGGCTAGGGCCAAATCCCTGGCCAGACTGTCTAAAAGGCTCCTCGTCCAGTGCCCAGTGTGTTACGTCACCCTTTCGCCCCACTTCGAGGGGGATGTAAAGGACGTGGCTGAGGTGATCCTATGAGCTGGGAGGTAGCAGTAGAGAGGGCCATAAACAACAACGTCCCAAGGGTCTACA
Organism: Sulfolobales archaeon; assembly: GCA_037444045.1. Taxonomy (GTDB): domain Archaea; phylum Thermoproteota; class Thermoprotei_A; order Sulfolobales; family Sulfolobaceae; genus Aramenus. Next base: position 3,301 of record JBBINF010000135.1, on the reverse strand, counting down.
AGATACTGAAGGAGCACCCCTACATCCTGGATCTCGCTAAGGAGCTGAGAGAGGCCAAGCTAAAGGTCTTGGAGGACCTGGAGTACTACGTGGACAGGACACTGGAGTCAGTGAAGAGGGCCGGGGGCCACGGTTACCTCGCCAAGACCCCGGAGGAGGCAAGGGAGATAGTCGGGAAGATAGTGGGCACCGGGAAGGTAGTAGTAATGGGAAAGTCCATGGTAGCCTACGAGGCGGGGATAAGGGAGTTCCTAACTAAGGTGGGCAACGAGGTCTGGGAGACCGACCTAGGGGAGTTCCTCATCCAGCTAGCCAACCAACCGCCTTCCCACATTATAGCCCCGGCAATTCACTTGACGAAGGAGGAGGTTGAGAAGCTCCTCAAGGAGAAGATAGGAGGAGTAAAGGGGGGTTCTACGCACGAGGAACTAGTGGCAAGGGTAAGGGAGTTCCTCAGGGAGAAGTTCATGAAGGCGGACGTGGGGATAACCGGGGCAAACGCCGTTGCCTCCGACACGGGCACAATTGCGTTAATAGAGAACGAGGGCAACATAAGGTTCTCCTCAATCTCCCCTCCAGTCCACATTGCCATAACTGGGGTGGACAAGATAGTCCCAACCTTGGCTGACGCGACAAAGGAGGTGTTAGTCCAGTCGGCCTTTGCTGGCCTCTATCCCCCTACCTACGTCAACTTCACCTCTGGCCCCTCCTCCACTGCAGACATAGAAATGAAGAGGGTCTCCCCAGCCCACGGGCCCAAGGAGTTCCACTTGATCCTCTTAGACAACGGGAGGGTGAAGGCGTCGAAAGACCCAGTCCTAAGGGAGGCCCTCCTCTGCATTAGGTGCGGTAGGTGTCACCTCCACTGCCCAGTGTACAGAGCGTTGGGGGTTAAGTGGGGAGACCCACCTTTCACGGGGCCCATGGGGGCCATGTGGAGCTACGTTGTGTACAACGACCCTAAGCCCGCCATGTACTGTACCCACTCGGGGAACTGCAAGGAGGTCTGCCCCATGAAGATAAACATACCGAGAGTTCTGGAGTACATAAAGTGGAAGGGGCTCAAGGGCTAGGGCCACTCCACCTCCCTCTCATTTTTCCGTTTTTCGCATTTTTTTGAATGCTAAATCTAAAATAAGATTGAAAGTAATGAGAAGCACTCCCTACTTGACTGAAATACGTTCATGGTTATTGTGACACAATTATGTAAACTTGCGTACATTTTACGATGATTGCTAAACCATTTTTAGCTTTATGTGAATAAAAAGGTAAAAACTAAACATAGTTTTTTTGGTTTAAATGATTTTTCCCTGTTTTTCTTAAAAGGTAAATTTAACTAATTTCCTAAAAATAGTAACAAAGACCAAAAATGAATAGGAGAAAGTTAGTCGCAACGGCCTCCTTCCTACTAGTTTTAGGTATTTTAATGTCTACAATATACACAATGAGCCTACAAGCCACCAAGGTAGCTCAGCAGAGCCAGCCGTCGAATACGTGGTTGCCCGCGGATCAAGTGAAGGTCGGCCAATGGACTAAGGTCACCGACATGGACTTCGCCCCGACCAACAAGACTGAGGTCTTCCTAGTTGGTTGGATAGGATGTCACGTGGCCGCAATGGACTCCTGGATGATTTACTACGTACTGACCCACTACGGAATAAACTTCACTTACCAGTACCACACGTCAGACCCATATAGGACACCTCCTAACACGCCCGGCCTACTGTTCGAGAGCGCTAGCGTGCCCAAGGACTCCCCGGTGGTCTTCGACTGGATATACCTATATAACGAGTACTTGAACGAGACAACCCTACCCACCCCTGAACCTATTAACTACTCCATATCGCCTACAGTCGGAATATACTACGGTCTAATGGAGCTGAAGGAGTTCGCTCCCCAGTGGGTCTACAACATTGCGGTTAACTACAACGTGCCACTTGTCGGCGAACACAAGACCCCTCCGCACGTAGTGACCATGATGATTGTCACTGGGCCTAACGGTACTTGGTTACTCATAGGTCCGTCTTATCCGCCCTCTGCAATAGCCAAACTAACTCCTGAGGAGGTAATGCAGGATCTGCTTACCCAGAACAACCCAGAGCTCATGACAGCCATTTACCAGTTCTGGAAGGTGTTAAACGAGTCCATGGGCGTGCCATACACAACTACAACGACGACAACAGGGTCTGCGGGCTCTTCCCAAGCACAGCCCCAAGAGCTCACTACTTACATCTACGGCTTCGGCTTTACTACCATCTATTACCCTAACAACGCTCCCAATGTGATGGCAGGACCATCTAGCTGGAACATGTACGGCGATAGCCCAAATAGGAACCCCGTTTTTTCCTCCTTTTCTCTAAACTCAAGTTGGGTTTATCAACAGATGAACGCCTTTCAGTACGGTAACGTTTCTGCATGGGAGCAGGACATCAAGCTTCTTGGCTCCGAGTTCGGGGCCGGCTTCGAACAAGCCTTTGGGGACGCAGTAGGCCCCTCCGTAGCCAACGGCGTTATATTCGCGAGCTCTGACGCAGGCCAGCTCTACGCCATTAACGCCCAGACTGGAAAGCCGGTGTGGATTTTGACTACCCCAGCAGCAGTGATCATGAGCGAGCCCGTTGTGTACCACGGGCTTGTCTACGTTGGGCTGGGAGGGGCAACCTTTACGTATACCCAAGGCAAGCTCAACGCCTATGGTGGAGGGCACAGAGGGCTCTACACAGGGCTCTCCGGACTCCTAGCAGTTAACGAGACTGACGGCAGGCCCATGTGGCTCTTCCTGACCAAGTCTGAAGCTATGCCCACGCCAGTAGCGTACCACGGCCTGATCTACTTTGACGATGGGGACGGGAACGTTTACGCCATTAACGCCACTACCGGAAAACTGGTGTGGAATTTCTCGTACGACGGCAGCGCTAACATGGCTAGCCTAGACCTATACATAGGAAAAGGCTACGCGTTAGTTATTACTGCCTTTTCCCCTGCCTACCCCGTTAACATGTCCGCAATAGTGGCACTCTACGCTAACAACGGGACTCCTGCCTACGTGCTGAAGGTGCCCTTTGCCTACGGCTCCTCAGTGGGCGACGCGGTGCCCGCAGTCTACGGCCAGTACTTGGTGGACAGCTTCATGGGGTACCCCATCTACAAAGGGGTTTACTTGAACCAGATCTACGTTAGACAAGTCCTCCTAGTTGCAAACGTCACTAACGGAAAAGTTATATACGTAGAGAACATCACAGGCTATGGCCACCCAGGCGACGACAACAACGGCTTCAGCCCCCTAGTATACGACGGGGTG
>JBBINF010000134.1:0-4106 GCA_037444045.1 Sulfolobales archaeon | reverse complement strand
CTTGGCACTATTTGTAGACCAGAAGGAGAGCCGTAGTAGAGCTCTTCCTCTATACTCCCGCTCACTTGCACCACGCTACCCCCGCCTGGACCTCCCCAAACTAGTTCTAGGTCGTTCGGTAGCCCTATTTTGCTTAACCCTCCCATAACAAAGTAGCCAGAATAAGGGATGGACAAGTACGTCTTCTTGTCACCGTTAACGACGTAGCCGAAATCCAAGCTACCGTTTGACGTCATGAACAACGTCAGGTTAAATGGCACCTTTACGAGGAACGTAGGCCCCTGGTAGCATAGAACGCCCAGCCCTTGAAAGGTAGTCGTGTTCTTGACCCCAACAAAGGGACCGCTAAGGTTCCAGAAGTTGACCACCATTGTCACTAGGAAGTACGTTGAGTTGACCTGGTGAATAAGGGCAACGTTCTGTGCCCAAAAGCTGCCGTTGAGCATAGCGTTTAGCTGTAGGGACGCGTTTCCCGTGGTAAAAAATTGTCCATTAGGTAAATACGAAGGACCCATGGTGAGGTTCTTCACGTAAGCCACGCCCTCAACAAGGTGAGATACCACTTGGGAGGTCAACGGAAAGAAGGTCATTCCAGTGGGATAGGAAACGGGAGCTTGAGCGTGAAACGTTAGCAACGCAAATGCTGGGAACGTTAAGAGAATTATGAGTAATACTTGTTTCATAAAGTATTTAATGCACTATAACAAATAAAAATTTATGGCGTCGCACGTGGTAATCCCCATTATAATCATCCTAGTTGTGATCATCGCCCTTATCGTCACAGGGTACATAACCGACCCCCTGGTAGACATACCATCCTTAGCATTGATCGGGTTTTTAATGTACAGGATGGTGTACGTGATTGTAAAGACTAGACACAGAAACCTCTATAGCTACGCCGGGAAGGTGGGCAAAGCTGTAGACGATCTAGCGCCAGACAAACCAGGCTACGTTCTGGTGGAAGGAGAGTACTGGCAGGCTGTGTCAAGCGAGCCAATAAGCGCGGGAGAGACAGTAGTAGTGGTTGGAAAACAGGGATTTAAACTGGTGGTCAAGAAGGCAGATAGAGATGAGGTTGTCGTATAGGGCGGTGCAAAGGCTTAGAGGGCAAGGAAACTACTCTGTAGTGGAGATGGATAAGGAGGTTGTAATAACGTATTACCCTCCTTCTCCCTCCGAGGCGTTCAGCGATGAGGACGTTTTGAGGGAAATCCGGATCCTTGGGACTAAATTAGGAGAGTACGTCGAGATAGAGAAAGCGGTGGTAGTGGAGAATGGCAGGGAAGTAAAGGAATTGAGCGAAAGCGAATTAAGCCTTTGGCTTGAGTATATTGAGGGTATGTGAGTTGTTCCTCTTTGCCTACGGTAGCCTTAGATACGGCTTTGAGCTACATCACTTCTTAAAGGACAGCAGGTACGTCGGTTTCGGTTACGCTGAGGGCTTTAAGATGTACGACTTAGGCAGTTACCCCGGAGTAGTCAAAGGGGATGGCACCATATGGGGGGAGGTCTACGAAATAGACGAGACCCTCCTGAGGAAACTTGACGAAATTGAGGATTACAGAGGTAGAGAAGACGACCTCTACATTAGGAGTAAGACCAGGGTTTACTTTGACCAGAAGAGGAGGTACTACCTTGACAACGTTTACCTATACGTCTATAACCAAGACATTTCCTATAGAGACGAGATAGAGGGAGGGGATTACGCTGCGTATGTCGGTATGCCCAGAATAGTAAACTACTTCGCCTACGCCGAAAACACTAACATCGACGTGCTAAAGGAAAGGGGAGTAAAGAAGATACTCAAGGAAATAAGGGCTGTGCTGCCTGGGTATAAGATGATATTTAACATAAAGTGCAAGTACGGGTATTGCGCCAACATAAAGGAGTCAGAGGGGGCAAAGATATGCGGTTACATATACGTTATGTTTGAGGACGATTTGAACTCTTTAGACAAGGCAGAAAGGCACCTAATAAGGTACTTCAGGGAGACGTTCAAGGTAGTGGACGAGGAAGGGAAGGAGTACTTTGCGATTGCCTACGTTTCCGATTACAAGGAGGACGAGCAGAGGCCCTCTGAGGAGTACGTCAAGGCAATAGTTGAGGGTATAAAGAGGGGTTGGGGGGACAAGTGCATATCCACGGGACTACTCTAGCCCTTTAACGTTTAAAAGACTCCTTTGCCATTTACTGCTATGAAGAAACTAACTGAAGAGGAGGTAAACCAAGCACTCAAGGAATTGCCAGGGTGGAAACTAGAGGGAAACAGAATAAAGAAGGAGTTCAAGTTTAGCGACTTCAAACAGTCTATCCAGTTCCTGAGCCTCGTTCAACCAGTCGCAGATGGGCTAAACCACCACCCCGACGTGTGTGTGTACTACAATAGGGTAATAGTGGAGTTGACGACACACGACGTCGGAGGACTAACTGACCTTGACTTAGAGTTAGCCAAAAAGATGGACGATCTGTCAAACTACGTTAAGTCCTAGACTTCTACAGCGTTTTTCACCTTTTCTAAGGCCTTCTCTAACCTCCTCTCCTCCTCCTTCAGCAGCACTAACTTTTTCTTTAGCTCGTTATTCCGCTTAACCTTCTCTACCACTTCCGACCCCTCCTTTCCCAGGTACTTGCTTTTGAGTTTTCCCTCTTCCCAGTACCTCAAGTAGTAGTACACGTTATTACCTATCTTCTTGGCGTCCACGTGTCCCTCGGGGAGAGAGCTTATCTCCGACTCTATCTTTTCCCTCTCTTCCCTCACCTTTTGGAGCCTCTCTTCGATCTCCTTGACCTTTTCCCACAGCGTTTCCGACCACCTTACAGTATTACTGCGTCATTTCCTAGTACTCATACCCTAATGGGTCAGCTAAGTTGTCAAGGGCCTTTATGATCTTTTCCCTGTCCTCTACTTCCACGTACTTCTTTATCCCACCAGCCCTTCCCCTGTTGAGCAGTTTGATCTTAATTATGCCGAACATGTCCAGCTCAGAGATTATGTCGGAGAACCTCCTATAGGAAAGGGGCCTCGTCCTGAACTTGTTGCAGTAGTCTATGTAGATCTTGTGGGCAGTAACTACGTCTTCGGCGTCAAGAACCGCCCTCAAGGCCAGCTTGTAGTGGAAGGGGAGAGACTTTATGGCCTCGACTAGCCTCTCCTGCTCGTACTCTACTATGGCCCTGTCAACGTGCTCCTTTCTTATCGTACCCTCACCGGATGCAAGTTGGGCTGCCCTAAAGAGCAGGTTCACCGCCTTCCTGGCGTCGCCGTGCTCCTTTGCGGAGACTGCAGCTATGTACGCCAACACGTCGTCGGAATAACTGCCCCTATATAGACCGTACTCCGAGTACTTGGCGAGTATCTCCTTTAGTTGCTCGGCGTCGTAAGGCTTGAAAATAACTGAAGGCCCCAACGAGGAAAGGACTCTGGGCTCCATGTAGTCCCTCACGTTAATGTCGTTGCTTATCATTATCAACGAAATCTCAGCCTCAGACCTAAGGAGTTGGTAAAGGACTATATCGCCCCCGCGCCTCTTTACCAATGTGTCAACCTCGTCGAGGTACACTAACGCCTTCCTCCCCTTTACGGAGCTCTTTATTTTGTCGATGTACTCCCCTAAATTAACGCCATGTCTCGGCACTATACCGCTGCTGAGCTTCTCAGCTATAACAGAGAGTACAGCCTGGGGGGTGCCTCCTACCTCTCTGCAGTTTACATAGGCCTGCTTTACGTCTTTGTAGTCCTCGTCTTCCTTTCTGACCTCTTCAATCTCGTTAAATATGTACTTAGCTACAAACGTCTTTCCGGTCCCAGTGAGGCCCAAGAACAGCGTCGAGAACTTAACGTCGTTCTTGACAAAGTACCTTATCGCTATGGCTGCCTCCCTTATGATGTCCTCCCTATACGGTATGTCAGTAAAGACGGAAAGAGGATCTATGAAGACTTTAGGGTTCTTTATTACCTCTCCCTTTCCTCCTTTCAGTGCTTCTCTTATCACGTTAGTTTCTTCCGTTACACCAGTTTAATCTCGTTTCCTAAATTGGCAAACGTATAACCTAGGTACCGACCTGGAAGAGTAATACAAGTAGGCTTTTGCCCATTTTGAGGACGT
>JBBINF010000133.1:0-4150 GCA_037444045.1 Sulfolobales archaeon | reverse complement strand
GAGGATAAAGGAGAGGGTGGACGAACTAGGGGGTTGGGAAAGGGCGGCTAGGGCGATGCTCCTCGAGCCCTGGAAGGTCAATAACTTGGCTGAGGAGGTATGTTACGAGACCGACCACTTCGTGGGGACTGTTTCTGGGCAGATAAGCGCGGTGAAAGTCAAGGACGGGAAGGTCAAGGTGGAGAGGCAGTTCATAGTGGCCGACGTAGGGGTGACCGGGGACGACGAGATAGTAAAGGGGCAACTGATGGGAGGGGCCTTACAGGGTATTGGAGGGGCCCTCTACGAGGACGTCAACGACGGCCTAGAGTACTCTGTACCGACAGCGGTGGAGGCACCGAAGTTCGAGGTAGTCCTCCTCCACACCCCCTCCAAGACACCCTCCGGGGTAAGGGGGGTAGGGGAAAACGGCCCAACTGGGGCCTACGCCTCGGTCTGCAACGCCCTGCTAGACGCTGGGATAGAGTGCAACAAGTTGCCGTTCAAGGTGGGCGAAGTTGATCTTTAAGGACGCGAGGATAATAGGCAAGGAAGGGGTAGTAGAGGCTGAAGTGAAGGTAGAAGAAGGTAAGATAGTTAGGGTAGCCAAGGACATACCTACAGTTGGGGACAGGGTGGAGAGCCTCTCCGGCCTATACTTGGCCTACGGCGCAGTAGACGGACACACACACTTCAACTCCAGGTTCCTTGGGGCAAAGGAGCCCATACCTACTGCGGACGACTACAGGACGGGGAGCGAGGTGGCCCTAGCCGGGGGGATAACCTCTTTCGTCAACTTCTTCGAGTCCTCGGGGAACCCAGTGCTCTCCCTCCAAGAGGAGGTGTCAAACGCCTCCTCAAACTCCATGGCCGACTTCTCCTTCCACTTCATAGTGAAGAGGGAGGAGGAAATAAAGAGGATAGGGGACGTCTTCTCCATGGGCGCAAAGAGCGTCAAGGTCTTCATGGCCTACAACAACATGAGGCTCAGCGACCTCGACGTACTCAGGGTGATGGAGGAGGTGAAAGCCTTGGGTGGGGTGGTAGCAGTCCACGCGGAGAACGGCGACATCATAGACTACCTCCAGCAGAAGTACGAGGGGGAGGAGCCAATATACCACGCCAGGACTAGGCCCACCGAGAGCGAAGTCGAGGCAGTTAACAGGTTCGCGACGCTGGCGTACTTGACTGGGGTAAAGTCCTACGTAGTCCACGTTTCCTCCCCTAGGTCCCTCGACGTGATTAACTCGTGGAGGAAGAGGGGGGCGGAGATCTACGCCGAGACCTGCCCCCACTACTTGGCGTTCGACGAGACGGCCTACCTCAGGAAGGACGGGAAGAGGTTCGTCATGAGCCCCCCGCTCAGGAAGGAGGAAGAGAGGAGGGAGTTGGTGGAGAGGCTCAGGGAAGTCTACACCGTGGGCAGCGACTACTCTGGCTACTTGAGCAAGTACAAGGACGAGCCCAAGACCTACAGGGAAATACCCAACGGGGTCGCCTCAACCGAGTTCCTAGTCCCGGTCCTCGCCTCCCTCATGGCTGAGGGCTACGTAGAGCCCAAGACCTTTTACGCCTTGACCTCGGGCAACGCAGTAAAGCTGTACAACTTGAGGGACAAGGGCCTAGAGGAGGGAAAGGACGCAGACTTCGCGGTGATTAAGTTCGAGGAGTGGGAGGTGAAGGGGTGGCACGGCAGGATGGACCACTCGATCTACGAGGGGATGAGGCTTAAGGCCAAGGTGGTGAGGACTTACTTGAGGGGGGAGCTCGCCTACGAAGACGGGGAGGTAAAGGGCAGCAAGGGGAGGCTACTGAGGAGGTGACCCAGTTGCTGATCAAGAACTTAAAGGGAATCGCAAGGTCTCTAAAGGTCGAAGGGGGGAGCGGGTCAATTGACGCAGAGGGCAGGATAGTCCTACCCTCATTCTACGACATGCACTTCCACCCGGAGAACGCGTTCACCTTGGGCATAACAGGGGTAAACGACACGTCTACCCTCTCCGAGGCGGTGCAGAAGTGGAGCAAGCTGAGGGACTCGCTCAGCTTAGTGGAAATAAAGGAGAGGATGAAGAAGGCCTTACTGCTCGAGCTCTACAACGGCGTGACCCACGTGAGGATCCACGCCGACACCTGCTCCAAGAACCTAAACTCCATAAAGGCGGCCTTCCTCCTCAAGGAGGAGTTGGAGGAGTTGATGGACGTCCAAGTGGTCGCCTTCCCGGAACAGGGGATATTCAAGTGCCGGAACGACTTCGCCTACGCCGCCCAGCTTGCGGACGTAGTAGGGGGCAAGCCAGAGGGGGAGGAGGACTTAGAGGGGGCAACGGCCCACATGGACTACATCATGGATCTGGCTAGGAAACTGGGGAAGACCCTCGACGTCCACGTCGACCAAAGCTCTAAGAGGACTAGGTTCGCGGAGTACCTCTTGCTGAGGTCCCAAGTCCACGTAGCCCTCTCCCACCTCTCCTCCCTCCACTACGAAGACGACCTTTACGTAAGGAGGATAATGAGGCTATTAAAGAGCAAGAACACGACGGTGATAAGCGCCCCGCTGACCAACCTCTACTTGTCCGAGGACTACGGCTACCCAAAGGGTAGGGGCATTACTAGGATAAGGGAGATGCTAAACGAGGGGGTGAACGTGTGCCTAGGGAACGACGACGTACAGAACGTGTTCTACCCCCTGGGCTCTGGGGACATACTCCTCTCCCTCTTCATGGCTGTAAACTTGGAGCAGGCCTTCGACGTCGACGACTGGATAAAACTGGTCACTGTAAACGCTGAAAGGGAGTTCTCCCACGTTTCAGTCCCAGCTAGGGACTACGTGGTCCTTGACGCCAAGTCGATTAGGGAACAGCTTTCCACCCTTGCCCCTCGCTTTATGGTAATAAGGAAGGGGAGGGTCGTGGCCATGACTAACAGGGAGGCAAAGCTAATGGTCAACGGCTCCACAGTGGACCCAATGTCCCTGCTTAGGTCTCTAACCGGTTAAATTAGCCCAAGCTCCTCCACTTTACCTACCTTTTTCCTGAGCCAATACCTATACAGGATTAAGTGCTTGTCCGCCTCCACGTGTGCCTCCTTGGCCACGTCTAGGTAGAACTCCTTTGGCTGCTCCTCCAGGACTTCCCTGTCTTGGCTTAGGACCGCGTCCTCGAACTCCCTTATTTTCTCCTCCGGCACTTCGAAGGCGTAGTTCATGGCTATCCATGCGAAGGCGGTAGTCCTGTCCCTCCCCTCCGGCAGGAGGGCAAAGTACATGGAGAAGACCTCCTCACTGGATTCCTTCCTAAAGTGGAGCACTAGGGGGTCTAGGACTGTGTAAGTGTAGGAAGTGTACTTCCCCTCCCCGGTTCCGTCTGGGTCGGGCTGCCAAACTTGGATCCCCTCGGCCACCACCTTGTCATCTAGGATCCTTGCTCTGAAGCTAGGTATTTGGGCGAACTTTGAGTCCCCAAGGTACCCCTCGTGGACAAAGGGGAAGTGGGAGACGTCCAAGAGGTTCTCGAAAACCCTGAACGGGTTTGCGTTAAACGAGTAGGGCCCACACCTTATTTTCCTGAAGGAGGGGTCGTCGAACTCCGGGAAACTTGGGACGTCGTGGAGGGGCTCCCCGGTGGAGACCCAGACTATCCCGTACTTCTCCACCGCTCTGTACTCCCTAAGCCTTACGTGGCCCCTCGAGTTAGAAGAGGGTACGTAGACGCAGTTCCCTTTAAAGTCGAACTCCCATCCGTGGTAGGAGCACTTTACCCTGTCGTCTAGTACCTTGCTTTTTGAGAGCTTAAACCCCCTGTGGGGGCACCTGTTCTGCAACGCCACGTAACCCTCCCTGGTCTTGAGCACTAGGATCTCGTGCCCAAGGAGGTTTACCTCCTTTACCCGGAACCCCGAGTAGCCCACAGGAAACCAGTAGCCCTCCAGTCCCATGAGAGGACGACCTCCACTAGACTTAAAACTTTAGAAGACCCGGTCCTTCTCTCGTTAGGCTTCAGTTTTGTTAAAAGTATAAAAAAGGTGTTCCCTTTACTCTGGGGGTATCTCCTTGAACGTGTACTTTATGTCTATTCCCTCCTTCCTTAGCCTATACCACCTCATGACGTAGTATATCACTATGCCAGCGATGAACGGAGAGGCTATTATGACCCACGTCGGCGCGTTCATAGTC
>JBBINF010000132.1:0-4184 GCA_037444045.1 Sulfolobales archaeon | reverse complement strand
GTATATTTCCTTGCCGAAGTACAAGTTGTCTAGGACGTCGGAGACCCTTTGGTACCCGTGAACGTCCCTAAACTGGCAAGGGGTCTCCTTAGCCCTCTCGTACTCCTTTGGCGTCTGCCTCTTTACCACTTCAGCGGAGTAGTCTATAGCTTGGAAGAGGAACGCCACAGTCACGTTGTTGTACATGATGTCAGCCAAGGAGTAGGCCACGTTCCTAAAGGCTATTGCCCTCTCCGTGGGGTATACCCCCATGGCCATCTCCAGGGCCTCAGTGGAGACAAGTGTATGGGTGGCCCCACAGACGCCGCATATCTTCCCAGCGATGTTTGGGGCCAAGTGCAGTTCCTTTCCCTTGAGCAGGTTCTCAAAGCCCCTAAACATTGAGACTTCCACTTTGGCGTCTGTGTACTCCCCGTTCTCCACTTTGACGTGTACCCCGAGGTGGCCCTCTATCCTGCTTATTGGGTCTAGCTTGAGCTCCACCACTTACGCCACCCCCTTCAGTATCGAGTAGAGCATGGCCACCATTGTCTTGTCTGAGGCGGGGCAGCCTGGGACCTCGTAGACCTTCCCCTTTACTACCTCCTTCACCCCTAGCCCTCCCACCTCCCTCACTATCCCACCGTTGACAGCACAGGAGCCGACTGCCACCACCCCAATTGCCCTTTCCGACAGCCTCTTGATCAGCTCAGTGCACGTCATCCCGCCGAAGTTGCAGAGCTTGTCGTCCTTTGGTATTGCCCCCTCCACCACCAGGAGGAAGTTCTCCGCCTCCAGGATGTCCTTTATCATCTCGGGCCCCGACTTGTCCTCTGACACGATAGAGATCAGCTTCACGGGGGACGAGTGGAAGAACAGCTCGTCGATCCCCTCGCACCCAGCCTTTAGCATCATAACCGTCTCCCCAGAGCAGGACTGGGCCTCAATCCAGACGATGTTGTACTTTAGGACTTCCTTTAGCGCTTGGCAGTAGTCCATGAGTTATTATAACCCAGTAACGTAAAAATGTTTCCTTAATGTGCGTTTAAAAGGACTACATTGGAGCGGGCCGTGGCCGGCAGTCTCCGTCACCCCGTTAAGTCTATATGTCCTCGTGTTGACACGTTGCACGGGCTTAGACCAAAGAGTACGCGGAAGGCTAGACATGTCACACACAACGCTGATGAGACCCAAACCTCTGATCCCTTAGACCTATAAGGAGTTAGAAAGGTATAAAGGGTAAATTCGTGATAAGTAATTACGACGGGACGTGAAGCCGTTAATTTTAGGTAGCATCGTGAGCTTAATAGCGGCGTTCTTCATACTTTCAATACTCCTCCTTTTAGGGGTATACGGTATTGATTTCGCCTTCAACGGTCTAGTTAAGGGCCTCATGTGGATAGTGTGGGCACTGGCTTTCCCAGCTTACTTTGCCTACAGGAGGTCGTCCCTAAAGGCGCCCTACCTAATGAACTACCTCCCTCCCATAGCGATCTCCATAACGTTCATAGGGCTAGTCCTACTCACGGTGGGGGAGTTCCTGGGCTTGGAGTTAATAGTCCTCGGCTATATCCTAGAGCCCATTTCGGGGATCTCCCTCTACTTGACCATAAAGGAGGTGCAAAGGTCCTCAGCGTACTTGTTCTTCTATGGGGCAGTGATATACACGGTGGGGCTCCCCTTCTACCTGGTCAACGTCCCCGAGATCGCCATCATAGGGGACGTAATAAAGATCCTGGGGATATCCTTTTTCATAAAGTACATGAGGGGCGTCAGTTACAGATGACGTCCGACTCCACCGTATGCCAACGCGGTCAAAGCCGCCTACGCGGCGCAGTGTGTAGGACAAGAGGGAACTTTAAAAAATGGAGACAGTTTTACCTTGTAATGGCTAGTGTGACAAACGAGGAGCTAAGGGAGGTCTACAACGACATCCCGGAGTTCTACGACAGGGCCAACGCCTTGATCTCCTTCTTTCAAGACGTAAAGTGGAGGACAGAACTAATAAATACAGTTAAGGAGTACTGCCCAAACCCGAGGCTGATCCTAGACGTGGCCAGCGGTAAGGGGGAGCTCTCCTACGTCGTACTGAAGACGACAAAGAAGGTGAACATAGTGATGTTGGACTACGCAGAGAACATGTTAAAGTCTTCCCTGGTAGAGGGCGACAAAGTACTGGGGTCCTTCTACTACCTCCCCTTTAGGGACGGGGCGTTTGACGCAGTGGTGAGCAGCTTCGCCCTACACGCGGCTGACGACATTGAGAGGGTGGTAAAAGAGATGGTGAGGGCCTCGAGCAAGGTGGTTGGGGCCATAGCCATGGGGAAGTCGGACAACCCCGTTTTTAGGGGGTACGTGGCCTTTTACCTCAGGTTTGTCCAGCCCTACTTGGCCGCCCTAGTTAGGGCTAAACCACGCGATTACAAGTACATTTACTACATCTACGAGAAGATACCCACCAACTCCCGGCTAAGGGAGGTCTTGGAAAGGAACATGGACCTAAAGGTGTTCAAGGAAAGGGCGTTGGGCACGGTGTACATGTTCGTGGGACTTAAAGGTAAGGAGAGAACGGAACAACCCCGTGAGTCCATAAGCCAAGGGCCTAGAAATGCCTAGTCCCACCTTCACGCGTGACCGAGAGCGACGATACGACGGTAGGACTACGCAGGAGATAAGTATTTTACTGTAAGGGCAACTAGTAACATAATGCACGAGTGGTCAGTCGCGGACGCGATAATCAGGACGGTGGTGAACTGGGCCGAGCAGAACAACGTAAAGGAGGTCACTAAAGTCAAGGTCGGCATCCCGTCCATCTCCTTCCTCGACCTCGAGATCTTAAAGGAGGCGTTTGACATGATGAAGAAGGACTCGGTACTAGACAAGGCGGAACTAGAGGTGGAGTTCAAGGAGCCAACCTTCAAGTGCAGGAACTGCGGGCTCTCCTTCACCCTTTCCGACGTCAAAGACCAACTAGACTCGGTAAGGTCGGAGTTCGGGGAGGAGTACCCACTACACCTAATGCCCGCGTTGGCCCCCTCGTTCCTCAAGTGCCCCAAGTGCGGGTCCCACGACATAGTCGCAGAGGCCCAAGACATCACAATAGAAGGGATAGAAGTGAGGGAAAGTGGAACCGCTGAGGCAGTTAGCTAAGGAGAAGCTCAGCAACAAGAGAGTAGTAGCCGTGATGAGCGCCAAGGGAGGGGTGGGAAAGAGCGTAATATCGTCGCTCCTGTCCCTGTCCTTCTCAGAGAGGGAGAACACCCTCCTGATAGACTTGGACATACACACCATGGCCACTACCAAACTGTTTGGCCTTGAGGGGAGGCTACACGAGGTGGGCAAGGACGGGATAGAGCCCTTTAAAGTAGGGAGGTTGGGCGTAGTGAGCTTGGGGGGAATAGTGAAGGACAACTACGTGCTCCTCCCTGGGGGGAACAACGGTGGGGTAATGGAGTCCCTGATCGCTTACGCGGACATGAAGGGCGTTGAGAGGGTAGTCTTCGACCTGCCCCCCGGCCTGGGGGACGAAGTCCTAGTCCTCGAGAGGCTGACCAAGTACTCCCCGGTTGTGGTCACCACTCCGTCAAAGGTCTCGGTAAAGGTAGTTGAGTACTTGGTGAGGTACCTCACCGAGAGGAACAGCAAGCCGTTCCTCGTCGTTAACATGGCCTATTTCGACTGCGGGAAAGTAGTTAGGCCTTTTGGAGATGTTGAGAACGTCAAGGCCCTCTCCGAGAAGTACGGCGTAAGTCTTCTGGAGATGCCAATAGACCCTAACGTGGAGGACTACATAGGGAACATACAGGGGTACAACGGGCCACTAAAGGAGAGAGTAAAGGAGCTGACCCTCCACCTCATGTAACTTGCCCCGGTCTTTTTATGGGTTGGAGAACCTGGCTTTCCAAGTAGACTATTCCACCCTCCCTAGAGGTACGTTTTTAGGGGAATGCCCCAGACGTGAGGAAAACCTAACCTTTAGCGAAATGCCCTACTTTCCAATGGCCCTTGGCCCATCTAAATAAAGGCGGCGTAGTAGATCTGGCCTAGGGCAATACCTCCGTCTCCTACCGGTACCTTCCTAGGCGTCACGACCTCTAGCCCTTCCGAGTTCTCCGTCATCCCCTTCAGTATGTACTCGTTCACTGCCGCTCCTCCAGATACCAACACCCTGTCCGTTGGGTTGGCCTTTAGCGCGGCCTTCATCA
>JBBINF010000131.1:0-4215 GCA_037444045.1 Sulfolobales archaeon | reverse complement strand
CCGAACATTTCCTCGTAAACCATCCTCGTCCTCCTCACAGCCTCCCTAAGCCTGTCCGTCTTGAACCCCATTAACTGGAGCGCATTGAGTACTGCGTCCTCGACGTGCTTGTTAAGCGCCATGAAGGTCACAAAACCAACGGCGTGCGAGATATCCCACAGCAATCCCCACCTTCGGTCTAGGTTGAGTACGTACGTGGTTATGGTGGAGGCAACGTCCCTCCAGGGAACTGGTTCGCTGAGTCTCACTGCGATGGTGAGGCTTGTCCAGTCGTGCGTAACCGAAGCACTTAGTATGTAGCCCTTGGTGAAGAACATCGTGTTTGGGGTATAGTACGACATGACTGGCGCCGTGACTCCCCTCCCCACGATGCTGGAGAGCGCCTCGGAGATCCTCCTCCACCGCGCAACAAGCCTCTTATCTGGACCAACATAGAACAAGTCACCGAGCGACTCCTCCTCGTTCTTCTCCGCTTCCTGCCTTGCATCGTCAACTTCGAGCAACTTCACCGCGCCGATCAAGACAGCGCTGTCTATTTTGAAGCCGTTCTTCAATATGTCGAGCAGTGTGGGGAGGGCTTTTGCGAACCTATCAATGACCTCGTCTGTGATGCTCATGCTGGGTCCCCGAGGAGTGGCTACGCCAAGCCTAGGATCTTCAGTGCCGTGTATGCCTTGATGATGGCGCCAGAACCCCTCGCAAGTACTTCGCTGGCTTCCTTCGCGGCGCTCACTATCTCACCGATCAGCCATGGGTTGTTCCTGAGGAGCAGTGCTGTGTTGAGTATGTTGATTACGTCGGTCTTGCCCCTTATTGGTACGCGCGTCTCGAAGACCCTTGGCTCGCCCTCGAGGCTCCCCATCACTATTATGAAGCCTCCCATGTCCTCGCCCGTCGTGAACACATCCGCGTATACAACCTCCCTAATCCTCGCCTTAGCCCTTACGTAGGCGACTCCGTTGAATCCCTCATACACGACCTCCCTACCTGCCAGCCTCCCGTTGAGTATTGGTACCATTGCCTTAATGAGTGATGCTGGTATGGAATTACCGAATGGCACAGTGACCGCTCCACTCGCTTCGTCGTACTTTACGTCGACATCGAGCCTCTTGACCACGTCCAAGTAGGTGGCAAGCAACTCCCCAAGGAGCTTCTTCACGTCGCAATCGCCAGTCATGTGGACCACCCCGAGGAGGGACCACGCCCCCTACTTTATCGATAGTTCCGCAAGTATCTTCTCCACCTTTTTCATGAAATCCGCTGTTCTCCTTGCCTCCTCCCTAACCACGTCCAGCGCCTTCGTGAATGCCTCCCTGACCTTGTCGTCGCCGATGAGCATCGCGAAGTTCACAAGGTCTGTGAGGGATGGACCAGCAGTCCTGAACCTGTAGCTCAATCCATCGCTCATTACCACCTCAATGCCGTAGGTCGACACGAACACCTGCCTTATCGTTGCCTCATGCATGAACGCTCCGCGCACCGTCACGTAAGGAGCCCTAACCCTCAGTCCCACGAGCCTCCCCAGAGCCTTCCCGACCCAGTAAATGTCGATGGGACGCAAGTAAAAACCACCAAGTTTGACACGAGGCACCGCCTCAGCGACTGACGGTTTTGCTGATTCGGCAATCTCCCTAAGGAGCGCCGTGTACTCCTTGACAACGCTCGCCATCTCGTCAATACCCATGCCGACCACCCCGAATAGGAGGACCAACCAGCATTTACCCCTTACTGCCCTTCCGTGTCGAGGAACCTCAGTGCGCTGTAGAGGGTGGTGATTTCCGTGAACGCCTCCGCGAACTCGCTGTTTGTTTTCTCGAGCACGCTCCTCACCACATCGGCGACCCACGGGTTCCTGTTGAAGAACAAGGCAGTTAGGTACACCACGGAGAGGCTCTCTACATACTCAGTGGTGGCGTACCTGCCCCACCACGCGAGTGGGAATCGCCTATGTGGCGCCATCCTCGGCTCAAAGGCAATGATGACGTACGAGCCGATATTCCCCACGTACCTATTCCCAACAATGGTGCCACCAACAGCAATACCCAGCAGGCTTGCCTTGACCTTCCTGAAGTAGGTCCTGCATCTTGAGAGGTACGGCACGTTGACCTCTTGGATGCCCCTCTCCCTGGCGTACACGGAGATGCTTCGGTAAATCTCATCCCTCAGGGGTACGAATTTATCCAGCGTTCCGTAGGTTATTGGCAACTGTACAGGGAGCTTCACCAGGCTATTCATCATCCTCACACAATCGTCAGGCGCCCTAACAAAGACGGAGCTCGCGCCCACTACACTCCTCAGCGCGTCCACGTATGTGGCGAAGACGTCCTCCATAGCCATCCCCGAGGAGGTTGTGTTCAACCAATGGTCTCCGCACCGAGTATCCTAAGCGCACTGAGGAAGTCCGCAACCTCACTAAGCGTCTTCCTGTACTCACTGAGCGCCTTCTCAACCGCTGTCTTCAGCGCCTCCACGAACCACGGGTTCCTGCTTATTAGCAGAGCCGTCAAGTAAACCACCGAGAGCGAGTCAACGTACTCCACCGACTTAGGCATTCCATGCCAAGCCAGCGGGATTCTCCTTACTGGCTCGTTCTTTGGGTCAACAACGACCGCAACCAAACTGTAGTACCCAGGGAAGACCTTCTCCTGCACATCAATGTCCAGGGAGTCGATGCTCACGCTCTTGAAGATTGGAACGCACTCATCTAGGTACGGCACAGCGACCTCACTAACACCGATACCCCTCGCGTACTCCCTCACGGTGTTCGCAATCTCCCCTGACCTCTTCCTCAGCACCGCACTGCTCGTGCTGGAAATTACCGGTAGCTGAATTGGTATCCTCACCTCCTCCCCAAGCATGTTGGTGCAGGCATCTGGTGTTTTTATCAAGTCACTAAGTCCCTGCAGGTTCCTTATTGCGTCAACGTACGAAGCAACCACCTCACCAGCGTCCATACCAACCACCCCGAGAGGTTGGCGCAGTGCCTTTAAAGGAGTAGTTTTGCGTACTCCATGAACTTTATGAGGTACTCCTCGTATTTCTTTAGGAACGCAAGGAGCTCCTTCGCGTTGTTCTCAATCCTCTCCCTGAGCCATGGGTTCTTCTCGAGGAACTCGTTCATGGCTTCTGCGTATTGGTTGCTGTTTGTGCCTGGGATAAATGTGATGTCTCCGTTGTAGTTGCCGTACCTGTAGGTCACGTACACCGTGAACCCACCTATCTCCTCGCTCCGTATCTTTGACTCCCTCCACACCACGCCGTTTCGCCTTATCACTGGGGCAAGTACCCTCTCTCCCTCTAGTTCGCCGAGTATTTGGTGGAGGAGCACTGCGTAGAGTTGTTCCTCGCCGTACTCAATCTTGCGTGAGTCCTTGACGAGGTACTGATTAACCAGCTCAACTGGCGCCTGCGGTGCGTTCCTGGCGAACTTAACTATGTAGGTGTCGTCGACCCTGCTGAGGGCATTCACGAAGTTCACCAGCGTTATCAAGTCACCAAGTGTCATCTTCTCCACCTCAAAGCGCCTGCCGTAGTAGGTACCCCTAAGCGCGACGTAGACGCCGACGGGTCCATAGCCACACGTGCCGATGCATGCCTTGTCGGCGTATGCAAAGCCTAGGATTGTTGGGACGAGGACATCCCTCTCGATAAACCTTGACTCGTTCCTCCTCATCTCCA
This sequence comes from Sulfolobales archaeon, assembly GCA_037444045.1. Lineage (GTDB taxonomy): Archaea > Thermoproteota > Thermoprotei_A > Sulfolobales > Sulfolobaceae > Aramenus. Next base: position 537 of record JBBINF010000131.1, on the reverse strand, counting down.
GCAGTTTGGCAACTTCCTCCCACTCCATTGAGAATTCGCGGGCGCCATCGAGCAGTTGCCTTATCTTGGCAACCTCGTTGACCACATCCCTTGGGATTGGCGTGTATGAAGCATTCTCTGGCTGTACATACCCACTGCCGAAGCCGAACAGTGCGTAGGTCCTCCTCAGGTCGTCTGGGACGTCAGGCAGTACCTCATTCACGAAGATCAGCGCGTTCAGTGTGTCGATGTACCTGCGCAGGACACTGACGAGTTCATAGGCGCTGTTGAAGACTATCCTGCCTCCCTCATGCTTCGCGAGCACCATGAGGACAGTGTACGCCGTGCTGTTCCTCACGCTGTCACTCAGTGGTATTTTCCTCCCACCAACGCGAAGCGTCAGCGCCCTGCCCCTTGCCCTGACCTCAATTGCCTCGTTGGACATACGCAATCCCCGAAATAACGCAGAAACGCGTGGAAAAACACTTTGTATTTGTGCTAATCAATCACCTCTGCACCGATTAGCTTCAGTGCGCTGTACGCCTTTGTTGCCATTTC
>JBBINF010000130.1:0-4220 GCA_037444045.1 Sulfolobales archaeon | reverse complement strand
CACCGGTCTGCGTGTCAGCCGTTCATCTCCCCTCCCTCCCCACTCCCGTGCTACCTCTTATCCGCATTCTCATAATTTTCCTCTAGAAGTATAATTTTTGAAAAGTTCCCTCTTTATGCTTTGTTATCGTCAGTGTTGCAGCTGTAATAGTATTGCGGGTAAGTGACCCTCAGCTCCACGCTCTTACGCTATTGAAAAGGGATCTGTCTTCTATGCCGGTCAAGCGGAAAGCTTTTTACACACAAGGATAGGAAAAAACAAGGAGTGGCGAGTTGTCTGCCGGGCCACGCCTCTTTTCGGGGCGTGATCTGACCCTCTCTATCTTCCCTGCCACTCCCTGATCCTTTCACCTACATAGACACTCTTTCTCTTTATTTTCTTTATCATCATTATTATCGAGAACGTAATAATATTACATTATATACTCACTGCGATACCAAGAAGGCCAGGTACACCAAGCCAAGGCCTACGGCTGCAGCTAGGCCATTGGCAAGGGCATTGTCGTACTTGAAGTGGGCTAAGGCGAACCTCCTCCACCTCCCGTTCTTCTTCACGTATATCCCTTTCTCGGTGAACATGTCTAGCATTAAGTGTGAAGGACCCGCTAAAGCACCGTCAAGCAGGGCGATGAGGATTAGCTTTCCCAAGCTGTAATACAAATAATAGTAAAAGAATACCACGGGCAGGGAAGCAAGTACCCCCCATGCCACGCTCCTGGGGAAGGTGTGCGTCAAGGGAGTCCTAGTTATTATGTCGCCCCTTGGCGTGTGGATTTCCCTGTGCCCTAGGCCGTCGATCAAGGAGTTAGCGAATATCGAGACCACCAAGGAAAGTGAAAGTGACTCCGTCAAGTTCCTAAGGATAAAAGAGTCCGTCAACATCAGGAGGCCCAACGTGAAGACGAGATGCGTCCTCAGCTTCATATTCTACAAACCGCGGGAGGGTTTATTATAGCTATTACTTGGCAGAAACTTTTCCCCGTAAAGACGACAATCGCCGAAAATCCGGGCGACAATTCCATAAATGCTCAATTATCGCAAAAGTAAAAGAGTAAATTGTTACAGAGAAGTTTTATAACCTTTTCAACTATAGGGAACTTATGACCTACTGGCTTATCCCCATCCAGGAGGACATGTGGGACGTCATACTGACCAAGGGTGTTTGGGGCTACAAGACCAACTTGAGCGAGTACATAAAGAAGGGGGACAAGCTGATCATTTACGTGAGCAAGTACTACGCGAAGGTTTACGGTGGGAAGATAGTTGGCGTGCTCAGGGTGGAGAGCGACTGGTACGTTGACGAGACGCCGGTCTTCCCGGAGGAAGTGGTGAGGAATAAGGGGATACTGATTCACAGGGTTAAGGTAACCCCTGAGGTTACCGGGGTCTGCGACCTAAAGGCCATACTGGACAAGCTGAGGTTTGTGGAGGACCCAGCCCAGTTGCCAAAGTACTTGAGGAACGCCCCAGCGAACTTGAAGAGGCCGATCCCTGACGACGACGGCAAAAAGATAGAGATGTGCCTCAAGGGCGAGCTATGAGAGGCACTCCTTGACCTTCTCCAGGAGTTCCTCAGCGTCTACGCCCAAGATTGTGACCTTTACGGCCTTAAGCTCCTTTAAGGCCCTCTCTAGGTACTCCACGTCCTCTTCGCTTGCAAAGAAGTCCCCGGTTACTTCCACCCTCTCTATTGCTCCCCCCTCAGCGTACACCCTAAGCACCACTGTCTTACCTTGCTTAGACCGGAAGACCTTTTCGCAGATCATCTTAAGTAAGTCCACCTCTCATTGGTATACTTATACTTTAGCTGGGAGGCCAACTCTAGCTCGAGGTCTGTGAGCTCCCCTTCTTTTATCCTAAAGACGCTCGAAAACCCGCTTATTAGCGCCTCAATGGCCTCCTCCCTGCTTATTTGCCTACCCAGCAGGTTTGAGAGGTTCGTGACCCTGCCCTCTGGAGTACCCCTCTCCTTTACCTTGGCCTCCGGGGACTTTATCACCCTCATGTAGCCAAGGTAGGTGGAGAACATGAAAGTACCGTGGACTAGAATTGCGTCCTTCTTCTTGGCCCCCGCCATTCCAACTACTTTCTTGCCCATCACTGTGACGTCGTTGATTGGGGAGAACTCCGCCTTGAGGCCCAACAGCTCTATTGCCTTGACGAGTGCCTTCCCTATGACCTTGTAGGCCTCCATCAAGTCGTCCCCTTTCATCAACACGCTCCATGTTATCTCCCCGTGCTCGTCGTGCAGTGCAGGCCCCCCGCCGGTAAAACGCCTAATTAGGGGTATCCCCAGCTTTTTCCTCTCCTCTTCGTTTACCCAGTCCCTCACTGCCAAGAACCTGCCTATGGTGAGGGTGGTGGGCGAGAAGCTCCAGAGCCTCAAGGTCTCCCCAACGAGGTTTTCGCTGGCTAGGATCAACATGGTCTCGTCCAACGCCATCTGCCTCTCCCCTGGGTTTCCGCCTTCAATTATCAGCCTCATACTCGAACTCACCGAGGTACTCCTCCGGGAGACTACAACATCCGTCGTATAGTTTCAAGTTAAACTCCTTGACTACTTTGTGGTGGGGGTTGGCTATCCTCTGCACAATACCCCTCTTTACCACTTCCCTGTCGAGCTCCTCCTTTATTTGGTAAGGCCTCATGCACCCCAAACTCGTCCTCCCACCGGTCAAGCTGTAGCCTAGCCCTACTAACTTCACTACCCTCTCCAAGTCCATCGGCTTCAACAGCCTTGACGGTGTACCAGGGGTTGGTATCAACACTAGGAAGTTTACCAAGTAGGGCTTGTAAGAAGCTAACAGCCTTATTACTCCTTCCATCTCCTCGTCCGAGTCGCTCGGTAACCCTAGCATTACGTGTGGGACCACGTACTTTGGGCCATACTCCAGGAGGTCTTCTAGCACCCTTAGGTAGTCCTCCCTAGACCTCTTGACCCCCTTCGACTTGAAGGCCCCTTGGGAGTAGGCGAACTCGTAGTCCACGATGTCGACGGCGTCCCTCATCTCCTCTATTGTCCCCCTGTCCAGTAGACCCGGATGGACGTTGAACACGACCCCCATCTCCTCCTTTGCCTTCTTCATAAATGGGAGGTACCTCTTAATTGGTAGTTCTCCCCTTTCGTTGAAGCCACCGCTAATTAGGAAGCCCTTGACCCCTTTTGCGTGTAGCCTTGACACTTCCTTGTAGAACTCCTCCGGGGTCAAGGCGGGCAACATGGAGCTTACGTACTTGGCTGAGCAGTAGAAGCAGTTGAGGGAACAGGAGCCCCCGGTGACGCTAATCACAGAGAACTTCTTGTTAATTACGAAGCCCCCGATCAACCTTTCCTCACTTCCATTAGGGGTACGTTGTAGAGCCTCTCCCTAGGATCCTCGTTGTAGAAGGGCCTATCGCAGGATGGACAGCCAGAGGTGATGTACGCCTTTTCGTCCGGCTCCGCTCCCTTTGACAGCTTGAACCTTATCCTCTGCACCTCCCTGTACTCCTCCAAGGGCGGCCTCGGGTGGTTCTCCATTGGAGTCCCCTTCACTGGGGTAAAGGCGAAGAGGGCGACCTCTGCCCCCAATGAGTAGAGGTATTTCATGAGCTCCACGAACTCCCCCTTGTCCTCCCCTAGCCCAAAGACCAAGTGGACGTACACCCTCCCTTTGCCAAAGACCTCAACAGCCTTCTCAACGAACTCCAAGTACCTCTCGAAGGAATAGGGCTTCCCGACCCTCTCCCAGTTACCCCTAGTCGTGTCCATGCCAACGCCCAAGTAGTCGACGCCAACCTCCTTCATCTCCCACAAGTACCTCTCCTCAACTGGGGTAATCGTGACCGACTTCCTAGTGTTTACCTGCCCTAGAATGCCCAAGGCCTCCTCCTCAAAGCCCTCCTTTATCACGGTCTGGAGGCAAAACCGCTTAAAGGTGGAGAGCTTGTCCTTAACCTCCTCTACCTCTACTGGGTACCATTTTACCCTGGACAAGTAGGTCTTGTCTGCCCTACTCACCGAGGACTGGGTGCAAAAGGCGCACCTAGCCTTACAACCCCCGGTCTGTAGGGCGTACGCTGTCTCGCTGTACTTAATGCCCTTCTTTAGGAAGAAGTATGTGCCGGCAGACAGCAGGACTTGCATACAAAAAAGATTGAAACGCTTAAATTAAGCTTGCCTTTTCCACCATCTTCACTGCCCTATAAACCCCAAAGTCCTTGACTAACTTCGCAAAGCTT
>JBBINF010000129.1:0-4222 GCA_037444045.1 Sulfolobales archaeon | reverse complement strand
TTTTGCTAACCCTTTTTTATTAGAAATGCAAGTCTAGCCTATGACAAGAAAAATCCTCATGCACGTGGGCCCCGTCACCATAGACGTTGACGTACTAAAGGAGGGGCTCAAAGGGGACGTAGGTTTTACCTCAAGTGAGTTCATAGAGGCGTTCCAGTCCTCCCTTAAGGCCATGAGGAGGCTGTTTAACGCTAAGCCAAACGACCAGCCCTTCATAATACCCGGAGGTGGGACTTCAGCCATGGAGAGCGTCACCTCCCTTCTGAAGAGGGGTGACAAGGTGCTCGTAGTCTCGAACGGCGTCTTCGGCGACAGGTGGGAGGCGATCCTCTCTAGGTACCCAGTGTCGGTAAAGGTCTTGAGGGCGGAAGCAGGGGACTACGTAAGCCCGGACTTAGTGGAGGAGGAGCTGAAAAAGGACAAGTACACCGCTGTGACGATGACCCACGTGGAGACAAGCACTGGGATAAGGGAACCAATATACGAGGTAGCTAAGAGGGTTAGGGGGCTAGTTGACTTAGTAATTGTTGACGGGGTATCAAGCGTCTCAGCTGAGGAGACAAAGTTGGAGAACATAGACGTCTTCTTGACCGCAAGTCAAAAAGCCTTGGGAACTCCTCCCGGTGCTGGCCTCTTGATGCTCTCGGAGAACGCGGTCAACAGGATAAGCGACGACTCAGTGGCTGGGTACTACTTGAACTTGAAGAACTGGTTACCCGTTATGAGGGGAATGGAGGAGGGGAAGGGGACTTACTTCTCTACCCCGCCAGTCCACTTGATCCTTATGCTAGCCAAGGCATTCCAGCTCATCGAGAAGGAGGGTTACGAGAACAGGGTGAGGAGGCACGAGAGGATCTCACAAGCTATAAGGGCTGGGATTGAGGGCATGGGGCTCTCCATAGTGGCCAAGAGGCCTGAGGCCTACAGCAACACAGTAACTGGGGTCATGGTAAAGAAGGTTAACCCTGCACAAGTGCTACAGGAGATGGGCAAGAGCGGGATAGAGCTCGCCCCCGGAGTACACCCAGCGTTAGCTGGGAAGTACTTCAGGGTGGGGCACATGGGCTGGGTAAACGAGAACGACGCCATTGCCACAATAGCTGCCCTAGAGAGGACGCTCTACAAGCTGGGCGAGCCAATAAACTTGGGAGAAGGAGTGAGGGCGACGCAGTTACAGCTCGCTAAATACTGAAGGGGAACTTCTCTAGCCTATACGCCGAGTCCCAGAACATGTACTCCATTACCGAGGCGAGTCTGAACTTCCTTATTGCCTCCTCCTTTTCCTCCTCAGTCAGCTTAAACGAGTTGACCACCTCGAGCACTTGCCTTACCCCCCTCTCGTATTCCTCCCCTCCGTAGGTGTCTATCCACCTCTGGTACTCCTCCCTTGGCGAGCCCTTCTTCTTGAGCTCCTTCCCCACCTCCATATATATCCAGTAACAGGGTAGAACTGCTGAGACCCCCTCGTGGTATGGCCTTGAGTACACGGTGGAGAGCAGGAAGGAGGTGTAAAGCAAGTTAGTTGGGGAAGGGGGGACTGGCTTTATGTTCAGCCTGGAGATGAAGTACTGGTGCAGTTCTCTCTCAACCCTTAAGACGTGGGTCACGTGCTCCGCAAACAGTGCACCCTGCTCGTCTGGGGCCTTTGCAGCCAGAAGGGAGAGGGCCCTGCTGAACTCCTTCAAGTACAGGAAGTCCTGGGCTATGTAGTACTTGAACTTCTCCTCCTCTAGAGTGCCCTCCACCAGCTCCTTTAGGAAAGGGTGAGAAAGTATTGAGGAGTACACGTCCGAGATCGAATTCCACATCTCGTCTGTTAGCATGGGTTTTACTCTCCTCAACCAGTTAAAATACTTGAGTAAGGGAGCTGAAGGCTAAACCCTCTATACCCTCTCTACGTCCATGGAGAAGTCAAGAGACCGGGCTGAGTGGGTTATGTAACCGCTCGAGATCACGTCGACCCCAGTCTTAGCGTAGTCCCTCACGTTCTCTGGGGTTATCCTCCCAGAGGCCTCAATGACCACCTTCCCCTTTAGCTCGTTGACTATGGGTACTACCTCTTCTGGCCTCAAGTTGTCCACCAGGATTGCGTCCGCCCCAGCCCTATATGCCTTGACCGCGTCCTCGTAGCTACTTACCTCCACCTCTACCTTCTTGGTAAAGCTAATTGCCTTTGCCCTCCTCACCGCCTCCTCTATACTGCCCAAGAGGGCCAAGTGGTTGTCCTTTATCAGAACGGCGTCCGCCAAGTTGAACCTATGTGGGTCTCCTCCCCCGACCTCTATGGCGTACTTCTCGAAGAGCCTAAGCCCTGGGGTGGTCTTCCTAGTGCCCGCTATCCTAACGGTGGGGTTTACTTCCCTAGCTAGTTTTACCATTGTGGCGGTGGCAGTGGTGACCCCGGAGAGCTTGCCCAACAAGTTCAGCACTAACCTCTCAACCGAGAGTAACTCGTCTGCCCTCCCCTGGAATACGAGGAGGTTGTCCTTGTACGAGACGCCCTCGCCGTCCCTCCTCGAGTACTCCACCTTGAAGCCCAAGTACTCCAGGAAGGGCACTACGAAGTAATTTCCCGAGAGCACGCCGACGTCCTTTGAGAAGACGATCCCCCTAGCCCTTAGGTCGGAGACTATCCTGCTCGTCACGTCCTCGGGGTAAACGTCCTCCTTGAGGAAGTCCAACAGCTTCTCAATAAAGAGCTGCTTTATCACCTCTTGCACACCTTTAGGAAGTTCTTAAAGACCTCTAACCCGCTCTCGGTGTGCTTTACCTCTGGGTGGAACTGGACAGTGAATATTGCCCTCTCCTCGTTGACCGTAGCCTGTACCCTCGTGTTCTCGCTAGAAGCCAAGACCCTAAACCCTGGGGCTGGCTCCAAGACCTCGTCGTTGTGGCTCTCCCACGCGTTGAACTCCTTTGGCATGTTCTGCAGGATTGTGTCGTGGTCGTGGACTACTATCTTTGTGAGCCCAAACTCAGGGCTCTTGGACTTCCCGACCTTCCCTCCTAAGACGTACGCAATGAGCTGGTGCCCTAGGCATATGCCCAACATGGGGACTCTGAGTTCCCTCACGAAAACTGGGGAGTTCCCCATCTTGGATATCTCGCTCTCTACCGAGTAAGGGCCTCCGCTGAAGACCACGCAGTCGTAGCTCCTCATTTGCTCTACTGTGGAGTTAGGGTCTACTGAAACAGCCTCAGCCCCAAGGTACCTCAAGTTCTTCAATATCAAGTGGTTGTACTGCCCACCGTAATATATTAAGGCTACTTTCACGCGGAAAGTTATCTCTTTACAAGGTTTAATATTTTGTCTGACTTCCCCAACGCCCCCGGTAAAGCTCTCCCCAAGGGCAGTAAGAGTCAAACGGAGGGGCTTGTTGGCTCACCCCAGCTTACTCGAGAGCTCGCTGAACGCTACCCAGAAGGGGTCGAAACTGGGCCTCTCAACCCTCTTACCGTCAACTAGCACCTCTGGATCCCCCTCCTCGACTACGCCCACTACCTCTGCCTCAATCCCCTCCCTCAAAAGGGCCTCCTTTACTCCCTCAGCCTTGTCCGTCACTATTACCATAGTGCCCTCGCTTATTGAGGAGTATGGGTCGATCCCCAACAACTTCGTGACCTCCCTTACCGCTGTGTACATGGGTATCCTATCCTTATGGACCCTTATCCTCAAGTTCGACGCCTCTGCTACCTCCACCAAGGCGTTCCAGAGCCCTCCCTCAGTGGCGTCGTGCATCGCGTGGACCCCTACGTTAGAGGCTATTAGCCCGTCCTTCCAACAGCTCATCTTCCAGAACAACTCCAACCCTTCCTGGAAGACCTGGTCTGGGAGCCTCTGCCTAAAGTACTCCGGGAAGGTGTTCACCAGGAGTGCTGTGGCCTCAACCGCGGGGCCCTTGGTTACTATTACCTTGTCCCCTGGCCTCACCTTTGAGGGGTTGGCCAACCTCTCCTTCTCCCCTATCCCCAGCATTGTGAACCCTCCTAGCATTGGGTAGTCCACTCCCTCGTACCTCCCAGTGTGGCCCCCAATCACCATTACGCCTATCTCCTTTAGGTACTCCGACATCCACCTCCACATCTCCTCGAACTCGGAGTCGCTCATGCCTTTGGGAAGGTTTAGGTCTATTAACGCGTATTGCGGTGGGATGCCGGAGGTGATTACGTCGCTTGCCAGGATGTGGACAGCGAACCAAGAGGCCTTCCTGAACCCGTACTT
>JBBINF010000128.1:0-4251 GCA_037444045.1 Sulfolobales archaeon | reverse complement strand
GAAGAAGGAATTCCTCGAAAAACTGAGGGAGTCAATAGAGGACGGGAAGAGGAGATATTACAGGAACTTAGTCTTCATAGAGAAGGAGAACTACATGGAGGACCTTTTGGACGTCCTCTCCCTTTACAGGGAGTTGAGCCAAAGCCCCAAGGTTGCCTACGCCTTTCACCCCTGGGTGTCCCAGTCTAAGGATAGGCTGGAGAAGGTAAAGGAGATTTTCCCTGACCTAGAGGACGTGGACTACTCCTCCTCTGAGAAGTACCTTGGGAAGACCTACGACCTAGTAGTACTGGACTTGGTGGACAACTTCCAGCCCAATTACGTTGGTAGGCTAGTCGACCTAGTAAGGGGAGGGGGACTAGCAGTGCTTTACACCACCGAACTGGAGAGGGACAAGCTCTTCAAGAACAGCATTATCAGGGAAGGGAAAGTATACGACTACTATGAGGAGAGGTTTAAGAGGAAGTTGATGGAGCACAAGGGAACCTTCATAGCAAACGGGGTCGGCTACTTCGCTAACCCCTTCTCTGGAGAGGTGGGAGAAATGCCGCATCCAGTTATTCCAAAAAGGGTCACAATGCCGCTGGAACTGCACAAAATGGCCTTGAGCGAGGACCAGAACAGGGTCCTAGAGGCCTTCCAATACTTGTTGAGGGGTGGGAAAAGGGTTCTAGCGTTGACTGCCTCTAGAGGGAGGGGCAAGAGTGCCGTAACAGGCCTAGGGCTTGCTGGAGTTATATACGTTAACTTGAGCGAGGGGTTCAAGACTCACGTCGCAGTTACCGCCCCCTCCATATCCTCGTCATCCCAGATAATGGAGTTCCTAAAGCTGGGGTTAGACGCACTAAAGATAGAGCATAGGGTCAAGAGGTCTGACATAGGGGCTATAAGGTCGATAGAGGGGGACGGCTTCAAGGTCTATTACGAGCCTCCAGACGCTACCCTAAACGACGAGGGCCACATACTCGTGGTTGACGAAGCCGCGTCCCTAGGGATTAACTACATAGACGTCGCAATGAAGGTCTGGAAAAAGGTAGTCCTAGTGACTACCGTACACGGCTACGAGGGCTCTGGGAGGTCGTTCCTAAAGTACTTGAAGAGCTTGTTGGAGAGGAGAAAGCAGAACGTGAAGTGGGTCACTATGGAGAAGCCGCTTAGGTACGCTGAGGGAGACCCCATCGAGTCGTGGCTTTACGACGCCCTCATGTTAAACGCGGAGCCAAAGAAGCCCACTGAGGATCTAGGGAAAATGTACTTTGAGACCGTACCAAAGGATCTCCTTGCGTCGTCTGACGACGTCCTGTCTCAAGTCTACGGTATACTGGTCTCAGCCCATTACAGGAATAACCCGGACGACCTCATGATAATGTTGGACGGAGTACACCACCAAGTGAAGGCTATTCACTCTGACTCGTATATAGCTGTGGCCCAAGTGTCCGAGGAGGGGAATCTACCCGATCCAATGATAGAACTGGCTCTAAAGGGCGGTACCTTTGACGGGGACTTGATACCCGACAGGATGTTGAAGCACATAAGGATAAGGGAGTTTGGAAAGCTGAGGGGCTGGAGGATAGTTAGGATAGCGGTTATCCCGGAGATGCAGAACAAGGGTATAGGGAGTAAACTGTTGGAAGAGGTAGTGAAAGAGGCAGAGGAGGATGGGGTGGACTGGGTTGGCTCGGCGTTTATGGGAGACCCTTACGTGCTCAACTTTTGGGTCAAGAACGGCTTTATTCCCGTCCACGTTTCGCCAAAGAGGAACGAGAAGTTCGGCGATTACCCAGTAGTGGTCATAAGGCCAATATCCGAGGCCGCCAAGCGTATAACTACTATATCAGCTGAAGTGCTCAAGGAGAGATTGCTAAATACTGTCTTTGACGTGTATTACGATATGTCCCCTACTCTAGCTAGGATACTCCTTAACGCGACAAAAGTTCACAGAGACGTAGAGCTGAACAAGATATATTTAGCCAAGTTAACCGCGTTCCTCCAGGGGACCAGCCCCTACGAGTCTTCAGCGGACGCAATCCACATGCTGACCTTGAAGTACTTCTGGGACGCAAATAGGGACTGGAAACTCGACGACGACGAGGAAATAGTGCTAATAGGCAAGGTACTTCAAGGAAAGCCGTGGAGGTACCTATCATCTACTCTAGGTATGAACAGGACGAGGGTAACAGAACTAATTTACAGCAGTGTCGCCACTTTGAGTAAAAAGTATTATAACTTGGACGTGGAGTCTTATGTAGGGATCAGCATCGACGAAGTGTGATGAGAAAAAAGGGAATGAAGCGGTGATTTCATGCACCTCAACTGATTTAGAAGACGTTTATCCCTATACTGTTAAGTATTATTGCAACTACGACCAAGAGCGAGAAGAGCTGATGTAGCCCAACAGAGATCCCGGGCTTAGACGGGTTCCTGTTTGTCGTGTCGAATACATACAGCCCAGCCACCACCTCTATTACTGTGAATAACAGAGTAAGCCAGTAGTGCAACACAGCTACCGCTATTACAAACACAGCAGCCAACGCGGAATGTATTAGCCAACTAACTTGGATCGTATTCTTAGGCCTAAGAGGGTTTCCAATTTCATATTTCATCCTTCTCGAGCCAGTAACGACGCCTCCCATGAAGATTACGAAATACAGGAAATGTGGGGGCACTATTGCCTCGAGTAGGAAGCTGACTACGTTCACGTTGTAGCCTAGGCCTTCGAGGAATAGGAGGAGGTATATGGCAAAGGTAGTATAGGCAGCTATGTCGTGGAGACCTTGAAATATTGAGGGGAGCTTCCCGGCTAGGACGTACAAGGTGGCCATTCCCAGTAAAGCTGTGGCCACAACTGCCGCGAATCCAAGGGCAGTTATCAGCGAGGGGTACACTATCAAATAGACAAGTGAAATAATCCCCACTAAGGTTGCGGATATCCTGTGTATGGCCTCCGGATCCTTTTTTGCTGCCACCTGCAGAATATCCCGGGTGTAGGGCCAGTTTGTTCCCAAGGAGAGCCCGTAGCCATACCCCTCGACTATTCCACCAAGGACTATAGTGATTCCAGCTAAAATTGAAGCTACAATGCTCGCTTGGTATATCATGGTTATATGGTTCAAAAGGCTCGTTAAAAAGCTTATGAAGAAAATAATTAATCAATAAGCCAATCGACATTAATTATAAATTATTAAATCCATATCATCTGTTAATGGGCGTGCACGAGAAGCTATGGACAGCGATAGACCTTATCATTCCCTTAGTTACCGCAGATATGGAGACGTTTTTGGTCAAGGATGGGGAGATCACAGAGGAAGACCTTAACAACTACAGGACTGCGATTAAAAAGGTTAAAGAGGCGTACAAGCTCTCCGATACAAATCGTTCTTTGCAGTTAATAAGTGAAGCAGTCCAAATATTGGACTCGATTAAGCCCAAGAAACCTTTTCCGCCGGAGATGAAAATAAGGTTTGAGGAGCTTAAGGACACGCTCAAAAGCTGCCTAACAGAGGGCAAAAAGGAAACCGCTAGTTCAGTAGAATAATATCAATTTTACATAGATTTAAGATTAAACATTTTTTAGTTTCCCTTTAAGCCAAATATTATTCTTTCAAGGACATCTCCCTTTAAGCTTTGCTGAAATTAACGACAAAAATTATGGGAAATTTTTTAACCTTTTAGGAGCGAAAAGCTTAAAGGGAGATTATGAGGCTCGCAAAAGGTTCGATATCTCTTAAGGAAACTTATGGCCAAGCTATGGCAGTCACAGCGCCCTTAGGAAGCGTAGTTTCCACAACCACTGCAGCCATACTTTACGCGGGTTATTCAGTTGTCTTCACGACTCTGCTAGCGTTACTTGGGAGTGCCCTCTGGATATTCACGCTCACTGGTTACACGAGTAAGTTGGCCTCAGCAGGAGGTTACTACACTTATGGTTACAGTGCGTGGAAGTCCAAGAAGGTGTCCTTCTTCGAGGCCGTGACCGAGGCCTTCGCGTACTCGTTCCTCAACGCGGTAAACTCTATAACTATATACCTTCTGTTCTCCATATCACTTTCACTTCTTGGATACTCACTCCCAGCGTGGGTCGGTTACCTTGTAATCGCTATTGGAGTGCTGTACCCCACCCTTATCTCACTTACTCACGTTAAACAGCTCTTAGGTTACGTAGTTTCAATAAGCGCCACTTTGGAGGCAGTGCTTTTAGTGGCGCTCTTTGTGCTCTCCGTGACCCGTGGATTTCACCCTAGTTACTTTACT
>JBBINF010000127.1:2741-4257 GCA_037444045.1 Sulfolobales archaeon | reverse complement strand
GGCAAAGAGGACATCTTGGTCTGCGTGGACGGGAATGTGGTCGGGGGGATAGAGGTGGAGGACGAGGTCAGGGAGGAGGCAGTGGAGGTAGTAAAGGAGCTAGTGAGACAAGGGAAGGAGGTCTACGTCGCAACTGGAGACCCAAACCCTAAGCTCAACTTGGGGGTAAAGGTCTTCAGCGGTCTTTCCCCAGAGGACAAGGTGGAGCTGGTGAGGGAGATGAGGAAGAAGGGGATAACGGTATTCGTGGGAGACGGGGTCAACGACGCAATGGCGATTAGGGAGGCAGACGTTGGCATAGCTGTCTCCTCCGGGACGGACATAGCAAAGTACGCGGGAGACGTAATAGTCCCCTCAGTGGGCTCAATAATTGAGCTAGAGAAGATGGGCAGGAGGACTGTGAGGAAGATAAAGGAGAACCTGGCGTGGGCATTCGCCTATAACTCAGTTCTAGTTACAATAGCCTCTGGTCTCTTCTACCCCGCCATTTACTTGCCTCCTGAGTACTCGGCGCTAGCCATGAGTCTGAACAGCGTCTCCGTGGTCGCCTGGTCCTTGGTCAAGTGACCTCCTTACCACTTCCCTTTCGTAAGCCTCAAGTAGGGAGTCGAGAGTTAGGACTCCGACGAACTTGTCCCCCTCCACTACGCTGACCCAGTTGGTCCCGTTCCTGCCCATTATCTCAAGGGCGTGTTCTAGGCTGGAGTTCTGGGAAACAGTTGTCACTCCTGCCAAAACGTACTTCCTTACGCTTTCCTCCCCCTTCTTCCCCTGCAGCTCCCTCATGTAGACAAGCCCCACGAAGTTCCCAGCCCTGTCTGTGACCGGAGCGCTGGTCCAACCCCTTTCCTGCATGAAGTTCCTCGCCTCGTCCACCGTGGCCTCAAGTGGGACGCTGGCCTGCAAAAGCCTACAGTCCTTCACCTTTAGCTCCCTCATCACCGGGACTTCGTACTCGGCCCTATGTGCTGGAGAGTCCCTCCTCGTGGGGACTTGTGCCCTATTTATGGTCTCGTTCCCAGAGACCAAGTAGGCCAAACTCACTGCCACCATGGCCCCGGGGAGCACTTGTAGGCTCCCGGTCATCTCCGTGACCATGATTATCATGGAGAGGGGCACCTTACCTGCAGCTGCGAACACGGACATCATGCCTATTACTACGAACGGGGCAATGGAGGTCACTATCCCCGGGAAGAGGGAGTGGAAGAGAAGCCCCATTGCTCCCCCCAAGTAAGCGCCTATGAAGAGGGCAGGGACGTACACCCCTCCTGAACCCCCTGAGGCTACCGTGAGGCTGGTGGTAAATATCTTTATGAAAGGGAGGAGGACTAAGAGCACTAGGACGGGCAAAACGGGAGAGTAAAGCGAGGAGACATCCCCCTGTTCTATTAGCCTAATCCACTCTATGCCTTCCCCAAGTACCTCTGGGGCTATGAGCGCTATTGCCCCAGTTAGTGCCCCTCCTATAGCGGGCCTCAGGACCTTTGGCCTCAACTCCTTGAACGCCCTATGAACG
>JBBINF010000127.1:0-2695 GCA_037444045.1 Sulfolobales archaeon | reverse complement strand
AACGCTTTATGAACGGCGTAAAAAGCCTTGGCGTAGTCTACTCCCACGAGCCCAGATGCTACTCCAAGGACTGCGTAAAGGGGTAGCCTAAGGGGGTTAAAGGGCACGTTGTACACCCCAAAGACCGGGGAGAACCCCGTGAAAAGGCCAAAGACCGTGTAGCTGACTGCCGAGGCCACCATGGATGGGTATATAACCTCTGGCTCTAGGTCCCTCAAGTAAAGGATCTCTGCGGAGAGCACAGCCCCTCCTATCGGTGCCTTAAGAATAGTCCCTATACCGGCCCCAATGCCTACCGCAACCGCTAGCCTCCTGTCCTCTGGGGAGGGGGAGAGGTACTTAACGACGTTGGAGGCGATCGTGGAGGATATAAGGGCGGAGGGGCCCTCCTCCCCGGCACTCCCCCCTGACCCTATCGTTATGGCTGAGGCCAGGAGCTTGAACGGGGCGACTAACCACCTTATCCTACCTTGATTGCGGTGGAAGGAGCTTATTGCGTACTCCGTCCCAGAGCCCTCCACCTCTGGGACTCTCGTGGCTATTATCCCGACTAGGAGCCCGCCCAGTGCGGTGACTACCGGGATGAGGAAGAACCTACCGGTCGGAAAGACGTGCTGGGGCGTTACTGGAAATCCGACAACTCCGCTGAGGAACAAGGCCTCGAAGAGCTTGACCAGCTCATAGAGGGCAGTTATAGAAAGCCCCGTAAGGCCCCCTATCACCAGCCCTAGTAGGAACCACCTCTCGTAGTAGGGCAGGGGGAGCCTCATCCCCCCGTCGCCTCTAGCCCCCTGAGTAGTCTGTCGACGTAGGTCTCCTCCCCGTAAATAACTAGGTCGTCTACGTTCTCCTCGTAGTACTTCCTTATCGCCCTTACCGCGTTCTCCACCGACCCCGGCAAGACGTCTATTACCTCACCCCCCTCTAGCTTGTCGTCCTCGTATACCACTATTACCATGTTCTTGTACATCTGAACCCTAAAGGCAGCGACTACCTTGCCGTCCTCCACCTTTTTGTACAAGTAAACCAGGAGGAGGGGCTCAGTCATGGAGTGCTTTACGTACTCCGCGAACTTTATCATAAAAGTATTTAGCCGTTCACTGTAAAAAAACGCGATGTCCCAGTTAGACAGCTTGTTCGAGTTCCTTAGGATAGACACTACGTCAGCCAAGGGTAAGGGAGAGGAGGGGGCAAAGTTCCTAGTGGACTTCATGAGGGATAACGGCATTGAGGCGGAGCTGGTGAGGCACAAGGCAGTTAACCCATACGTCCTGGGGGAGGTAAACGTAAACGCCAAGAAGACCATACTGGTATACAATCACTACGACGTCCAGCCTGTGGAGCCGTTGGACAAGTGGAACACAGACCCGTTTACCCCCGTGGAAAGGGAGGGCAAGATATACGCTAGAGGCGTCGCAGACGACAAGGGCACCCTCATGGCCAGGCTACAAGCAATAATAGGCCTAATGAAGGAGGGAAAGTTAAAGGTAAACGTCAAGTTCGCCTACGAGGGGGTCGAGGAGATAGGTAGCCCCTTCATAGACGACTTCCTAGAGGACTACAAGGAGAGGCTGAGGGCGGACTACGTGCTCTGGGAGGGCTCTGGTAGGGGTCCAGACAACTCTCCAGAAATAGTCCTAGGGGTCAAGGGCCTCCTCTACGTGGAACTGAGGGCGAGGACTGAGAAGGACTTGCACTCCATGTACGCCCCAATAGCCAGAAACCCCGCGTGGGAGCTAATCTACTTCTTGACCACGCTTAGGTCTGAGGACAGGAAGGTGAAGCTCAAGGGCTTTTACGACAAGGTGAGGTGGCTCACGGAGGAGGAGGTGAAGTACTTGAGGGGCTCGAAAGAGGAGATGGAGAGGGCCTTGGGGCAGGAAGTACCGGATAACTTTATGAGGAAGCTGGTTGAGGAACCCACGTGCAACGTAGCCGGGATATACGCCGGTTACACGGGAGAAGGCTCAAAGACCGTCATCCCCTCTTACGCCTTTGCAAAGCTGGACTTCAGGCTAGTCCCTGACCAAGACCCAGACGAAGTACTCGAGGAGTTAAAGAGGGCGTTGCCCAAAGACGTTGAGCTAAAGGTGTGGGGCAAAGTAAGGCCATACAGGACGTCGATAAACAGCGAGATAGCTAGGGCGTTAATCTCCTCAGCGAAGAGAGTCTACGGGGTTGAGCCAACGGTGCTCCCAAACTCCCCTGGGACTGGGCCAATGGAGTCCTTTGCTAGGATACTCGGCAACAACCAGATCGCAGACGGGGTCGGGGTAGACTACTACGGCTCAAACATACACTCCTTTAACGAACACATTTATAAGGAGGACTACTTTAGGGCTATGCAGTGGATGAGGGAGCTCATAAAGGATCTGCAGGGCAACACTGGGTGAAGGGCACAAGCGTACCTAGAGCGTCTTGAGCCCAGACCCGGTCAACACTAAAACGCTCCCCTCACCCTTGTCCTTTTTATACGCAGCAAGCGTTGTCGCCGAACTGTACTCGACGAGGATGCCCTTTCTGGCCAACTCTTTCCACGCAGAGATGATCTCCTCCTCGCTCACCACCACGCAGTCGCCGGACTTCCTGACGACTTCCTCCATTTCCTTTAACAGGAATGGGTTCGTGGACACCAAGGCGTCGGCCACTGAGGTCACGTCTCTAGGGGGTGTATAGGGCAACCCCTTTACCCTAG
>JBBINF010000126.1:0-4262 GCA_037444045.1 Sulfolobales archaeon | reverse complement strand
CTCATCTCGCACTGGCTACACTTTCCACAGTGGTACCTCTTTCCTAGAAGGCATGAGTAAGTCTTAGAGGGGTCTAGCCCCTTCATTACGCCGAGCTTCAGCACCATGGCTTTGCTCAAGTGGAGGAAGGGCATGGCGAGCTTCACCCCCAAGATCTCGCCTAACCTCCCCATTTCTTTCAGTATTTCGGGCTTGTTGGTCTCGTAAATACACTCATCGCTGACAGTGGGGAATATGACCTCTCCGTACCCCCTCTCCTTTGCGAATACTAGGGCAAAGCTCAGCAATATAACGTTCCTGTGCTTTATTGGCTCGTGTGGCCTCAACCACGACTGTTCGTAAAAGCGCTTTCCTAACCCCCTTATGTCAACATATATCAACCTCTTACCGAGGTCTTGGCATACTTCCCTAGCCGACTTAAGTTGCATGGCGTTTGCCCTTTGCCCGTAATTCACGTACAAGCAGTCCATGTCCCTGTCTTTAAAGTAGTACGCAGCTGCAGAGGAATCGAGGCCGCCGGAAAGTAGTAGTAGGCTCCTCACGCTTATTTAAATACTTGGTATAAAAAATAAACTTATGTCAAGTATTGAAAACGAGGCCAAGAAGTTAGCGTCAACTTACGCTAGGTGGCTGAGGGATCCAGAGGACGCTCTCTTTGGGAGCACTGGGAAGGGTGTTGTCCAGCTTATGTACGCAAAGATCAAGGAGGCAAAGACAAAGGAAGAAGTCCTCAAGGTACTGGATCTGACCCAGTACCAGATGAAGACCCCCACCTTTAACGATATGACCAGGTTTATCAACGAGCTTCGTAACAAGATATCTGGAATGAGCGACGAAGACGCGGTGAAGTTCGCCGTTGAGGTCTTCCGATACTTCCAGATAGCGCTTTTCACAAAGATCGACGACATAAGGAGAGGGGTGTGGGCATAAATCAGATATAATAGTTTTTTGCTAAAATAAGCAAACATTTATATATTTGTTTTTTCCATATATAACGTGAGATAAGCATGGAAGTGGAAAGACTAAAGGTCAGACTGCCCTCAGGTAAAGAGGTAGGGCTAATAGAGGCTCTGAGCTTCTGCTACGATATCTCAGACACCGACTTCCTGGTGTTGAAGACCCTCATAAACAGCGGGGAGAAGACGGAGGACGAACTAGCTAGCTTGCTAAAGCTGAGCAAGGCGTCAATTAATAGGTCGGTAAACAAACTAATATCCGTGGGGTTTGTAGAGAGGGTTAAGGACCAGAACTCCAAGGGAGGGAGGCCTAGGTACATATACAAGCCCCTAGAGCCCACATTGATTACGGAGAAGATAGCCAAGGACTTCGAGTTCTGCGCCAGGCTTTTCAGTAACATAGTGCCGAACGAGCTACTCAAGTAGACTACAAGTTTTGGAGCGACAACAAAATTAATTTTCTTCTTCCCCTCTAAGAGGTCTGCTGTTGCTTTTCCTTGCAGTTGTAAACAAACCTATCCGGTTCCCTGGAAAACGCTATTTGGCATAACTCAGTATCGAAGTAGTAAGTGACCTCGTTAAACTGTACCTTATATGGAGTACACTCCGCCTCAAAAAGCCTATTGCAGACCGGGCACACTACTTTCATATTCTTTACCTGATGCAAACTTTTTTTAAGTTTTTCTTCTTTCCTTAAAATATGGAAGAACTCAACCTTGTCGACAAGGAGTGTCCCGAACCTTTCCTGAGGACGGTGGGAAAGTTAATGCAGATGAAGGAAGGGAGACTAAAGGTGGTCTACAGGGATCCTAAGTGTGACGAGATGATAATGCAGGCTGTGGACCTTATGGGTTGCAAGCTAGTTGAGCACAAGCAGGACGGTAACGTATTTGAGGTTGTTTTAGAAAAGGTCAGCGATGAGAAACCTAAGGACGTGAAGCTAAGCGGCTGCTGAACTGATCCTCTTGGCGCACTCCTGTAGGTCTCCCCTTATTTTGTCCCAGAGGTTTTCTACCACACAGTAGTCGAACTTTGGCCTCCCCACTTTCTTCTCGTCGCTCTTTACCCTCTCTACTAGGCCAATCTGGATGAGCTTCTTGAGGCTCCCCTCTATGGTCGTCTTGCTTACCCCCATGATCTTGGACAACTCCAAGGAGCTCACCGGCCTTTTCAATTCGATAAGCTTAAATAGGACGTCAACGTCGGTATCAGTAAGCTTATAGCAACACTTGATGCTGTGCCTTCTCTCCTTTTCGTCAATAACGCTTTCCATAAATAATATACCCTAAGGCTATTTAAAAACTTATTAGTTTTTTTACTTTTTATTAGTCAAGGGCTCTGGCGTCTTTCCAAGGACTTTCTTCACGTATTCTTTGTACATGCACCTATCTTGGATTACTATTAAGCCGTGTTCCTCAGCTAGCCTTGCGGCTTCGTCGTTCCTTATGCCCTCTTGGAGCCAAATCGCCTTTACGTCACCCCTCTGCTTTTTCCTCTCTATTACCTCCTGGACTATCTTCGGTACCTCAGAGGAAGGTCTAAAAACTTGTACCACGTCTATCTGGTCTGGGACTTGTAGGATAGACGGATAGGACTTCCTGCCCAATATCTCGTCCACAGTTGGGTTGACTGGGATCACGTTGTAGCCGTGCTCTATTAGAAACTTGGGGACTAGGTGGGAGGGCTTAGATGGGTCCTTGGAGAACCCCACAGTCGCAATGTTCTTGAACTTGAGAACTTGGAGGATCTTCTCCTCGCTCATTCTCTCCAGAGAAGTAAAGGGCTTTTTCCCTTAAATACTTGCTTACGCAAAAGGAATTGATGGAAGTTGCGGTAGTTTGGGACGACAGGTTTGGCGAGATCTCGTTTTCCCACCCCATGATTAGGGACGTCGCGAAGGCAAGGATAAGGAGGTTTTACGAGCTCGTAAAGGGAGAGGACAACGTGATCTTTATTAGGCCAGAACCATCCCCGAGAGAGCTGTTAACGCTAGTCCACACAGAGGATTACTTGGAAAAACTTGAGAGGGCTAGCCAAGACCCATACATAGGTTTCCTCGACTCAGGGGACACAATCCATTACCCCGGAATGATGGAGGACATCCTCTTGGTAGTAGGTGCCTCTTTAACGGCAGTAAAGTTCTCGAGGTTCTTTGACAGGATTTACATCCCTCTGGGAGGTTTCCACCACGCCTTCCCGGACAGGGCTATGGGATTCTGCCCTGTGAACGACATAGCGTTAGCCGTCAAGTTACTCGAGAGGGAGGGCAAAAAAGTCGCAATAATCGACGTAGATGCACACCACGGCAACGGGTTGCAGCACTTGTTTTACGATAAGCCAGTGCTAAAGGTTAACGTCTTTGCCTACGACGGCAAGTTCTTCCCAGGGACTGGGCACTACACCGAGAGGGGAGAGAAGGAGGGTAAGGGGCTAAACTTTAACGTCACCCTCCCCTTGGGTTCCGGGGACGACGCGTTTCAGGAGGCGTTAAGGGTACTGGACGTAGTCCAGGATTTCAGGCCGGACTACCTAGTCGTCCTTGCGGGAGTGGACGGCCACAAGGACGATGGGTTGAAGTCTTTGAACTTGACCTCCAACTCCTATAACTTGCTAGGGTATAAGGTAAATAGGCTGGCAAAGGAGCTCGGCGCGAAGGTGATCTCTTACGGACTACTGTATGTTGGAGTTCGTCAGGGGGCTAAAGGGCATAAGAGAGAGGACAGAACCGGAAACTGAGGACAAGGAAAAAAAGGAGTACGTTAAGAAAGTGGTCTCCTACTTACTCTCTGAAGGCCTTCCCAGTGGCCTTTAGTAGAGAGGTCATAACTCCGAGAGCGTAGGACGTGTCCTTATCCGACGTTAACCTCAACAAACTTACAGCGCCCACTGGCTTGACGTTTGGCAAGTCTGCCGCCCATATCTTCATCGCCTTTGTCATCTTCTCCATTACGCCCAGCATTGTATCCATGAACTGCGGATCAGCCATTACGTCCATAAGTTTCATCATCCTGTCCATAACCCCAGACTTCTGCAGTTCTGCCAACTTCTGCATCATGTTCACCATTGAGTCTAGGTCCATCTGCATCAGCGTCTTCAATGTCTTCTCGTCGGTCAGCTTCTTTAGCAGGGGCATTGCCGTCTCCATTGTATTAAGGAGCCCTTCTACGTCCATCTGCTGCAATAGGTTGAGGGCCCTCTCGCTAGTGAGCTTCTCCAACAGCGGCCACACTGCCTGTATCTTCGGCAGCTGGTCCATGCCGAAGGCTATTAGGCTGTTTATCAAGTCCGCCTTCTGGACTGCGTCAA
>JBBINF010000125.1:0-4316 GCA_037444045.1 Sulfolobales archaeon | reverse complement strand
GATGATGTAGGCGGTGTACTTCAAGGCAAGGCGTTGGAACTCCGATAGGGGGACGTCGTCTAGAGTCTTCACCCACTTTTCCGGAAGGAGAACGAGCTGGGCACCGCTGGCAAGAGCCTGCTCTGTCAGAGATAGGGCAGACCTAACGCTACTGGGCTGTACTATGCCTATCTTCAAATCTCCTCTCTCTTGTCCCCTTTCTTCTCCTCTATCCTCTTTAGTTTTCTTATCAGCCTTGCCTCCACTTTCTCTACAGCCCTTTTCACGGCTACAACTGGGTCAAAGTCGGTCTCGTTGGCGATGAAGTTGCCTATCTTTGTCACCGCGTTAACTGTGACCTTGTAAACCGTCTTGTCTTGGCTAACTGCCTCCTCCTTAAAGGAGACCCTGAAGTTTATTATCTCCGTCAGTTTCTCGAGCTTCGCCAGATACCTCTCGAGGACTCCGTCTATTTGGCTCTTTAGTTCGGCGTTCCTGAGCCCAGAGGTCAGCTTTGCCTGTAGCGGTAGGCTCAACTGGTACTTAGACTCCAGGGACCTTATTACGTCAATACCGCTTATTACCCCAGCCACGTAGTCCCCCTCGAGCACTGGCATCCCAGATATCCTGTTCTTTATTATCGCCTCCGCGACCTTCGAAAGGGGGTCTGCACCGTTGACCGTTATTACGGGCGAGACCATGAGTTCCTTTAGGGGCATCGCCATTATCCTCTCCTCCTCGACCATGATGGACTCCCTCTTTCTGCCAGATACTGAGTAAAGGGCGTTGACTATGTCCCTCGTTGTCACGATGCCCTCAAGCTTTTTCTCGTTAACTATTGGTATCCTGCTCAAGTTGTTCCTCACCATCTCCCACCTCGCCTTTGCTACTGAGTCCGAAGGAGAGAGGGTAACTGGCGGTGAGGACATGTACTCCCTTGCCTTCGCGTTAGGTATCTCCCCTGAGTCGAGGAGGTACTTGAGCACGTTCTCCCTAGTTATTAGCCCCAGCAACTCTCTAGACGAGTTTACCAGGGGGATAGCCCTCGCCTTTGTAGTGTAGAACTTTGCTACGACTTTCGCGAAGTCGTCGTTCTCGTTCAAGTCCACGGTGGGTGAGGCTAGACTTAATACTCTGGTCTCTAGACTAACTGCCCTCCTTATTAAGTCCTTGTCGGTGAGCATTGCCACTACTTTTTTCTCCTTTAAAACTGGAACTACCCACTGGTTCTCCTCCTTCATTTTGCTTAGTATTTCCCCAAGTTTTGTGTTAACGTGAGCCACGACTTTGGGTTCAGTTGCGAGCTCTCCGAGTTTCAAGGTATCACGAGAAATATTTTAATGAGAGAACGTATTAAAAATATCTCTAGGTACTTGGGTTTGCACAGAACTGCATTTATATGGGACGAAAGGTTCTTAGATTACTCGTTTCCCGGTGACCACCCCTTTAAGCCCATCAGGGAGAGCATGGCAAAGAAGATGATGGAGGAGAGGGGGTTCTTCCACGAGATAGAAGTAATTAGGCCTACAGTGATAAGCGAGGAACTGCTCTTAGAAGTTCACGACAGGGATTACGTTGAATTAGTTAAGAGGCTGAGCCGGGAGGGAAAAGGGTATCTAGACTCTGGAGACACCCCGGCGTTTAAGGGGATTTTCGAGGCCTCCCTGTTGAGGGTCTCTGGGACAGTCAAGGCCCTAGAGGTATTAGACAAGTACGACCACTCCGTTAACCTGGCCGGGGGCTTCCACCACGCCAAGAGGAACTCCGCGTCGGGCTTCTGCGTGTTCAACGACGTGGCGTTGGTAGCAAAGATGGCAGAGACAAAGTACGAAAGAGTAGCCATAATAGACATAGACGGCCACCACGGCGACGGGACGCAGGAGCTCCTCTACTCCGACCCTAGGGTCCTCAAGGTCTCCCTCCACATGTACCACAGGGGGTTCTTTCCGGGCACCGGAAACGTGGACGAGGTAGGTGAGGGGGAAGGAAGAGGCCTCACCCTAAACGTCCCCCTTCCTCCTGGTACCGGGGACGACGCCTACCTATACGCGTTTAGGGAGGTAGTGGTCAAGAAAATTAGGCAGTTCAAGCCAAACTTGTTCATAGTGGTAGAGGGAGGGGACTCTCACTTTGGAGACCCGCTAGTAGAGCTTAAGCTCTCCACGAGAGGTTACGTTGAGGTCATAAGGGAAGTCCACAAGCTGGCCCACGAGTACGCAAACGGTAAGCTCATCCTCTTGGGAGTAGGAGGGTACAACTACGACGCCACTGCTAGGATATGGGTTCTTTCCGTGGCGGAAATAGCCGGGATAAGCGAGGAGGAGGTAGAGACGCTCCATGACTGCTGTTTCACTTCAAGCACGCCCTTTGTGAAGAACAAGGTAGAAGAGGTGGTAAAGGCTCTAAAAAAGATCCACGGGCTAGGTGACTAAGATCATGGCCGACGCTTCCCTTGCCTTTTGCCTCGCCTCCTCCACTGTGTTGCCCACCGCCAACACTACGCCCATCCTCCTCTTTTCGTAAGCGTAGGGTTTCCCGAAGAGCCTCACTTGAACCCCTGGGATCTTCATCGCCTTGTCCACGTTGAGGTACTTTGGGGCCCACATCTCCTTCTGGGCCAGGATGACGTGAGAGGCTGCGGGGGTTAACAGCTTTACCTCTGGAGTCGGTAGCCCTAAAGCGCTCCTTATGTGGACTTGGAACTCGTTTATGTCTTGGCTAACGAGCGTTACGTGGCCGGTGTCGTGTGGCCTAGGAGACACCTCGCTGAAGAGAACCCTGTTCCCTGAAATTAGGATCTCCACGCCAAATATCCCCAAACCCCCTAGTGCGTCAACTACCCTCAACGCGTAGTCCCTAGCTCTGTCGAGCACGTCGTCGCTTACGCTAGCTGGTTGCCAGGACTCCACGTAGTAGTAGCTGGGCCTCTGGTGTTCAACTGCAGGCATAGTATTGTTGACAATTCCGTTGTCCCCCAAGTACCTATACGTGAGGACGGTGAGCTCAGTGTCGACCTTAACGTATTCCTCCACTATGACCTTTTTGCTCTTCCCCCTGGCGTGGGATATGGACTCCTTAAAGGCCTCCTCCACCTCCTCTGGTTTCCTTATCAACACGTGGCCATGGCCGCTTGAGCTCATCTCGGGCTTAATTAGGCAGGGGTAGCCTATGTCCTGGCACGCCTTTCTCACTTCCTCAACGCTCTCGGCGAAGGCGTAGGCAGTGGTGGGCACCTTTACCTTTTCCGCGGCAAGCCTCCTCAGCTCTACCCTGTTCATGCACGTCTTAACTGCAGCAGCGTTGGGGATAACCTTGTACCCCGAGTCCTCCAGCTCCAAAAGGGCGTCTGTGTTTATCGCCTCAATCTCCGCTATTATTGCGTCTGGGTTCTCCTTCCTCACTATTGACTTAACTGCCTCCTTGCTCATCATGTCTATCACGTACTTTCTGTGGGCGACGTGCATTGCCGGGGCCATATCGTACCTATCGACCGCGACCACCTCTACCCCAAGCCTCTGTGCCTCTATCGCCATCTCCTTTCCTAGCTCTCCGCTCCCGAGCAGGAGTACCTTGTTTCCTCCGTCCAAAAGGGGAGTACCTATTTGCATGTGAGAGGTAAACTTGCTCAAGTTAAAAAGTACACATGAAACTCCCCTGGTTTATTACTTGGTCAAGTAAATAGATATCCTATCCAGGAGCCTCCTTGGGTCTACGACCACGTTGTTTACGCATTGCCACCCCCTTGGCACTGAACAAGAACCGGAGTAGGGGAGTGCGACGACCCCGGGGTAGAACCTAGAGTATTCAGCTATTTGCCCGTAGTCTACCTTTCCCACCTTTGCCTCAACTATTACTTTCCCCTCTACCAGGAAGTCGGGCGTATTGTGGTACCTAAGCTTGGAGAACTTGCTCAAGCTCTGGAAGATCCTGGGGTGGACTTCCACCTTGAACCTACTGCTGAGGTGCTCGAACACGAACTCCTCGAAGACCTTGCCCAAGGTGTTTACGAGCTTCATCCTCCTCTCAGCCTTTTCCAACAACAGGGCGTCTAGAAGGTCAACTTCCTTTATCCTCTTAATTTTTGAGACGAGCTCCAGGTCTTCCGCGTCCAACTTGACCTTAAACTGCAGGGGGTCTAGTTCTCTCCCGTCTATCGTTGTCAACTTTACAAAGCCTTCGTCTATCACTCCAATTATATTTCCTTTTTCGTCGTGAATTAGTTCTCCATCTTTTACGGAGAAGCGGAGAATCCTCACCAAACTTATAAGGGCTTTAACGCCTAAAAATGTTGTGATAGTTACACTAAGTGACGTCCTCTGGGGTTCAGTCCTCGTTGT
>JBBINF010000124.1:0-4441 GCA_037444045.1 Sulfolobales archaeon | reverse complement strand
TTTTCGCACTCACACCGCTTAAATCTAGTAATATTCGCTCGATGGAATTACCGATGGAATAAAATAAAACATCTTACTGAACTAATATTTCAATTGAAAGCATTTTAGGAGTATTTTAGGGTAAAAATACGTAGAAACACTGCAGTCGTACTGTAAAACTGGGGAGTTAAAGATCACTTCAACGTATCCATTATTGCTATAAGCTCGTCAGTAAACTCCTTCGTCCCAAGCGGCTGGACTCCCATATACCTTGCTATGTCCTGCGTCACCTTCTTGGTCTCAATCGCTGTATTTACAGCCCTTTCTATTAGATCCGCCGCCTCGTTCCATCCCATGAACCTCAGCATGAGTTCCCCACCCTTAATCATACCAGTGGGGTTGGCCACGTTCTTCCCAGCGTACTTTGGGGCCGTCCCGTGAATTGCCTCAAACATTCCTCCTGAGTCCCCTATGTTAGCCCCTCCAAGGAGGCCTATATTGCCTATAAGGGCACCGGCTGCGTCAGATATGTAGTCCCCGTTCAGGTTTGGCGCTAGTATTACATCGTACTCGTCTGGCCTAGTAATTATCTGTTGGAACATGTTATCGGCAATCCTGTCGTTGACTATGATCTTTCCAGCTGGATCCATCCCTTGGTTTACCTCTTCCTCTGTCACTATCTTGTCTCTGAACTCCCTCTTGGCTAGGTCGTAAGCCCACCACATGAAACTGCCTTCTGTGTACTTCAGTACGTTGCCCTTGTGCATTATTGTAACCTTCTTCCTCCCGTGGTCTATAGCGTACTTTATCGCCATTCTCGTTATCCTCTCAGTCTTGTACTTGCTGATTACCTTAATCCCGATCCCCGTGTCGTCCTCTACTTCGACGTTCAGCTCCCTTTTGAGGAACTCCCTAATCTTCTTTGCCTCCTGGGAGTCGTAAGGGTACTCTATCCCCCTGTACAGGTCGTCCGTGTTCTCCCTGAAGATGATCATGTCTACCTTTTCCGGGTTCTTTAGGGGGCTCTCTATCCCCCTTATGTACTTAACTGGCCTTATGTTGGCGTATAGGTCTAGCATTAACCTTATTTCCACGTTTACAGACTTCCACCCCTTACCGATAGGGGTCTGCAGCGGTCCCTTGAGCACCACCCTATAGTTGAGCAGGGCCTCCCTAGTCTCCTTTGGGAACCTGTCCCCAGTGAGTTGCTGGGCCTTGTCCCCTGCATAGACCTCTACCCACTTTATCTCCCTAGATGAGCCGTAGCTCTTCTCCACAGCCTTGTTTATCACCCTTATTGCGGAGTTTGTTATTTCTGGGCCTATACCATCGCCTTCTATATATAGGACTATAGGCTTGTTAGGGGTAATCCATTGTCCGTTCTTGAAGGATATTTTTTCTCCGTCTTCAGGAAATTTATACATCGGTATTCAGAGAGATATCCCACGCTTATATACTTTCCTAAGATCTAGATTGCATCTGTTGAAAAGATTTATCTTTTTCGGGGATAGGAGTTTGGCATGCTAAAAGAGCTGATCACCCTTATCTTTCTTGCGAGCTCCATTGTCCCCCTAGTTGGCGTCAATAATCACTACGCCCAATCTACGTTAAACAACAATAGTTACGTTACAGTTACAGTAGTAATACAGCCCAAGAACTTAGAACTACTGCAAATGTATGTCGAGAACCACACTGTGCTGAACTTGACTCAAGTGGAGTCGTTGTTTGTGCCAACTACGGAGGTACAGAGAGCTGTAAATTACTTCAAGAGTTTTGACCTTTCCACTCAGACTTACCTTAACGTAATAACCGTTAGCGGTAAAGTAGGAGCTCTGGAGGAGGCGTTACACGGAACGTTCTACGTGTACAGGCTGGGAAACGTGACCTTCTACAGGTTTGAAGGCGGAGGCAATTTGCCCATCGGTTCCGCGTACTTAATCGCTACCAACTTCACCAATGCCCTAATCTCTAGGCCAAGTACTCTGTACAACGTTACCCAGGCTGTGGCCTTCTCACAAGTTGAACCTTCCCAGTTAAGGAAAGCCTACAACGTGACTAGCCTACTGGATAAGGGCATAGAAGGGAACGGTACTGCTGTTGGGGTCTTGGACTTCTATGGAGACCCATACATAGCCCAACAGCTAAAGGACTTCGACGAAGCCTTCAACTTGACCTCGCCACCATTTCTAGAGGTAGTGCCTATAGGCCCCTACAACCCCAACGACGGCGTCAGTAACGGTTGGGCCCTAGAGATCTCGCTTGACGTCGAGTATTTACACTTAGTTGCACCAGACGCCGGGATATACCTTTACGTTGCTAATCCAGACGTCTCCTTGCCAGCTGCAATAGCGTTTATTGACCAGCAAGACAAAGTGAACGTGGTGTCCCAGAGCTTTGGGATCCCTGAGATATACTTTGACCTAGGCTTGTTACCCCTGAGCTGTGTCCAAGCACTAGATTACGAGTACTGGTTAGGAGAACTTGAGGGGATAACCTTTGTGGCGGCGAGCGGGGACGGTGGGGGTAATGGCAACAACTTCTTCCTCTTCCCCAACGGTAACTTGGTATTCCCTGCAAGCGACCCCTACGTCTTGGCCGTGGGAGGTACGTCCCTGTATGTTTCTGGGAACCTAAATGAGCAGACTGCGTGGAGCGGGGAGAGCGCCTTTGGCGCCACAACCGGAGGGTATAGTTCCATATTTCCCTCCCCTTGGTATCAGGGCAGTAAAGGCTTCAGGGAAGTGCCTGACGTAGTGGCTGACGCAAACCCCTACACCGGCGTACCGGTAATTTACTACTATAACCAGACATACCTAGTCGGCGGGACGTCGCTTGCTACCCCCATAGTAGCGGGAATACTTGACCTCATGAGCCAGGTTTATGGAAGACTGGGTTTCGTCAATCCGCTGATATACCAATTAAGGGGGACAAAGGCCTTGACTCCTGTGACGTTTGGTTACAACACCCCTTACGTCGCTAACTCCTCCTATAACCCGGTCAGCGGACTGGGGTACATCAACGCCGGTTACACGCTTTCATACCTCGGGAAATTGTTGGGCGAGCCTACCCTTACTGTGGCAGTCCAGAACACGTCCTACTTAGACGGACAGACGGTTAAGGTAGTAGCTAGGGGTTTGCCCAACGTTACGCTAACGGGCTACGTTTACAACGGGACTTCCGTAATTGAGAAGTTCCCCTTGTCCTTTAACGGTAGCTATTGGGTAGGCACTTTCACTGCTCAAGGATCTGGGGTTGAGGAAGTAATAGTTAAGGGAGGAAACTACACTTCAGGGACGTACGTAGTAGTAGGCATGCAGGCAATATTCTTCTTACCTGAAGTAGCGATATACTACCAACCGGGAGAAGTCCCGGTCTTAGTCCAGTTGGCCTATCCTAACGGCACTGTAGTGGAGCCCCCGTCTACTGGTTTAGCGGAGATCTATAACTACAGTGTAGTATACGGCAACTTCTCCTACGTCGCAGGCGTCCAGCTTACTAGATCTGAGGTAATAAACATATCAGCTTTAGGCATATCAGTCTCCAACTTCTTGGACGGGGCCTACAACATTTCCGGTAATATTGGGGGGATTTACATGGTAAAGGTAAAGGGGGCATTTGGCTTCGACGAGTTTGTTGAAGGCATTTACGTGGTTCCAGTAGTAATACCCTCAGTCTTTACCGAGCCTACAGTAGCTTCTCCAGGCTCTAACGTAACCTTGGACGTAGTAACTGAGACGGTAGGGTCTCCAAACGTAACAGTGTACTTCTATAAGGACGGAAAAGCTGTCTATTCCACAGAAGTGAACTCAATTTACTTTAATGGAGTCCAGTACTACGTCAAGCAGGTCACTATCCCCGCCAATCTTTCACCTGGCTACTATGAGGTAGTAGCGGTTGCAGATTACTACCACGAGAACTATACAGACAGTGGGGTGGGATTCACTCAGATATACGTATCTCCTGGATCTCTGACAGTGAGCGTCTACGACACAAAGGTGGTCTTCCAGGGTACTACCATGAAGATTTACGCAAAGATCAAGTATCCAAATGGGACTCCGGTAGAGTTAGGATCGTTTACAGCTGTAGTAATCCCGTCATTTATGGCAAACGACTTCGACTCTTTGAGTATATCCTATGCGTACCAAATGGTTTACGGGAATGGCACGTGGGTGGCTACTGTAGACGTAGTGAACGGTTCCACGCCTAACGGCTTTGGACTATCGGAGGGAGGGCTCTCTTCGCCGTGGTACGTGTACGTTTTCGGCACCTCCGCTTCTGGTTACCCTACACAGACGCCTTCGTACCTCGACTACAGTACGTTGACCATAAACCCCATTTCCCCCAGTTCATCGTTTATACTCTTGCCCTTAGCCTACGTAGCTTTCTTTAACGGTTCCTACGCTTACGGCGATTACATCGATTACGCGTACATAGCGAACCATAACGCCACTATAGTTGACTC
>JBBINF010000123.1:0-4510 GCA_037444045.1 Sulfolobales archaeon | reverse complement strand
AATCAGTCCAACGTTTCACGCTTAATACACCCCTAGGCTGAGAAATGTAATGTGAAAAGGGATGAGCGTTAAAAATAGACCTAAGGTAACGATAGGAGTGTTA
This sequence comes from Sulfolobales archaeon, assembly GCA_037444045.1. Classification (GTDB taxonomy): domain Archaea; phylum Thermoproteota; class Thermoprotei_A; order Sulfolobales; family Sulfolobaceae; genus Aramenus. The sequence goes on along the minus strand of JBBINF010000123.1, from coordinate 4,407 downwards.
CTGGCTATCTTCCTCCTCTCAGTGGTCTTCGCCTTGGAGAACGTCTCGTTGGCCCAGACTTCCCCTCAAGTACCGGTGTACAAGGTAGTTGGCTCCGCGGACCTCTCTAACCCGGGTAGCGCCAGTTACTGGTCCCAAATACCTTGGATCAACATATCCTTAACGGCTAACATACCGAACGCCCCCACCTCGGGGTTAACCCACTACTTGTTAGTTAAGGCAGCGTGGAACGGGTCGTGGATATTCATACTAGAGGAGTGGCCGGCACCAGAACCTGCGTTCAACGCTTGGTCGGCAGCGGCTGCTGCTCTCTACCCCAACGCCTCTGGCCCAGGGCTGTTCAGGATAATTGAGCTCACCCCGGGCACCACTTACACCGTAGAGAAGAACTACACAGATTACGTCTCAATAGTGAACGGGAAAGAGGAGACGGGCAGGCTAGTTCTTAACTACTCTGGCATACTCTTACCTGCACCTAACAACACGCAGATAACCGTACTGCCCAACGGCACTATACTGCTGTGGCACTCGCTGAGGCCCATGGAGGACTTGCTCTACAGCGACGGCATGTTCTACGGCTACTACACCAACTCCACGTGGTACTACCCAGACAGGGCCGCCATAATGTGGTACTTGGGCAGTGGGACCCCGACTAAGGACGGCATGAACATAGGAGGGAAGTACCCAGGGCAGAGCTTCGACGGCGTGACGTTCAATGAAGCTGGGGGGTCCTTAGTCCAACAGGGTGGTTCAGCGAACATATGGATGTGGGTCTCAGGCGCCACTTGGAATAACGCGACTTACGACCCCGCTTTTAAGGCCAACCTCTGGGAGAACGAGTCGTTGACCGGCCTACCCTACGTAGACCCAGGGGACCACGGCTTCGCAGTGCCGCTGTACACCAACAACACCAACATGTTCGAGGTGGACACTTCCGGGATATGGTACACCCCAGTGAAGTCCTCGGGGCTTAACGGGTCGCTGTTCTTCATATGGACCGGGGCAAAGTACGAGAACGGGTCGTGGGTAGTGGAGTTCGCCAGGCCCCTGGCAGTGCCCTCCCAGTACCAGCCCTTCATGCCTAACATAACTGTGGGTAACACGTACTACGTGGCTTTCGCCGTGTGGCAGGGAAGGCTGGGCGAGACGCTGTTCGACAAGTCCATCACCTCCAGCTTCTTGACGTTGGAGCTAGTGACGACCCCGCCTACCACGACCTCCACGGCGACGTCTACTGCAACGTCTACCTCTACTGCGGTCTCAGTCACCTCTTCCATACCGCCTGCTACGCTCTACGTCACAGTAGTGGGGATTGTCATCGCCATAGTCGCCTTGGTAATGCTGTACGTGGTGTTTAGGAGATGAGGCTTAACGAGGAGCTAAAAGGGAACTTCAACGTTTTTTTAGCCATTCTAGGTGTGTCCTCTTTCTTCCAGTTCGCGTTTAAGGAGGCGTTCATGTACCCCTCTATCCTCCCCCTCAACGTCCCAGACGAGGGGCTCCTCGAAGCTTTAGGCAATGTGTTCTATTACGTGTACTTCTTCACCCTAATAGTTGTGTCGGCGTTGCTGGTACAGAGGTATAGGCTGATGGCCCTCGTTACAGCTTCCCTGTTGGTCTCCCTCTTCGCCCCCCTGGTCCCGGGATACAACACCTCCCCCCTCTGGTACTCCTTTGAGGTGTTCATAGCGGTGGTGGGCGTCTCGCTAATGGCCGAGAGCGTCCTAAAGTCCTCGCCCTACTCCCTCCTCTTGTTGCCCACGGCGTCCATGGTGGGCCTAGGCCTATTGGCGTCAGTGATGCTAAACGTCTTCCACCACGCGCTCTTCACGAGCTACGTCACGGTCTACTTAGTCTCCCTACTGGGCTTCCTAGCCTACGTTGTGTTGTGGGGGGAGAGGAGGGGCGTCAGGAGTTACGTCAGCTTACTCGCTGGGGTGTTGGCCCTCGTCCCGTTCGCCCTCCTGGTGCACTCGTTAGTCGACAACAGGTACTTGGAGATACTGATGGACATGATATTACCTTCAACCCTAGGGATCGACCTCTATAACCCCTACCACATCACGCTCCTTGTGCTGGCCCTAGGACTCTCGGCCATGGGGATAGTGGCGTCATTAGTCAAGGGCAACTACTCAGCTGGAATAGGGTACTTCCTCATAATCTCTACGGTGTTCTTAGGCATAGACGGCTACTTGGCCCTGGTCTACATGGTGACCCCCATTGTAGGTTTCTCCCTAATGACCTACCGCGACGGGGGAAAGAGGATTATCGACCTCATTAGTCCAACGGTGAAAAGATAAATCCTTTTCGTACCATCTTATTTTTTAGTGATAAATTTTGATAAAGTTAAGATTAGGTAAAGGCGAGGAGAGGGAGGTCTTAGACTACTCCACCTTAACCTTCTTCAGGAAGTTGGCCAGCAAGATGAGGGACCCTAGGACGAAGTTCGACGCGAGGGAGTTCGTGAACAAGGGGGAGGACTACCTATTCAACTACACCAACAAGAACGTGGGTAGCGTGGACGAGAAGAGGAGGAGGTTCCTGAAGTCCCTGGTGTTTGGGATAGCCGCAGCGGCAGTGGTGGGGATAATCCCAGGGGTCAAAGTCCTAGTCCCGCCCACGGTCACTGTAACCACCGGTTTCCCCAAGTCGCTCCTAGTGGACTCCTCTGGGAACCCGATAAAGGCCTCCTCCATCCCGGTGAACAGCCCCATCATAATGATATTTGAGTACCCCATGACCGGAGAGCCAAACTTCTTGCTGAACCTTGGCGACTCCTCTGGGAAGCCCGTCGAGGTCCCACCGACTACGGTCACGGTGCCCCAGACCGGGAAGACCTACAACTTCCCAGGGGGCGTGGGCCCCAACAAGTCTATAGTTGCCTACTCCGCGATCTGCCAGCACTTGGGCTGTACTCCGCCGTACATCCACTTCTACCCCCCTAACTACGTAGGCCCAAGCCAGCTGACCGCCCCAGAGCCAGACCAGTTGACCGCTGAGGCGCTGTTGGCTGCAAAGCAGGCCAAGGTACCTGCCTTGATACACTGCGACTGCCACGGGTCCACTTACGACCCATACCACGGGGGTGCTGTGCTGACTGGCCCAACGGTCAGGCCTCTGCCAAGTGTCTTACTGGAGTGGGACTCCTCAACGGACTACTTATACGCTATAGGGGCAATTGGCGTTGCGACTTACCCCAACGGGAGCAACGGCGTGCCGTCACAGAACCCCACTGACGATCTCAGCTCGAGTTTTGGTAGCTCAGTGGGGGACAAGACTACAGTCAGCGAGACTGAAAACCCATTCTCGTCATGAGTCCAACGCTTTATTTTTTTATTTTTGACAAGTTAATCAATTTTTATGGGAGTGTCGGAATGGTTTAAAGAAAGACTAGGTCTAGACGACTTACCGTTCTTTAGGACGCCGGACTACATGTACAAAGTGGACTACTGGTTAGGTGCGTTGGTCGCCGCGGCGTTCATGTACACTGTGATTACGGGGTTGATCCTTCTGCTGTACTACAACCCGACGGCGGGGTACTCCTCTACTGAGTTCGTTATACAGGACGTTCCCTACGGTTCCGTGGTACTCTACAGCCACCTCTACGGTGCCTACGCCATGATAATCTTGGCGTATATACACATGTTCAGGAACTACTTCGCTGGGGCCTACAAGAGGCCAAGGGAGCTACTATGGATAATTGGGGTATTAATGCTCGTGCTCACCCTGGGCACGGCCTTCCTGGGCTACAGCCTAATTGGCGACGCGTTGGCTACAAGCGCCGTGGACGTGGGTGAGGGCATAATAAGCAGTATACCGGGGCTGTCAATCTTTATCCCGTTCCTGTTCGGGAACTACGACGCAGGCGACTACGGGAGGGTATTGGCGTGGCACATTATCTTCACAGCGTTAATAGGCCTACTCTTCGCCTTCCACTTCTTCATGGCCGAGCACTACGGTATGATGCCCTCGAAGAAGGAAAAGGACAAGGCCCCCGCTGTGTACACTAAGGAGGAGTGGCAGAAGTTCAACCCCTGGTGGCCCAGGAACTTCGTGTACATGATGTCCCTCGTCTTCCTGACGTGGGGCTTCATACTGCTGATACCCAACGGCCTAGCCTACTTAAACGGCCTGCCCCAGCAGCTGAACCCCTTCTTGAACCCCAAGCCCGCCCCTCCGCCCAATAGTCCAGCAGCTGCTCACATCACCACTTACCCCCCGTGGTTCTTCCTGTTCCTGTACAAGATAGCCGACTTCACTAGCGACGTCGTTATATTCCTCTTCATAGGGGTCATCATCCCGTTGCTGTACTTGATCTTGGTACCCTTCCTAGACAGGTCGCCCTACCTTAGCTTAACTAAGAGGAGGCTGTTCACTGCCTTTGGCATACTGATGATCACCTACTTG
>JBBINF010000122.1:0-4518 GCA_037444045.1 Sulfolobales archaeon | reverse complement strand
GACGTCGGAACTTATGGAAAAGATGGATCTGATAGCGAGGGGCTCTCTAGCCCCCGAGGACGTAATATTCAGTATCCTAGCTCAGACCACTTCAATAGGCCTTACTCACTCTAATCAAGAGGTATGAAATCCTCCTCCTTTCCCTTACCTCACTTCCAGTCTGTGCGTTCTCTAGCTTAACCCCTTCTCCTAATTTATCCTTGAGCTGGTTGTAGACGTCGACCAGTTTATTTATCTCTCTCCCGTACCCCTTAAGCTCTACTTCGTTTACGCCTTGGTTAAACATGGAAAGGACTTCCAGGACGTGTTCATCAACGGTCTTAGAACTGCTTATTACGATCTGGGTTTTGTCCGCCATTTTTGCTTCTGTGACAAAACACCACATATGCATTATAAATCTTGTGGAGTTACGCTCAGTAACACGGGCCCTAATCACCTAGTCATCTTAAGTGTGAGGCTCATCACTACTAAGAGTATTTTAAGTTCTGTATATAAGCTACCGCGTTCAAGAGTAAGTAGGGCAGTACCTTCTTGTTTACGTAGTAAAACCTAGGTGACAAGTTGCTCACTAGTGGATCAACGGGGTCAGCTATCCTGAGTTCGGCTATTTCCTCGTAAGGTATCCTTACCCTTATGTCGTCCTTTAGAAGATCCTTGGGCTTAAAGATTATCTCGGAGCTTCCGTCCCCGTTGACTTGCCTTAGTATTGCTATAAACGTCTCGCTATCGTTTAGGACGGTGAAGGAGGTGTAGTAATCGTCAGACTCGACTATCTTTGGCAGTTCCTCCATGACGCACCACCTTGTCTCTCCGCTGTCTACGTCTATGAAGCTCGTTATCCTGTACTTTGATGACGGTTTTCTCATCTGCTTCAGTTTGTTCTCTAAGCTCTTTTCCGGGATGCCAATCTGTTCTGAGAGCTCGGAGATGGTATAGGCTCCACCTTTCAGGGACTCGTAAATAAGGGAATAGACGCTCAGCAGCCAAGGCTTTATTGGAGCGTGTAATAGCACAGCCTCAGCCAGAGGCGTCCTTTTCTCCGTCCTCAAAACCTTTATTTCCCCTCTCTTGACCTTAGCGATGAAGTTCAACGTCCCTTTTACGCTGAAATACCTAGTTATCGTCTGTTTAAGGGCTTCTGCCACTAAAGTCCTGTCCTCCTTTAGGTCAATCTTTCCTATTTTCCCAAAGCTCACTTGTATCTCCTTTAGCACTGAGAAAAACATCGGGGACCTAAGTATGGCCTTTAGTAGTAGCCTTTTCAGCTTCCTCTCGTCCATTTTTACAAGGTCCTCTAGCAGATCCCTATCGGCACTAATTGAAAAGCCGTATACTGACGCCCTAGCGTAAGAGTTCAGCGAGTCCTTAGAGGAAGACAAGTAGAGCAGAAGGTGGGCTATACTATTAGATACCTTCTCATTTACTAGTGTCGAGTAGACCATCTCTTTGTCTCTCCTCTCTACGATTACCGTCGACCTTGAAGGCAACGGGATGTTCTCCTTCACGTAGAAGGAGACTAGCTTCTTGACCTCATCTACCGTGCTAGTGGATATCACCTCTGGATCCAATTCGTTTAAGTTCCTTAACACCTTCTCCAGTTGTCTTGGTAACAGGTAGGACTTGGGTATTCCGTCTCCTCTCCAGACGGGGATTTCCCCCTCGTTTGAGTCCGCTGGCACGACGTCTATTGACATCTTGCTGCTGTTTACCCTGATTATTTTCCAAAGCTTTCCTCCAACCCTTATTACGTCTCCAACCCTTATGTGCTTATAAACGTAAATTGCGTCTATCTCCCCAACTACGTTATCGTTGTGCTTTAAGGTAAACGCGTCGTTGCTGTTTATCAACGAGAAGAACTCCGAGAAGTTCCTGCTCCACGTGAAGCTCTTGTTCTTGCTGAAGTTCCAGAGCTTAAAGAAGAACTTCCCTATCCTAAGCTTCTCGCCTTCCTCTACCAAGAGGTTGTTCTTAACAAGGTACTTAACGAGCTCCTCGAACTTCTCCCTCGTCATGTTCCTGAATGGGTAAGAGCTCGTAAGGACGTCGTAGACGTAGTCTTTTGTCACTCCCTCAGCCTGGAGTACCATCCCAAGGATCTCCCTAGCTGCCACGTCCAGGAAAGAGGTTATCTTTGGTCTTTCCACTACTCCTCTCTTCGCCAGTTGGTATATCGCTATTGCCTCTAAAACGTCAAAGGGGTAAACGCAGAGTATCTCCCCGCTGGGCACACCGTGGACGTAGTGGCCGCTCCTCCCCAATCTCTGTAGGAAAGAGGCAACCGAAGGCGGGGGTCTGTACATTATTATTTTCTTGATGTCTCCAACGTCTATTCCCAGTTCCAAGGTCTTGGTACAAATAACCGCTCTCACTTTTCCTATCCTCAAGGCCTCTTCGACACTGCTCTTGGACTCCCTGGAAATAGACGAGTGGTGCACGAAAACCCCCTTAACGTTTAACTTGTCTAGCTCCTCGTGGAGCCTCTCTGTTAAAAACCTCGAGTTGGTAAACACTAGGGTCGGGGGTTCAATTGATAACATAAGCTCTTTTGCCGAGTTTGACCAGACTTCCTCTCCCTTAATCTTCCTTATCTTAAGCTTGAAACTCTTCGAGTCATTGACCTTAACAACAGTCGCCTTTCTCGAGGAAGAGCCAGAGAGGAAAGAGGCGACTACGTCTTCGTTTGCGATGGTTGCGGAGAGGCCTATCCTCTGGAAGTCGTAACCTGAGTAAGCCTTGAGCCTCTCCAACAGGACGGCTAGCTGAACGCCTCTTTTCGAGTTTATTAGTTCGTGGATCTCGTCGATTATTACCCACTTGACGTTCTTGTAAAATTCCCTGAACTTGGAGGCCCAGTCCAGGTCGATCTCAAGGCCCTCCGGGGTGGTAACTAGGATGTGGGGTGCCCTCTTTAACCTCATGTTCTTTTCCTTTTGGGGCACCTCTCCGTGCTTCCTACTCACGGTGAAACCGAGTCTGGACGACCACCACTCAATCCTAAGCGTTATATCGTTAATCAGAGCCTTGAGGGGGGTCACGTAGATCAACGAAACAGGACTCGACCGCGTGTCTATCATCTGGCTAAGTACTGGTAAAAGCGCCGCCTCAGTCTTGCCGTATCCAGTAGGTGCTATTATTAACGTGTTGTTTCCGCACAGTATAGGCGATAGAGCCTTTTTCTGTACCTCAGTGAGCTTGTCCCAGCTCCTCTCCTTCATCAGTTCAAGGATCCTTGGATGCAATTGTCCCATTTAGTTTTCACCGCAATTTCGATGCACAGTAGCAAATTCAGCTATTTTTAAAAATTTAAACCCAGCTCTCATTATTATGCGTCAAAAGTTCTCGTGTATAGTGTGCGGTAGGTCGTTTTACGAGGGGCAGGGCATTGTACTTACAATTGCCGACAGGAAGTTGGAGTTTCACAACAAGGCGTGTGCTTACAAGTTCTTCAGAAGCGTTCTAGAGAACGTAGACAAGGACTGCGTCTCCTCCGCTGTGAGGGAGACTTACAAGAAGTTCTCCGAACTTTTGGAGAAGAGGAAAGCGGAGAAGAAGATATGAATCAGCGTAGGTCTTGTCATCACTGTTCAGGGTCCGCCACACTCTTCATTCGCAATTCCTTTTACTAATAGCTTAAAAGCGTCGATGAAGGCAGTTTTTTAATTATAACGAGTCTATATTTTTTGAACAATGATGCAGATTACTCCTAAAAGAGTAGGTTCCTACGAGTGGAGAATAGAGAAAGGAACTCAGGAGTGTATGAGGGTTCCAGTGACGGTGTTTGCGGACGACGTGCTTATCGAGAAGATGAAACAAGACCTAACGCTGAAGCAGGCAACTAACGTCGCATGCCTTCCTGGGGTTCAAGAATCCGTTTACGTCCTCCCAGATGGGCACCAAGGGTACGGCTTCCCAATAGGTGGTATAGCAGCTACCTCCATTGAAGAAGGGGGAGTGGTCAGCCCCGGAGGGATAGGTTACGACATAAACTGCGGTGTAAGGTTACTAAGGACAAACCTGGACTACGAGGACGTAAAGCCAAAGCTTAAGGAGCTCGTAGAGGAGCTCTACAGGAACGTGCCAAGTGGAGTCGGGAGCGAGGGAAAGGTAAAGCTAAGCATGCAGCAGCTTGACGAGGTGTTGGCCTCTGGCGTTAAATGGGCGGTAGACAAGGGCTACGGCTGGGAGGAGGACATGGAGCACATAGAGCAGAGGGGGAGCTGGGACATAGCAGACCCCTCAAAGGTGAGCAACGTGGCCAAGCAGAGGGGCATGAACCAGCTGGGAACTTTAGGTGCGGGCAACCACTTCCTTGAGATCCAAGTAGTGGACAGAATATATGACCCTGAAGTGGCAAAGGCAGTTGGGATTACCCACGAGGGGCAAGTCACCGTAATGGTTCACACAGGGTCTAGGGGGTTAGGGCACCAGATCGCCAGCGACTACCTCCAAATTATGGAGAGGGCAATGAAGAAGTACAACATAAACGTCCCAGACAGGGAACTGGCAGCAATACCGTTT
>JBBINF010000121.1:0-4569 GCA_037444045.1 Sulfolobales archaeon | reverse complement strand
TGTATCCTCACCCCCACCCTACCAACGCTGGCCCCCCTTATCATTAGCCAATGGGCGAATACCTCCAAGGGATACAAGGACTTAACTCTCTCCAAGGGGAGCTTACTCCTGTACAGCCAGTAGAGCTCCCTGACGAAGTTGGTCGAGATGTTCCTCATCATCTTCTCCTCCCACTGCTCAAGGTACTTCTCTCCTTCCTTTATCATCACGTTCCTCAAGTAGTTGTACTCCTCTTCTGCATTATCGCTCAGTGCTAGTCCGGTAACCGCCATGACGAAGTCCTTCTGTGCCATGAAAGAGTCGAAGTCCCTATTGACATATAGCCACGCCGTTGCAGCGAAGGAGTCCACTATACCGTACATTAGCTTGTTTACAAGCTCTTCCTTATTTACCTCCTTTTTCACCTTCTCCCCTGAGAGTATCTTGGCCAGTTCCTCGAAGTCAACAGTCCCCGCGTAGACTAACTTACCGTCTATGAAGACCGAAGGAGTAGATATTACTCCCCTCTCTATCGCAAGGAAAGGGTAGAGCTCCGTGTCTATGAGCTGTACCTTCCCCAAGAGCCCACGTTGTTCCAAGAACTCTATTAATAGGTTGCACTCGGTACAGCTTTTATGCGTAAATATCTCTACCTTCATTTCAACAATTGCTCGGAGTGCTACAATTTAACTTTAGTGGGGTTAAAGCACTTTAGCCTAGCCTTCCACCAAACGTTTTCGAACCTCTTGTCGAGGAGCCACACGTTCACCTCGTCCTCTGGGCTCCTAATTGCCCTCCCTATCGCCTGCTTAACTGAGACCAACGCGGGGACCTTAACAAGGAGGTCCTCCACGTTTCCACCGGTCTGCTTTGCCACCTCCTCTGCCCTCAGCTTTAGGTAGTCGTCTACAGAGGGGTAGGGAACCCCCGCTATGACTACGTCGGAGATCAGGCTCCTGCCGTTTTCGGTTAGTTCCACACCTTCAGAGAACTTCCCCCTAGCTACAACTGCAACTACCGTCTTCCCACCCTTCACCTTCTCCTCCAAGTCTTCCAGAGTAGAGTTATCTCCCTCGACGAACTTCCTCACCTTGACGTGTTCCATCACCTCCCCCATCACTTGGTAGCTCGGAAACACCGCCAGCACGTTACTCCTTGAGGAGTAAAAGACCTTGAGCACGTAACTGGCGTACCTCTTCCACATTTCCTTTGTCCTAAGTGGGTAGGAAGAGGTGACGTCTGTCGCCAAAAAACACTTTATTGTCCCAGTAAGCCTCTCCCTAACTTCCTTCTCAGCGTCGATGTAGAGAATCTTCCTGGAGATCCCCATTACCTTGACCATGTAGTCGAGGGGCTGTAGCGTACCGGACATTAAGAGGAAGCTAGTATCCTCGTTGAGGACAGAGAGGTACTGGGAAGGGGTGATGGGCTTAGAAACGAGACTCCCCCTATAGGAGAAGACCTTGTTGAGTTTAGCGCTCTTGTAGAACCTTATAATGGAGCCCAAGTGTATCCTCTGCACCTTTTTCCTCTTTATCGCCTCCTCCCTTACCCTGTCGTACTCCCCCTGGAGGACTTCTAATTCCCAGTCCTCTAGTGGGGTGAAGTCCTTAACCAGGACGTACTTCTCGTCAGCCCTAGCGGAGAGCCTAAAGCTCGTTTCCACCTTCTCCAGCACCTTCTTTGCCTCCTCAGAGGCCACCTCCTGTTTTGCCAAGTTTATGACGTTCTGGGTAAGCCTCCTCTCCTCTAGCTCGTTCAAGTAGTCCAAGTTGTGGGCCTCGTCTACTACTACGGCGAAGTCCTTTAGGTCTAGTCCAAGCCCCTCCCTCAAATAGGGCAAGAACAAGTAGGGGTAAGTTACGGCGACCACTTCCGTCTCGTTTAGGTTCTCGAGCAGGGAATAGTAAGGGCAAAACCCCTTCTCAACCCCCTCCCTTTTCAGCCTTTTGAGGAAGTTAAAGGGCGAGTCGTGTACCACAACTTTGGCAGAGGCGAAGATCTCACATGAAGCGCACTTAATGTCCTCTGGGTCTACATTTCCCTCGGAGAAGGGGCAGGCCACGCTTTTCCCCACCACGAAGGAAAAGGTCTTGCCGAGCCTCTTCGCCTCCCTGTAGACAGGAAAGAATTCGTTGTGGGTCCTTACTACAAAGAGGACTCTTGACTTAACCTGAAAAGATACCAAAAGAGAAAACAGGGTCTTACCGCTTCCCGTCGGAGCCTGTAAGGCTACCAAAAACCCGTTTTTAAGGTGTTCGACTACTTTGTCCTTTAGCGACCTTTGCCAGTTCCTTAAATCCACTCCTCAGTCTTCACAACAATCTCGTCCATCATTATATACTTAACGAAGGGCTTCTCTGAGAGCTTCACTATTTCCTTGGCCTTCCCCTTTACTTTAACGGTCAGCATGAAGTTGAAGACCTTTTCGACGGTGACCACTTGTGATATTTCTCTGATTACCTCCTCTGATGGGGGAACCTCTAGGATCACAGTAGCCCTCACTTCAGTGCTCGGCGAACTCTCGGCTATCTGGACTATCCTGTAGTCCACCTTTAACCTCGTTATTTCTCTTACGTTAGACATTCACTATACACCTCTCCTAAAGGTAATATACTATTTTAACATTATAAAACCTTTTCCTCCGTGGGCCATGGTGGAAGAGCAAGGAATATAAATCAGTTTATAACTCACTTATAGTAATGACCCAGATAACTGAAGCCAGGAGCGGTAACGTAACGGAAGAGGTCAAGATAATAGCGAAGCTAGAGGACGAGGACCCCAACAAGATAAGGGACAGGGTAGCTAAGGGGAAGGTGGTAATACTCAAAAACGTGGCTAGGAACTTGGAGAGGTACACAGCTCTAGGTGAGGGGCTTTCCACTAAGGTCAACGTCAACATAGGAGCGTCTACTGACCACTACGACGTAGAGGAGGAGATGAGGAAGGTGGAAATAGCCAACAGATACGGGGCGGACGCCATCATGGACTTAACCGACGGCGGGGACATAGACTACATGAGGAGGCTTGTGCTAAAGAGGGCTTTGATGCCAGTCGGCACAGTGCCAATTTACCAAGTGTATTACGAGATGGTGGCAAAGAGGAAGTACGTCATTGACTTCACGGAGGACGACCTCTTTAACGTGATAGAGAAGCACTTCAAGGACGGGGTCGACTTCGTAACAGTCCACACTGGGGTGACCCTTGAGTTGGCTAAGAAAGCGGCGGAGATGAAGAGGACTGCAGGGGTGGTCAGCAGGGGAGGGACTATAATGGCAGCGTGGTCAATCTACAACGACAAGGAGAACCCGCTCTACGCAAACTTCGACTACCTCCTAGAGCTAGCTAGGGAATACGATGTCACCTTGAGCCTCGGCGACGCCCTAAGGCCTGGGGGGATAGACGACGCACACGACGAGCTGCAAGTGGGCGAACTCCTAGTGAACGCAAGGCTCGCAAAGAGGGCCATAGAGAAGGGAGTCCAAGTAATGATCGAGGGACCGGGGCACATGCCTTTAGACCACATAGCCATGGACGTAAAGCTAGAAAAGGAGCTTACGGGAGGGGTACCATATTACGTGTTGGGGATCCTACCCACTGACGTGGCTGCGGGATACGACCACATAGCTGGGGCAATTGGGGGAGCAATAGCTGCAATGAGCGGGGCTGACATGCTGTGCTACTTAACACCAGCTGAGCATTTGTCCCTACCAAACCCGGAGCAGGTAAAGGAGGGACTGATCGCCTTTAAGATAGCTGCCCACGCGGGTGACATAGTGAAGCTGGGAGAAAAGGCGAGGAAGAAGGACACGGAGATGAGCAGGGCAAGAGCCTCCCTCAACTGGGGCAAGATGTTCGAACTTACCTTCGATAAGGAAAGGGCCATGAAGATCTACTCCCAGTACAAGGGCTTCACCGGCGGGTCTTGTACGATGTGCGGGGACTTGTGCGTTTATTTAGTGTTGCCCAGAGCATTAAATAGGAAGGCCCATGATAAGGGTAAAAAAGCCTGAGGCTAAGGTCGGAGAGAAGGTAAAGGTAACTGAAGGGGACAAAGAGATCCTTTTGATTTACCTAGGCGCTGGAAGGTACCTTGCCTTCGACAACAGGTGCACTCATCTTAAGTGCGACCTATACAAGTACGGCGTGCTAATAAGGGAGGAGCTTGTCTGCCAGTGCCACTTCTCGCACTTCTCTGTAAAGGACGGAAAACCGAGGAAGGGACCGGCAAAGGAACCCTTAAGGGTCTATAGCGTCAGGGAGGAAGGGGAGTACCTAGTAATTTCGTAGGAAGTCCAATATCTCCATTATTGATTTATAGTGCATCTGCCCGCTGGCTGTGGGCTCCTTAACGTAACCGTAAACGAGCCTTGAGCCCAGGATGCTGAAGGCTATCCTCTCCATGGGGCTTACACCCATTGGCATGACCGCTACGTTATCGTACTTGAGCATTGAGGCCAGAACCCCCTTGTAGTCCCCCTTCCCCATCACCGCAAACTTGACCACAAACGCGTCCTTGTACTTTCCGTAAATCCTCTCCAGTTCCTCTACTGTGGGCACAGAGTTGAAGTAGTTGACTGAGACTATCTT
>JBBINF010000120.1:0-4587 GCA_037444045.1 Sulfolobales archaeon | reverse complement strand
GGTATGAGACGTAAGTTGCGCCGTCCACTTCCCCAGTGGTGTAGTTCTTGGTAACGTTCTCCAGGTTTGAGGCTATAGAGGAGAACGCCTCCTTGGCTTGGCTGGCGTTCGCGTATTGACTCAAGCCCAACGTTAAGACCGAGGAGCTGTTAGCGTATAGGCCAATGTAGCCCGAAGAGAGCGAGGTGTTGAGTAAAGGAAATAGCGAGGGAGTGCCGTTTACGTATCCCCATCCTACCAGCGGCATGTTCAACTTGGGCAGTAGTTGAGGGGGAGTAACGCTCAAGGTGGAGTTCACTAGAAGGGAGTTAACTTGGTCCATGAGGAGCTGTTTTGAGTAGACTGGGTTGTTAGTAGTGCCGTTTAAGAACACCGCTACAAATACTGTACCGTTAAAGCCAACGGCGACTCCGGCCTTGGCGTACTCTCCGTAGAAGTATGAATAACCGTTGTAGTTACCACTTCCGTTTAAGGTGAAGTTTGAGCCGAGTAGCGACGCTATGGCAAATACGTAGTTCTTGTCCAGGGAGGAGTTCAGCTTAGCGAAGCCCACTAGGGCAATAGTGGAGGAGTTGTGCGCCAAGACCTCAAAGGCGTATCCCTTAAGCCCTACGTTTCCCAGCATAGACGTGTTGCTGAGGTGCGTGGCGTTCCCAAAATGTGGCAGTTGGCTTAAGTTGCCTGCCTCTAACCACAGAACAACGTAGAACGGGCTTATCCCAGTTATCTGCTCCGCGAACTTCGGGTCTTGAGAAAGGGCTGCGGGCACGCTATTGCTAGTGGTCGCTTTACTTGATGTGCTCCGGGTACTCGTGGCCAAATGAGTACTCGGGTGGTAGTTTAGTATCTCGTAAGCCCCTAGGACAATTAGGACAATTGCTACTACGCTTATTATTACGTTAGTTCTCATAAGTGTCTATTTCCTAAGAAAATAATAATAAGGCTTTTCCAATCCCTCCTCCACATTATCTTTGAATTTGTAGTGTTAGGTGTAGACTAAATATCTTTTAATCTTTTTCACAATGAATATAGCTAAAGTATATAAACGTTCGTATCACTGTTAAATTATGCCAATCTCCAGAAGCGTTACCTTAATGCTTGTTTTTCTACTCTTAGGAATCCCCTTTCCAGCATTAGTTGGGCTGAGCTATACCTCTCAAGTCCAGTACATAGGGCCGCAGCTTGTGGGAAACGAAATTGGGCCACTCTCCCCGAGTACGCAGGTGTGTATAGAGGTGTTCGTGCCCCCCAAGAACATGAACGAACTTTACTTAATAGCGCAAGAGGTGGCAAACCACCAAGTAAAGCCCTTGTCTAACTCGCAACTAATCTCCATGTTTGGGCAACAACAAAAGGTGAGCGAGATAGCTACTAAGTTGGAGGACGTCGGCTTCCAAGTAGTCTACGAGAGTCCCTTCTCCGTCTTTGCCCAAGCCCCTGCAGGAACTGTGGAGAAGCTCTTCTCCGCTCAGCTCTTCCTGTTCAACAGCAGTGGGGAAGTCTACTACAAGCCGGTGGAGACCCCTAAGATCCCTGAGTTCCTTAAGGGAGAAGTAATTGGAGGGCTCACGAACTTCACCTTAATAAGGCCGCAGCACGTGGTCGTCGGGGAGGTAGAGCACGGAGTCCTAATACCTTCACAGGGCCTCCCGACCTTCCAGTTCTCTGCACTCTATTACACCCCAAAGGACTTTGAGGGGGCGTACAACGTTACGGGGGAGAAGCCAGGCTACAACGTAACAGTGGCGATAGTTGACGCCTACGGAGACCCTGAGATTTACCAGGACGTAAACGCCTTTGACAAGATGTTCGGCCTCCCGCCAATAAGCTTGAATGTGACGCCAGTCGGCCCCTACCACCCGATATACGGCCTCTTTTACGGCTGGAACGTAGAGACGGCCCTTGACGTAGAGATGGTACACGCGATGGCACCTTACGCAAAGGTTGACCTCGTCGTAGCGTCAAACAGCGGCCCGGCCCTGTTTGAGGCAATAGACCTAATAGTAAGTGAGGATCTGGCACAAGTGGTGAGCATGAGCTGGGGAGCCCCAGAGAACTTGTACTCGGCCTCAGGGTTCTACGCAGTTGTTGATGGGGCCTTCTTCCCCAACTACCCCTACCTCGACTACTACTTCATGTTGGGCACAGCCGAGGGCATCTCCTTCTTCGCCGCCTCCGGAGACAACGGAGCTTACGGGGGGACTTTGACCACGTACGGCGGAGTCCTCTTCCCCTCCTCCTCGCCCTTTGTAACTGCGGTTGGAGGTACAACTCTCTACCTTAACGTTACCTCGGGCTACCTCTCCTCCTATAACTCCACCGCTACCTACGGCTACGAGACCGCCTGGAGCGTGGACTCGTGGTACGCTGGGATAGGCACTAGTACGGTGAGCTCAACGGGAGGGTACAGCACCTTCTTCCCTGCACCGTGGTACCAGAGGCCCATAACCCACTCAAACTTCAGGGCAACCCCGGACGTAGCAGCTGACGCCAACCCGTACACCGGGGGAGTGATAATAGTCGAGGGACAAGAGGAGGTCATAGGAGGCACTAGCATGGCAACCCCGATTTGGGCTGGGGCCATTGCTGACGTGGACTCCTACCTAGGCAAGTCCCTTGGCTTAGTCAACCCCCTGCTCTACGCGATTTACCAGAACGAGACCCTCTACAGGGAGGCCTTCCACTCAGTTGCCTTTGGCTACAACGGGAAGTACAGCGCAAACGACTCCTATAACCTAGTCACTGGGCTGGGAAGTCCAAACGTTGGTGGGCTAGAGAGGGCGATCTCTTTCTTGCTCAGCCACTCCCACAGCTTAGAGATCTCGGTTAGCACCTTCGAGCCCGGAGTCCAATACCCGTGGTACATGTACGGCTCCACCTTTACCATAGTGGCCTACGTCTCCACCCAAGGAGGGAGGACGGTCACCTCGGGCTCCTTCAACGCCTACATCTACACGTTAGACGGCTTCCTGGCCAAGGTACCGCTCACCTTCAACGGGACTTACTGGGTAGGGAACTTCACCATATCCCCAGGGAACCCGCCAAATATTTGGAGCATCGTGGTTAACGGCACTGCCTTCAACTCCACTGGGGCAGGGGTAGCAGACATAGACGTAGGTGAGTCCATAAACATCCTGACCCCAGTCGGCAGTTACCTACCCATTGACGAGCCAGTGTCCCTGGAGGCCTGCGTGTACTACCCCAACGGTACTCCTGTCACCACTCAGACCTTCACTGCCTACTTCATCCAGAACGGGGTAAGCTACGCAAACGTGACCTTGTTGCCCACGTCTACCCCTGGCCTCTACAAGGGGACTGTTGCCTTCCTTCCCCCAATGCCCCAAGGCACCTACATAATGGTTATAAACAACACCTACGGGAGTGCCTACACCTACGACTACGTAGGAGGGGTGATAGAGGGCCTAGTATACACCCCGATCAACGACGGCATGGCCTCTGCAGACCCCGGGCAGAACATCACCATATTTGGCCTCGCTGAAGGCTCCAACTTCCTCGGGGTGTTCACCTCCAATATGACCGCCTACATCTACAGCCCAGAGGGGAAGCTAGTGGCCTCAGTACCGATGATCCCAGCACCAGAGGTGCCCCAGTTCGGGATCATAGACGCCTTCTACTTCCACGAGGCCAACTTCACCATACCCAGCAACTTCACGCCCGGGTTCTACACCGTGGTAATAGAGGCTAGGGTACCGACGTCCGTGGGCACTGAGGTAGCCAACTTTACCACCGCCTTCTACGTAGGTAGCTCGACGCTCAACCCCTTGGTCAGAGGGGTTACTACTGCCTACGAGGGGCAGAGAGTCCTCGTTCTAGCCAACATAACCTATCCTAACGGTACCGAGGTAAAGTACGGCGAGTTCTCCTTAACGCTGATGCCGACCCAGTTCTCCTTCGCCTCGCTAGTCCTCGAGTTCGACACCTACGTGCCCATGCAGTACAACTCTACCCTGAACGAGTGGGTAGGGGTTTTCACTGTTCCCTCGGTGCTCAACGACTACACTGGTTACTCCGGCTTCTACCAAGGGGGTAACCCATACGAGCTCTCTGGGCCGTGGAGCCTAGTGGTCACTGGGGTCTCGGCCAACGGAGACAACGTCTATTACTCCTCTTTCCTCAACGTCATGCCCTACACCTATCTGGGCAACTTGGCGATAAGCACTAAGAACGTCACAGGAGTGCCCCTAATTACCTTCAACGGGACTGCCTACACCTTGAGCAACGTATACGTGAACTCCCTAAGGTTGAGCGACTTGAAGGGGCTAGTTATTGAGGACTCCGTTGTCGGCCAGCTAGAGGTATACAACTCCACTGTCGTAGTCATTGGGTCTAAGGTAGTCCAAGTTAACTCAGTTGCCTCAGACTTGACCTTCACACAGGACACGTTAGGAGGGAGAGGTGTGGCAATTAGCCTAACCTCTTCAAACGCGACCCTCGTCAGCTCGGTAATTGAGGACTCCAGTTACGCCTTCAACTTGAGCCACTCGCTTGTAAATGAAGAGGGTGTCAGCGAGCTAAACGTGGAGAACTTGTCCACCTTGCCAGAGCCCACAATAACCTACGTCTCCC
>JBBINF010000119.1:0-4657 GCA_037444045.1 Sulfolobales archaeon | reverse complement strand
CCCCGAACTTGGGCCTAAACCCCATCGTAGCTGTGAACACGCCTACGTTTACCCCCAAGAGGTACAACGTGAGGGGGAGGAGCAACACGTTGTAGTTATGGGGGAAGAGCAACCAGGCGAAGAAGGACGCAAAGGGGGAAGACAACACTAGCAAGTTCACGGGGAACTTCGCCCCGTAGGACTTAACGTCTTTAAACCCCCATACCTCAGTGACCGCAAGTGAGGCTGAGGCCAGGGCTTGGAACGGGTAAAGCGGGACTGCAAGGAGTGCTAAAGTTAATATGTGCCCCATGATGTACTTCTTTGCCGGGAAGAACAGCCTATACATCATACCGAAGTACACGGCGTAACTGCCCAAGAGCATGAAGTAAGGGTGGAGCCCCAACCTCACTGTAGCTGCGCCTATTGCCCAGTACACGAGCCCGAGCGCTAGGAAGGGTACGTTGACCCCCCAAGGTTCTATCGGCTCTATTGCCTTCTCCGCATAGGTTGCCTTTTCCACAACAAGTCGTTGGCGGGTCGGTTTAAAAATCAAACACCTAAACGTTTACTCAAGTAATGAAGAGATTCCCCTGAATTTTGAGGGGTCTCCCAAGACAAAGAGCGTCTCCCCTGCCTTAACCTCGGTCTCCTTGCTGAAGTAGGGGTCTAGTCTCCCTTCCCTTAGGATGGCAATGGGTATTACGCCCTCTGGGAGGTCTCCGAGCTTAAAGTTAGTCTTAGCCCTAAAGATGGCTATGGCGAAGTCCCTATCCCTGTTAGAGAAGATGAGCCCCGCCAGCTGCTTTGATACCGAGGCGGAGGCCATCATCCTCCCGACCACCTCCTCGAACGGGATGACTATGTCAGCCCCAGCAGTCTTCATTACGTCTACCATGGAGGAGTCGTTGACTACAGTCACAACGGTCAGAGGGGGGTTCAGCTTCTGTACCTTAAGGGTAACCAAGAGTGTCTCGGCGTCGTCGTCCATTGCGATTATTGCTGATTCCTCCCCCATTATACCCGCTGTGAGGATGTTCTGGTCCTCCTTGGGGTCTCCGAGGATTACCTTGTCGTTCCTAAGTTGGTCGTAGATCTCCTTGTTGTTAGTCACCACTATGAACTCCCTGCCCAACTCCTCCAACTTCTTCACAGCGGAGATGACGCTCTTGGAGTTGCCCAACACAACTACGTGACCCTTCATGAGCCTCCCCCTCCACCTCGCCCTAGCGTCTATCCAGTTGTTCCTATTCAACAAGGTAGAGATTAAAGTTTGTGCCATGCTGGCGAAGAGCCCAACGCTGAAGATTATGGTTATTGTCAACAGGAGCTTTTCCTGCGAGGGCATCTCGTTGATGTTTGGCGCGTAGAGTCCCACAGTGGTTATTACGTTTATGGCAGCGTAGACTGCTGATACCCAGTCCAACCTTTGGTAGTAGACGAAGATCAGGGAGATGGAGTAGACGACTACCGAGAGGATGGTGAGTTGTGGGTATATCTTCCTTATCACGGAGTACGGGGCGGCGAAGGTCTCCACAAGGGGTATCACGAACTTGTTCCAGACCTTTTCTTTCATTATGTCAGAACTCAATTTCCCTATTTTTAAACCTTCTTAGGGAACGTTTTGAGCCCTTTGTGCTCTGGGTACTTCCAGTGGGAAAGTTCAACGAAGTCTCTAGCTAGTCCCCAGCTTAACGCTTTGGATGGGGGGTCGTATAACAGTAAGAGAGCCAAATAGTTTTAAAAATAATGGGGATAATGCTTATCCATGCTACCAGCAATAGAGTTTTTTATCTTAATAATAATAATAAGTGCATTAACAGGGGTTCTAGGTTCTTTGACCGGGCTCGGGGGAGCCACTTTCCTTGTCCCCATTTACACGCTCTACTTGGGCGTTCCTATAGTCTACGCCTCTGGCGCAAGCTTGATCTCTACTATCGCGACGTCGAGCGGTGCAGCGAGCGCCTACGTCAAGGAAAAGATAGCTAACGCCAAGATAGGCCTGGGCCTTGAGATAGCCACAACCTCCGGGTCGATTGTGGGTGCACTTACTGTCGCGTTCATTTACTCCCATCACCTCGAGAACTTAATTTACGTCATTTTCGGGCTAGTGCTCCTCTCACAGATATATGTCCAGCTGCAGAGGTCGAAGTTCGAACTACCTAAGGTGATGAAGCCCGACTGGACTACTAAGGTGTTCCAACTCTACGGAAAGTACTACGACGCGGTACTGGAGCAAGACGTGGAGTACTACGGCGTGAGGTGGTGGCTCGGGGAGGTAATAATGTTCTTCGCTGGCTACATCTCTGGCCTCTTGGGGATTGGCTCTGGGGCGTTAAAGGTGCTAGGCCTAGACTGGGCGATGAACCTGCCCTTAAAGGTCAGCACTACTACGAGCAACTTCATGATAGGGGTCACAGCGGCTACCGGTAGCTCCATCTACTGGGCCTTCGGCTACATCCAGCCCTTCTTGGCTGCTGGCACCGCGATAGGGGTGCTCATAGGGGCCTTCATTGGGGCAAAGATACTGATAAGAGTAAGGAGCAAGACGATTAGGTACATATTCACAGCTATCCTGGCTTTCCTTGGGGTACAGATGGTCCTAAGGGGGTTGGGCTTTGGATTTTGACTACTTGATAGGTAACATCATAAGGGTAGGGGTAATAGTTAGTAGTGCCTTTATAGTAGTAGGTGCAGTACTACTCTTTGTAACTGGCCACTCTAACGGTTACGATATCTCTCAGATATCGTCGTTTAGGTCCCCAGTTAACACCTCAGTATTTCCCTCTGCCCAAGTCATCCAAGGGGTCGGAGAGCTCCAGCCCCTCGACTTGATCTTCTTTGGCCTAATGATCTTGATAGCTACACCTATAACCTCGGTCGTGATAGGGGTAGTCCGCTTCGTGCTCGAGAGGAACTTGCTCTACACTGTGATAACGGTAATAGTGCTCTTCAACCTGATGTTCGCGATATTCATCTTACCCCTACTAATAGGCAAATAGACAATGTTGGGGTCTTGGACGTTTTGGCGACCCCATAAGGCCGCTTCAGTAAAGGCAATAGGGAGTTGTGTCCGCGGGAGTTTAAAAGCACGCCCTCCTCAAGGCGAAGTAAGGGTTTTCAGAGCCTAACAGCCCCCTCTTCCCCCTTAACGCGTTTTCGCTACAGGATGCATGAACCTGTCTAGCCAATTACCAACTTGGGAGACCAGTCTAAACCCTTATCAGCTCGAGTTCAGCTGTATAACGTAAAAGCAACTCGCTTAAGGGCTTGACGCGATTGAGCAAACTGTCCTAGTTTATTGTACTTACTTTCTCCACCTTGACCACAGTGTACTTGTACCTAGGGGCTTTAGACTCGTCCAGCTCGTCGCAGACCACGTAGTTTACCCTCCTGTCGTGCATGTACATAACCACCGTGGAGTTTGGTACCTCTGGGGATACCTTGACCTTTGCCCTAACTTTTCCGCACTCTGATGACACCACCACTTCCTCCCCGTCCCTTAGTCCAAGCCCTTTGGCGTCTGATGGGCTCATGAGCAGGGGGCTCTGGTACTCGCCAAACCCCGGTAGCCTGGAAGTGACCACGTCCGTGTTGTACCTAGTCACTTCCCTAACTGTGAGGAGGACCAACCCCTCCTTGACGTCCCTCTGCTCCGCTGGTATAAACTTAGCCTTTCCAGTCGGGGTGTAGAACTTTTCCTCGTAGAGCGAGAGCTCGCCGTTCGGGTACCTAGAGTTGGAGGAGTAGTCCATTACCGAGTCTAGGGTAAGGCCAGAGTAAATGGGGACTACTTTCTTCATCTCCTCAAAGAGGAGCTTTGGGTCGGTGACGAAGTCGAAGCCGAGTTCCCTAGAGAGCGTGCCCAGTATTTCGTAGTCCGGCTTTGCCTCACCTGGGGGCTCAACTGCCTTGAACCTCCACTTTACTAGCCTGTCTAGGTTGGTCACTGAGCCCTCCTTTTCTAGCCAGACTGCTGAGGGTAGCACGTAATGGGCCAGGGACGCGGTCTCGGTCATGTAGGCGTCGATAACTACCAGGAGGTCTAGTCTCTTTAGCCTCTCCTCCACCTTCTTCCTGTTTGGCATACTGGCTACTGGGTTGAAGCCCATGAAGACCATAGCCCTTATCCCGTTGTCCCTCAGGAGGGCCTCAGTCACGGTAAGCCCAGGCTTTACCGGCGGTCTAAAGCCCCACACTCTTGCCAGTTTCTCGGCGTTCTCCTCGTTCATGGGGCCTATTGGGAAGACGTCCGGCTTAACTAGGTCTCCAGACCCCTGCACGTTGGTCTGGCCCCTATACACTATTACCCCTCCGTTTTTGCCGAAGTTGCCCGTCAAGAGGGCTAGGTCTATTAACGCCCTTACCCCTCCTACCCCCGAGGACTGGGTGAGCCCAAGGCCCCAGGAGAAGATCACCCCCTTTACGCTGATTAGCCTAGCGAACTCCTCTATCTCCTCCCTTCTCACGCCAGTTACTTTCTCTGCGTACTCTAGGGTGTACTTTGAGACCACCTTGGCGTACTCCTCAAACCCCTCAGTCCTCTTCTCCACGAATTCCCTGTCGTATAGGGAGTTGCTTATCAGGTAGTTCCCCACCGCGTTGAAGAGGGCCACGTCAGTCCCGGGCCTTATCCTCAAGTGGAGGTCCGCAAACCTGGAAGTGCCGGTAACCCTTG
>JBBINF010000118.1:0-4703 GCA_037444045.1 Sulfolobales archaeon | reverse complement strand
GCGAGCTCCGTAAAGTACAGCGCTAGGGCAACGTATGTCCCCCACAGAGGGTACTGGTTTATCTGTATAAGGGGTGCTTGCACACCGTATGGTGTATTGGGAGACGGGGCAGTAAACAGTCCCATATTTATCTGGTTGTGTTCTCTAAAAAACATATTAAATAAAGTTTCATTTCACTCCACCGATATAACTACTCACACATATTTCTAGTCTGTTCATCTCATCATTTATATATACGACATTCCCTGTTAATGGTAATGGACAGGGAAAAGCTAGAGAGGATGCTCCAGGGGATAAAGGGCGATAGCTTAGAGTCAAAACTGATGAGGGGGAGGATACTGTACAAACTGGGGAGACTTGAAGAGGCATACGACGCGTTAAATGGAGTAGAGGTGTTTGACGCCTTCTTCCTGAGGTTTAGGATCCTCGTAAAGCTAAACAAGCTTAAGGACGCCGAGGCAGAGTTACGTAGGGCTGTTGAAATCTACCCCTATAATCACTACCTCCATTACTTGTTGGCCCGGCTCGAGAGGAAGCTCGGTGAGCTAAACCTAGCCCTAGAGGAGATAAACAGGGCCCTAGAGATCATGCCGATAAGCACAACCTACTTGCTCCTTAAGACTAAGATACTGTTTGACATGGAGCTGTACGAGGACGTGTTGCAGACCTCTGCGGAGGTGATAAGGAACAGGCCGGACGACTTAAGGGTGAGGGTGATGAGGGTGCTGTCGTATTACTACCTCGGTTCTAGGTACAATGCACTAGTGGAGGTAAACAGGGCCTTGAACTACTCTAAGCACCACTACCTCCACTTCCTAAAGGGTAAAATCTACCTTGAGATGGGCCACCACAGTTTAGCCCTCGACGAGTTCAAGATAGCTGCCCACGCAAAGGAGAAGCCCGAGTACCTATACTACGCCTCGTTAGCCCTATACCTAATTAAGAGGTACTCTGAGTCCCTAAACTTCATAGATAGGGCGCTAAAAGCAGATGGCCAAAACCCTAGCTACTTGGCCTTAAAGGCAAAGGTTTTATGGGAGCTAGGGGATAAGAGAGCGAAAGAACTGGCCCAAAAGGCCGTTAGCTTAGACAAGTCCCTCCTGCCCATCCTAAAGGACGTCTTGGGGTAAAATATTTTCAACTGGTAATATCGCAGGAGTGAAGACACTTCTTAAATATTCATTTGAGTAGCTAACTTTTGAGCATAAATGGCGGAATTGAAATTAACGCGTAGGGACTTCCTCAAGTTAGCGGGTATCTCTGCAGTAGGTGCGGCAATAGCGTGGAAGGGCGGGTCTGTAATAGAGAAACTATTTGAAGGTACGTCAGAGCCCTACACGTTAAACTACCCCAACGACGAAGTTGTGTACTCTAACTGTTTCCAGTGCCTAGGTAGGTGCTCGCTGGAAATAGTGAGGACCCCAGCTGGTTACCCGAGGTTTATCACGGGGACAATAGGGTGGCACATAAACGACGGTGGAGTGTGCCCAAGGGGGGCTTCAGACGTCTTCTACTACTTTGCCCCAGCCAGGCTGAGGTACCCAATGATAAGGGCCGGTGAGAGGGGAGAGGGCAAGTGGATGGCCATCGACTACGACACTGCCTATGACATAATAGTTAACGGCGCCAACGCCAGCTCGTGGTCTAAACTAGGGCTTAACCCTAGCTCACTGGGCGTTGGCGACTTCCCAGGGTTGCTGAAAATAAGGGAGACAAACCCACACGCTTTGGCCTTCTTCCAAGGTAGGGACCAACTGATCCCCGGAATAACAGCTGGGTTCTTTGCGGGGAATTACGGGACTGCCAATTCTGGAGCCCACGGTGGTTTCTGTTCGATGAACGTGTACACTGCTGGAGTTTACGTTACTGGTGCCCCAGTGTGGGAGTACGCTGGCCCAGACGAAGAGAGGGCACAGTACTTCATATTGGCAGGGTTAGCTGGAGACCACTTCCCCAACTGGATGAGGAGGATAATAGCGAGGATAAGGGAGAACGGAGGAAAGGTCGTAACTATCGCCCCAGAGAGGTATGGCTTCTACTCGGTCTCCGACGAGCACTTGTTCGTGAACCCGGCGAGCGACGGAGCCCTTGCAATGGGCATGATTAGAGCCCTAGTGGACTTCCACTATTACGTGTACAAGGCCTACCTAGCCGCTACCAACCAAGGAGGGACAGTGTTGAACCCCATTACACTGACCCCAGTCCAGCCGGCCTATGACAATAGCACAGGGCAACTGGTAATGCAGACCGTGGCCCCAGACGGCAGCGTAATGACCCTTCCGTCCTTCGGTTCCATACCGCAGACCGCAGTGTTCCCACACATAGACGAGGAGTTCCTGAGGTACTACACTAACATGTCGTGGCTGGTGATACTGAACCCGAACCCCCAGAGCGGAGACCCGTTAGACCCCACCGATCCAAACGCGGGGAACAACGTGGGCCTACACGTGAGGATGCCAGTTAGCAACCCGGAGTACAGCTCGAAACATCCATGGTTGGAGGCGATCCTAGGTACTGATGGAAACGTCTACGCTTACGTTGACGTGCCTTGGCAGAACGGCGTTGAGCCTGTACTCACTTTAGACGAGTTGCCGTCCTCTTATAGTGGCAAGATAGTCAAGGTGCCGTACAAGCTAAAGAACGGCACAACTACTTACGTCCCCGCCATACAAGTAACTGTCCCGGTGTCTCCCAACAGCCAGCAGACTATAACGCTAACCGTTACTACCGCCTTCGAGCTCTTCAGAGCTGAACTACTTAACTACGACCCCTACACGCCGTACACGCAGCCGGCCCAGTACGGTGCCCTCAACGTGGCTTACGTCTCCGGCATCCCTCACAACACAATAGTTAGGATAGCCAACGAAGTAGCTACTGTGGCCTTCCAGAAGGCCATCAACCAGCCAGCCAAGTGGATAGACTACTTAGGAAGGTTCCACGACCACGTCACTGGAAGGCCAGTATCAATCTACTTCATGAGGGGGATCGCAGCCCACTCCAACGGCTTCATGTCCGCCGCCGCTTACTACTACCTTGTACTAATGCTGGGCGCGTGGGACAACCCCGGAGCGGACTTGTACAAGTACCCCTATCCGCACTACTTCCCAGGTTTGTCGGTGCCACCGCACCCACTCGCCAACACGCCTTCAATCGACCAAGACATAGCTAGCTCGTTACCGTCTAACTTAGAGGTCCCCAAGGGGAGATCCGGGTTCCTCAAGACGGAGTACATCTACAACGATGGTACTGTTGACATAAAGAATGTGACTGTGGTTGGCGCAGGCCCATACGGGTTCCCAGACGGCCCAGACGACCTAGTACTGTACAAGACCGGTAGGCCGTTACTTGTCGACAGGGCCTACAGCTGGGAGATGCCGTTAACTACGCAGAGGTCAATCTCTGCGGTAGCTTACACGACCTACTACATGAACAAGTACCCAGGGATAATCCCGTATAACGTACAGGCAATGATGTGGTACATTACATCTCCTTACTGGAACAACGCCTACACCTTGACTGACCTCCTTCAGAAGGTCACCGAGAAGGACAGCAACGGCAACTACGTTATCCCCTTCACCATCTCAGTGGACTTGTTCATGCAGGAGACCAACAACGTGGTAGACCTATTGATCCCAGACAGGACTTTCATGGAGATATACGGTTTCCACTCGACCTTCGATAGGCCAACGAGCTTACCCCAAGGTCCCTCGGACTCCCTTAACTGGCCAGCACTGCCTGCATTGTACCCAGTGCTCTCCGCGGGGAGCTTCTTCTTAACCCTCCTGTGGTTACTGAGGGCGTATCCAAACCAGAACGGAGAGATCGACCCCACCAAGAACCCGCACTACACTACACAAGACCATGTGACTGGCCTACCCCTTGTAAGCCCGATCACCCTACACGACCCCATAACGGGCACTCAGATATACACCGCTGGACAGCCCGGCTACATATCCACTGGGATGTTCATACTTAAGCAAGGTCTCCTCTTAGCTGGATACGGGGACAAGTTCCAGTACATACTAAAGAACGAGAAGGACGAACAAGTACCCAACCCACAGCAGCTTAAGCTCTATGCCTCCTTTGTGCCCAACGGTGTAGACCAAGAGACCGTAATCAACCAGATACTGTCGAGCGTACCTCAGGGGCAGACGTTCTCCACTGCTACTACCTACAAGATCGCCGCTAACCAGAGGTCTTCTGGGATAGAGCACTACTTCAGGATACCGGTGGAGTTCCAGCCCACACTCCAGAAGATGCTACAGTCCATAATAGACAAGTACGCCAATGGCCAGATGACCCTAGACGACATTAACCCAGGGTACGTTAAGGTAGGGAAAGGAGGGGCGTCATACGTACTACCTCCCTCGCTGAGGTACATGAGGAACGTCAACATGCTGTACTTCAATGGGTGGGGCGCTTACATGCCCGGCGCTTACGGCCCCGTGGGGCTACCATACATCCACAGGATATACTTGGAGTACTTACAGAAGTTCCGCTTAGCTGCTGCGGGCAAGTGGACTGGGTACAACGCCGCGTATTACTACTATTACTTGAAGACAGGTAACTCCAACTTCCTCGTGAGGTCAGTAGTGCCAAACGACAGCTACGGACAAGCGTTGGCTAAGAACATATTGGACTACTTCAAGCCATTTGGAGGATACTACCCACCGGCGTCTTGGAAATCAGACATAACCCCAGAC
>JBBINF010000117.1:0-4757 GCA_037444045.1 Sulfolobales archaeon | reverse complement strand
GCTCAGCCTCGGCTCTGCGTCCCAGCTGTACTTGTCCATGAAGTTCATTGCCTGTGGGTTGGGTATGGTGGTCTTGTTCCACGGGTGGTACATGTAGAGGGGGGTGCCGTCGCTGTCTGTTAGGCCCCACGCCAGTTTGTTGCCCAAGGGGTCGGTCTCGGTGAAGGGGGAAGTAGTGTGGGCCCAGTCGCGGTAGTACGACGAGTTCACGAACTCCAACTGCCCCACGTTGAGGTCTATGAAGCTCTTGCTCAACAGCTCCCCGTTCCTAACTATGGTGGCCCTAAACACGGTCTGGGGCCCCTCAGAGGCCGTCTGCGCCAACGTGTCGTAGTTCTTGTATATCTCGTCGTATGACTCCCCTAGGCTACTGTAGAGCTCTGGGCTCTCGAAGCCGTAGCTAGAGATGTAAGTTGGGGCACTGTAGGTAAGCCCCTGGTACTGGTAGTCGCAGTTGTCTATCAGGAAGTTCGCCAAGTCCATCCACGCGGCTATTACTACCTTTGCCATTGCACTCAAGGTCGTCAGCCTGTACATGTACTGCGTAAACAGCGACTCCCCTACAGATAGGTCTGTGCCTATCCCTCCCGGTATCAACATAGGCGGGTGGGAGTGCCTACCGTAGATCAGTACCCCTGCCTCCCTAGCCAAGATCTGTGCCTTCACCGAGTTGACCCATAACCAGCCAGTGAAGGGGTTCAAAGCTGTCATTATGTCCGCTATAGTGGAGAACCCGTGGATGTCGCTGTACTCAGCCTGTGTCTGCTGGGCTGCCTGCCAACACGAGGGGTAGTAGTTCTGCATAACTTGGGCCGAGAAGTCGGGGCCCTCTAGGACGTTCAGTATTATGAGGTGGTCGTAGATCATGTCGGTCATGGCGTAGGCCATGTTCCTCAGCGTGTGGCCCAGCGGGTATGGCACAGCCCCTAACGCCATGTCGTTTGCCCTCAGTGAGCCGTTGGCGTGGGCCGCACCGCAGACGCCGCACGACCTCGAGGTTATGTGTATTGCATCCGGTGGTTGCCTACCCCTTAGGAATACTTCGAACCCCCTGAACATGGTGACGTAGGTGTACGCTTGGTTGTTGACTACCTGCCTTGTGTTCGTGTCTATGAACGCGGTCATCCCTAGGTGTCCCGCGACCCTAGTTATGGGATCTATAGTTAACTTTTTTGTGGAGGACATGTTTTCTCACCTACACACATACATTTATATAAATTGGGTATGTATAAAAATAAAAAACGTAACTAACTTTCATTTTCTACTCACCCTTATCCTGTCAGCCAATAGGTCTACTATGTGGGCAACCCTTGAGTCAGCGTGGTAGTAGTCTATGGAATAGCCTATGCTCTCTATGCAGACTGGGCATCCCGTTAAGACCTCTTTGGCCTTTATCTTGTTGATCTCGTTCACCTTGATTTTACCCGCCTTTATTAGCGGTTCTATGGTGCTGTCAAGGAACTTCTTGTCTTTTTCGTTTATGGGTATACCTAAGCTCCTAGCCATGTTCTCTACCATAGAGGGGACTCCGCATCCACCACCGCCCCTACTACAACAGAAGCTGTTTACGCCGTGGCTAGGGAGCTCCCTAAACTTCTTGGAGAGGGCCTTCATGAGTACCCTCGGGGGCTCGAATACCCCTCCCCTCCTACCGAGCTGGCAGGGGTCGTGCCAGGTTATGACCTCGTCCACGGGCTCTATCTCGAACTCCTTGTCCTCGTACCACTTTGCCAACAGCTCCGTGACGTGGACTACCTCGTAACTGGGTTTCACCTTTAGGGTCTCGTGCATGGTGTACCTAAGGGAGGGGTACTCGAAGCCACCGGAGGTGAGCATGACGTACTTTGGGGACATCTCAGTGAAGTAAGAGTAGACCCTCTGCATGACCTTGAGGGCCCCTTCCTTGTCGCCTATTACTACGCCTATAGGTGGCCTTATCCCCAAGGGCTTTGACATGAAGGTCCAGTCCTTGTTGAGCATGTCCAGGATCTTGGCGGTCTTGACTAGGACGTCTGGGTAGACCAATGCCTCGTAGACGCTGGCGTAGAACAGCACCTCGCTGCCCTTTTTGTCCAAGGGCACCTCCTTCCCTATTGCCTCCTTGATCTTCGAGATCAGGGAGCTCCAAGCGTTCCTAAAGAAGTCCATTTCCCAGTACTTGCCGGATATCTCTAGGTCGGCTATGTCCCTATAGATCTTCGGCACCATCCCCGCCTTAAACGCTACCTGCTTCAGTAGGTCTATCAGCGCCCCGCTGTCTATGGCCATGGGGCAGACGAACATACACGCCCCGCAGTTAGTGCAGTGCCACGCGTAGTCAACCATGGTCTCGGCTTCTTCCAACGAGAGGTACTTCTTGCTCCCTCCCACTACCCTCCCTAAGGTCTTCCCCCATACGGTAAACCTAGACCTATAGAGCTGCCGGGCCACCTCCGCCTTGTTGACCGGTGAGTAGTGGAGGGACGTAGGGGTGAAGGGACAGGCCGCCTCACACGCCTTGCAGTTGACGCAAGACTGGAAGTAGTACAAGAGGGTGGAGTCGAGCTGGCCGTAGAAGACCTCGTCAATGGCCCTCTTTAACGCCTCCATGTCCACTTGTGCCTCAACAACTGCCATTACTTCTCACCCCTCCTGTAGACCATGAAGTACCACTCCCTGACCTTACCCAAGTAGAACTCGAACATGTGGAAGCCCCTGGTGAAGGGCAGTGAGGCTATTAGGACTTCCGCTACCAGTATGTGTGCCCCCAACAAGTTGTCGTACGTCACTACGTTGTCTGGTATGTGGGAAGTGGCTAGGAACCCCAGGACTATGTCGACGTAGAGGAGCAGGAAGAACCACCAGTCCCCAGACCTCAGCGTCAAGCCCTCTGCAAGGGAGTGGAACTTGTGGCCAAGGTAAATACCCAGGAAGATCATCAGCAAGTACGTTATGTACTGGCCGTTGAGGATTACGGTCAGTGGCCCCCATATGTCGTTGACGAAGGGGTTGGGAGTAGACGTTAGGGGTGAAGTGGCTAGGCTAAAGGCGAGCTCCCCGTCAGTCGAGCTCTCCGGGATGGCGAGGGGGAATAGGGCCTTGTAGGGAGG
The DNA here is from genome assembly GCA_037444045.1 of Sulfolobales archaeon. Taxonomy (GTDB): domain Archaea; phylum Thermoproteota; class Thermoprotei_A; order Sulfolobales; family Sulfolobaceae; genus Aramenus. The sequence continues at coordinate 1,668 of JBBINF010000117.1, read as the reverse complement.
GATGTAGTAGGCCCAGAACACCATGTGCTGTGCCAAGAGGAATATTATCACTATTAACGCTAAGTGCATGAGGAGGCCCACCGCAGTGGTCACCGGCTTCCTCTTAATCCCGACTTTACTGGAGTTGGCGAAGGTGTCGAACAACTTCTTGGCCTTATCTGCAGCGGAAGTCTCCCTCAATGCAGAGTTGGGATAGGGTATAAACGGCCTCCTGTACACAGCTAAGTACCTAAACACCCTGTAGGAGGCGCCGAAGAAGAAAAACACTATGGTCGGGACGAACAAGTCCAGTGCAAGGGGGTATAGCGAGTTTCCGACTAGGTACTCCCCGAAGGGCAGCTCCATCTTATTTCGACCTCACCCCACCCTTCTGGACGAGCTTCTTCTCAGCTAGCCCCGCCGCGGCTCCTATTACTACGCCAGCTCCTATTAGCCCTGCAGTGGTCAAAGCAGAGGACGGGGTGGGGACTTGTAACGGCTTGTAGAAGGGCTCGTAGAGGTCGGTAAACCCTGGCATCGTACAGCCAATGCACACTGCACCAGTCCTCGTAGGCCCACCTATGCCCCCGACCCAGCCGTACTTGTTCCACGGACAGTTGGACACAGGGCCCTTGCACCCTACTTCGAACAGACAAGCCGCGGTAGGTTCACCAGGCTGTGTCCTAAACTCGCCAGCTGCGTACCACGCGGCCCTAGGGCACTGCTCGTGGACTGTGTACTGGAAGAAGTACATGGGCCTCCAGTACTGGTCTAGCTCCGGTAGTGGGGCTAGGCCCCCTGCCCACAGGACTAAATTGGCTAAGGTTCTCATGATGCCGTTCCCGTTAGCTGGGCACCCGGGTACCGCGATTGCAGGCTTTACCGAGGCGGACGGGGAGGGAGTTATGTCGAGGTAAGAGTTGGGATTCTTAACGAAGGTGTAGAAGGGCGCTGCCCCCTCCCTCGCGTTTAAGTAGTTGTCCTCGTAGAACCTGCTCAACAGCCCCTTGTACCCCCTCAAGGGGTCGTCGAAGAACCCCACTGCTCCAGTAGGGGAGGGAGACCACGAGGGAGTTATGAAGTTGGGGGGCGGCTGGTACACCTTGTCGGCTACTAGTCCCCCATAGGACGCGCAGTTCCCCACCGCCAGTACCGCCACCGCGTTAGGCAATAGGTCAGCGACCCACTGGTTAAGGGTCTTGGGCCCCAACATCCCCCAGAAACCGCCGGAGTTGTACTGCTGTGCAGTGCTCTCGTCGGGGAAGCTCCCTTCCAGCACCAACACGTATGGGTTGTACTTCCCCGCTATTACGTCGTTCAGTATGGATATCGCCTGCTCCCCCTGCTCCGGCATTAAGCTCGGCCAGAAGGATATCTTTACGCTACCCGGTCCAACTAAGGGGCTCGCGCCGAAGAGGACTTGGGTCACTGTAGGGTCAGTAGCCTGTATTATGGCTGTGGTGTTCCCTTCACACGCCTGTGCCTCGAACCAGACTATGTTGACGTCGCCGTTCTTTATCATGCTCACGGCCTTTCCTATGGCCTTGTCCCACTCTGGCGCTGCCAGCATTGTGGCGGTCAAGGCGAGCTTGAGGAAGTCACGCCTAGATATTTTGAATGACATAAACTAATTTCTCGTTCGCGGAATGATAAGCCTCCCTTATGAAAGGGTTGCCTTTTCCCTTTTTA
>JBBINF010000116.1:0-4780 GCA_037444045.1 Sulfolobales archaeon | reverse complement strand
TCCTCAACTACCTTCATCACAAGTTCCTTATCTTGCAACCCTCTCCACCTCCTGTTTGAACTTCTCCTCAACTTCCTTTAGGGTCTTGAACTCCTTGTGGAACTTCGTCACCTTTATCCTCACTATCCACGCCTCGTAGGGCTTTTCGTTTATCAGCGAGGGGTTCTCCACGACCTCCTTGTTAACTTTGACTATCCTACCCTCCACTGGGAGGCGGAACTTCCCCACCCACTTAGGGCTCTCTATTGAGAAGACGGTCGATCTCGGGTTTACCTCCTCCCCTTCGTCTTTGACTGAGATCTGGAATATCTTACCTGCCATGTACTGGCCCAGGCTGGTGACCCCGACGAGTATCTCGTCACCCTCTTTCTTTACCCACAAGTGCCTTTCCTCGTCGTAAAGTAGGTCGTCCGGGAACTCGAAGTCCAAAATTCTCATGATTATCAATGATTTGTTAAAACTTAAAAATCTTAATTTTAGAAGACAATCTATGAAATACGCCGTCTGGCTTGACGGGGTTATCCTAGACGTTGACCTCACGGACCAGCTCTACGAGGTCTACAAGGGGAACGCAGACGTCCAACTGCCCTACACGGAGAGAGTCCACGAGGACTGGTGGAGGTTCTACGAGAAGGTAAAGGGAAACGTAATAGTCCTCTCGCCCTACGACAGGGAGACCACGGAAAAGCTCCTGGGAAAGATAGGGCTTAACGAGAGGTACGTCTACAACAGGGGGAAGACTAAGCCAAGCAGGGAGGCGATGAGGGAAGTGGGCGAAGACCCCCTAAGCCTTGTGGTGATAGGCTCGTCCCCACTTGACCTACTCTCAGCGAGGTTCTACGACTCGAGGATTAAGGTGGTCTGCGTAAACAGGTACAGGGACTGCTCAAAGTACTCCCCCTTCCTCCAAGAGCCCGACCTCGACAGGGCCTACGAGAGCATGAAAAGGCTAAGGCTAGTCTAAAAACGCTGACGTACCTCCTAGGGATCAACTTTCCGGGCTTTCCCGAGACTTTCCTTACTTAGTAAAATATGTTACCTATCAGTGTATTAGAACAATAATTTTTATATATTTGTTAACTTCATTTCCTTTTAATGCAAACTTTTAGATTTTTAGTGGAGAGGGGCTCCCAAGCCAAGATACTTGCAGGAGAAGAGGCACTGCTGGACTCAGTGTCAGCTGGGGCAGACCCAATCCTCCGCTTTGTGATCTTTGACCCTACTGCAGTCCTATTGGGCTACCACCAAGCAGTTGACCTAGAGGTAAACCTAGAAGAAGTGAAGAAGAGGGGATGGGAGGTAGGGAGGAGGCCCACCGGCGGTGGGACTATAATAATGGGCCCATGGCAGTTGGGCTGGGAGATCTACTTTAGGACAAAGGAAGACCCAATACAGCTGGGGGCAAAGGGAGTAATAAACACGCTGAAGAAGCTGAACATAGAGGCAAAGTTTAGGCCCAAGAACGACGTGGAGATAAACGGCAGGAAGATAAGCGGGATAGGTGCGTTCTCTATAGGGGACTTCGTTGCAGTCACCGGGACTATTCTCCTTGACTTCAACGTCGACGACATGGTGGCGACGCTGAAGCTGAGCTCCGAGAAGATGAAGGACAAGGTGGTGAGGGACTACAGGGAGAGGGTCACTTGGGTGAACAGGGAACTGAAGAGCCCAATAGAGATGTCCCAGCTCATACCCCTTGCCAGGGAGGGGTTCGAGGAGGCCCTGGGGGTCAAGCTAGCAGACGCGGACTACACCCCCCAGGAGAAGGAGGAGATCGATAGGCTCACCTTGAAGTACTCCTCCCCCGAGTGGGTGTTCAACATGAGGCAGACCCTTAAGGGCGAGATAAGGCAGGCTGAGATGAAGTTCCCCGGTGGTCTGGTGAAGGTGCAGGCAAAAGTTACCGGTAAGATAATAGAGGCAGTCCTCATAACCGGCGACTTCTTTGTTGAACCCAGGAGGGCAATATACGACCTAGAGGCTAGGCTGAAGTGGAGCAAGGTGGAGGACGTTCCAAGGGAGGTGGAGGACTGGTTCAAGGGCGTGAAGATCCTTGGGATAACCAAGGACGACCTGGTCAAGGTCATTACGGAGGCGGTAAAATGAGGCCCATCTACTTCTACGCCCCGGCCTTAAAGAGGTACGAGACCTCCTACATCTCCTCTGAGGCTGGGTGGAAGGCAATCTCAGTGACAGGGAACAGCTGTGCCTTCAACTGCTCCCACTGCGAGACGAAGATCCTGAACACCATGGCCGACGGCTCTACCAAGGAGAAGTTCGAGAAGGAGTTGATGGACGCCTCTAGGCTGGGAGGGGTCATCCTCTCTGGCGGTTCCACTGCTAGGGGCGACGTACCGATATGGAAGTACAGTGACGTCCTCAAGAAGTACAACAACTTGATCGTCATTGCCCACACTGGGGTAGTAAAGAGCGAGGAGGTGGCCAGGAAGTTCAAGGAGGCTGGGGTCAAGATAGCCCTGCTGGACATGGTTGGCGACAACAGGACCATTAAGGAGTTCTTGAGGCAGCCCTTTACAGTGGACGACTACTTGAACTCCTTCATCTACCTCAAGTCCCAGGGGATAAAGATAGTCCCACACGTGATAATGGGCATGAGCCTAGAGGGAGAAGAGGGGGACTTGAGGGCAATCGACCTCCTCAAGGAGGTCAACCCTGACGCGGTCATAATTGTAGGGCTAATGCCCTTGAGCAACAAGCCAATGAGGGTTCCCTCCCCCTCCCACTTGATCAACGGGCTGAAGAAGGCGAGGGACCTCTTTGACGTGCCGATAATGTTGGGTTGCGCTAGGCCTAGGGGGACTAAGTACCTCGAGGTGGAGAAGTTCGCAGTGGACTACGACGTTGACGGGATAGCCTTCCCCGAGGAGGAGACCATAGAGTACGCCAAGGGGAGGAGGGAGATAAAGCTAAGCAACGCGTGTTGTGGGAACGTAGTTTATGACTTCATTTCACGGGTGTCCACATGACCCTAAGACTAGAACCAAAAGAGGTAATAAGTAGCCCAGACTGGGTGAGGCTAAGCTTCGGAGCAGACATGGTACTGGGCTTCAGCCCAGGGAAGTTCCTAAAGGGGGCACTGAACACCACAATAAACCTACTGCAGTACTACCCAGACGGCTGTAAGGCAAACTGCGCCTACTGTGGCCAGGCTAGGGAGGTAGCCCAAGGCCCCGAGTGCAAGACCTTAATAAGGGTGGAGTGGCCCTTAAGGAGGTTGGACGAGGTGCTGAAGAGGATAAAGGAAAGGGAGGGTAACCCAGAGTACGGGCTACAGAGGATATGCGTGGGGCAGTTAGCCCACCCCAGGGCGTCCCCAGACGCAATAGAGATAACTAGGAGGATAAGGGAGTACGGCATAGAGCTACAGATCTCGGAGCTGGTGACCGCTACCTACACCTTCAAGCACCACATGGTGGAGATGAGGAAAGCAGGGGCGGACATGATAGACGTGGCAATTGACGCTGCGAGCAAGAGGGTCTTCGACGAGGTCAGGGGAAAGGCTGTGAGGAGCATGCACTCCTGGGAGAGGTACTTGAAGGGTATAGACGAGGCTGTAGAGGTGTTTGGCAAGAAGAACGCCGGGATACACTTGATCATAGGCCTAGGGGAGACTGAAAAGGAGGCTGTTGAGATAATGCTCTACGCCCACTCCAGGGGGGCGAAGATCTCGCTGTTCGCCTTCTACCCAGAGGAGGGGACAATGATGGAGAACAAGAAGCCCGTCCCGCTCAGCGTGTACAGGAGGATGCAGATAGCCAGGTGGCTCATAGAGAACGACCTGGTCACGGCTGACTCCTTCAAGTTCGACGAGAGCGGGAGGCTAGTGGACGTAGAGGTACCGAGCGACTTGACGGTAGACGAGCTCGCCCCAGCGTTCATGACCAGCGGTTGCCCAGGGTGCAATAGGCCCTACTCCAACGAGAGGCCAGGGAGCAGGCTCAAGAACATACCGTGGTACCCAGAGAGGAGGCAAGTCATCTCAGCAATAAAGGCCTCCCAGCTAGAAGGGCTCGTAAAGAGGTTTGTGAACTGAAGGGTTTTTTAATCAGCTTCTTTTCAAGCGGCTTCCCCTCCCACGTGAGGAAGAGGGCAGTAGACGTCTCCTCGCCAGATATGGAGACCTTCTTTTCCCCAGTTGAGGGGAGGGTAGTAAAGGTGGAGAAGTTCCACGTGGGGAGGCCAAACAGGTTTGCGAAGGTGGACTACGACTACTTGATCCTCTTAGAGAGCAAGGGCAGGAGGGTTAAGGTACTGCACGTAGAGCCATGGGTAAAGGAGGGTGACTACGTGAGGAAGGGGGAGGCAATTGGTACGTTCCTGGAGAACCCCTACACTGGTGGAGACTTCCCCCACGCCCACCTTGAAGGGGTGCCGATAAGGTTCTACCCCGTGAAGAGGTACGACCCGAGGGGGGTTGGGGAAGTGGTAAAGGTGACCAAGGACTACTTCGACGTAAAGGTGAAGACCTACTCCGAGGCTGGGCGTTATAGGGGGTTGGGGTGTTGTGGGGGTTTATTAAACGCCAGCCTCCCCTACGCGGGTTACGGAGGGGTAATAGGGGCTAGGGTGGAAAGGGTGGAGATAGGGGGGATGAGGTTCTACCCACTTCCGAGGAGGAACTACACGCTCTTTGAGTACAGGCAGGGGCTAATAAGGGAGTGGGAGTACGACGCCGCCTTCAAGGTTTTGGAAGGTAGGCGCGTCTTCGGGAGGGCGTTCTTTGAGGCAGTGCTTTCAGTGGGCGGGTTCCCAATGGTGA
>JBBINF010000115.1:2311-4816 GCA_037444045.1 Sulfolobales archaeon | reverse complement strand
CACAAGGCCTTGGGCACTGGGGAGTCAACACCAAGGGTAATAAACGAGGAGCCCCTGGCCAACTTGTACTTCGTCAGGGACCAGTCAATAGTCACCGACAAAGGGGTGGTAATAGGGAGGATGAGCACGAGGATAAGGGCTAGGGAGACCGTACTGGTCAAGTTAGCCCTAAAGGGGTTGGCAGAAAGGGTCGTAAAGGAAGTGGCTGAGCCTGCCTTTGCAGAGGGAGGGGACTACATGCCCTTTGAGGACTTCGCCGTCCTGGGGGTGGGAAAGAGGACTAGCATTGAGGGGGCTTTTCAGGTCGCTGAGGCCACGGGGTTCAGCGAGATAGCCCTAGTCTATAACCCCCTAATGCACAATAACGACTACATGCTCTCCATGCATTTGGACATGTACTTGAACTCTCCTATGGAGGGGGTTATTGTGGGCAACAGGAAGACCCTTGAGGGGGCTACTACGGAGGTCTTTGAGCTGGGCGAAAAGGGTTACGTCATGAAGAGGAGGACCAACTTGTTCGACTTTTTCAAGGAAAGGGGGTATAGGCTAATAGAGGTCAGCCCACTGGAGCAGATCTCGTATTCTACCAACTTCCTCACAGTGGACAACGGGAGGATACTGGCGTTGGACTCAGAAGTGAACTCAAGGAACGTCATGTCTTACTTAGAGAAAAAGGGGTACATAGACTTGCTCGAGGAGGTCAAGGGGGAGTACTCCAGGCTAAAGGAGGAGGGGTCGTTCTTCCCGAGGAAGAAGGAGGTAAAGGAACTGGGGATAGACTACGTGGTAGTTAAGGTAGGAGAACTCACCGGGGGATTTGGCGGGATCCATTGTATGACAATGGCGTTGGGCAGAAGTTGACGCTATGAGAAATAGACTGCGAGGAGAAGAGACAAAAAGCGGAGGTCAGAGATGACTAACGTAGTAACGTCAGTGCGCTCAGCAAGGCAGCTAGTCTTGCTCAGTCTATTTAGAGCTTTTTACGTGACCTTGTCTAGGGTTGCGGGCGATTTGCTGTTTCCCCTCCCTTGCTTGCGGTAACCTAATAAAATTGAACTTGGGTACTCACGTTAATTTGCCCCAATTGCCCTTATACCTCCTTTACTCACGAGAAGGCCGCCAGTAGTAAAGCTCAATAATGGGTTAAACCAAGGCCTCCTTTGGAGGCAAGGGTAATTCTAGCACTAGTCCCTGTTTTGTATTTGTTGAGGTTAAGTCATTAGTCGTGGACTTTAGATTCAACGTGACTTAATCTCGATTTCAGAAGGAGACAGACGGGCTCAAAAGCACAGTGCACCAACCATTCCCGACTGACATACCCAAAAAATTAGACCTTCTTCACATTCACGCGAGACTAAACACTGGAAAAGATAAGACTAACTATCTCACCGAAACACCAAGATAATAAGGACAACGATACAGAATACGAGATAACTTGTAGGAACGAAGAGTCTAAAGCCCCTGCAGCGAGATACCTCCTCTAAGGCTAGCCACTACCATTTACGCAAGACCGCCTAAGGGTGACTACCCTGGCTTGCCCGTTGGGAGTGGCGGGCTGAACTCCTCGGGCTTACGCCCTCGGAGCTTACACCCCCACCCCATCAACCCCATGTTTTTTGGGTGGGCTCCCGCAGGCCCCCTTTCGGGGACCTACATGGCCGCCTCTTTTCGGGGAGGGGTTCTCGCTTAGATGCTTTCAGCGATTACCCCTTAGGGCGTGGCTGCCCGGCACTGCCCTACCGGACAACCGGTAGACTAGAGGCCCCGGTACCCTGTTCCTCTCGTACTAGGAGTACCTTCCCCACAGGCGGCCCACACCCCCAACCCTTAGAGTCCGACCTGTCTCGCGACGGTCTAAACCCAGCTCACGTTCCCCATTAACGGGCGGGCAGCCCTACCCTTGGGGGCTGCTGCACCCCCAGGGTGGGAAGAGCCGACATCGATGTAGCAAACCGCGGGGTCGATGGGAGCTCTCGCCCGCGACGACCCTGTTATCCCCGAGGTAACTTTTCTGACATGCCCAGCCCCCACGTGTGGGGGCATGAGCGTTCGCTAGGCCGCGCTTTCGCGTCGAGTCCCCGTACTTTGAAGGGACTCGTCAGGCCAGCTTTTGCCCTTGCACTCTACGGCGGCGTCCTGTACCGCCTGAGCTGACCTTTGGGCTCCCGTGTTACCTTTTCGCGGGAGTGCCGCCCCAGCCGAACTGCCCACCTGACGTTGTCCCCCTTTCGGGGTTAGGTTCCCGAGCATCCATGGGTGGTGTTTCACTTGCGGCTCCACCGCCCCCGGAAGGGCGGCTTCGACGCCTCCCACCTACTCTACGCATGGACGCCCGGGAACCAGCGCCAGGCTGCAGTTAAGCTCTACGGGGTCTTCTCTCGGGGTTGGGGGTTGCGGGACTGTGAACCCACTCTGGGCGTTCATGGGGCCCCGGTCTGGGACAGTAGGGATCTCGTTGATCCATTCATGCACGCCGGAACTTACCCGGCAAGGCATTTGGCTACC
>JBBINF010000115.1:0-2222 GCA_037444045.1 Sulfolobales archaeon | reverse complement strand
GGATTTAGCCCCCGTTCACACCCTTACGGGCTAGCGGGGACCTATGTTTTTATTAAGCAGTCAGATCCCCCTGGTCACTGCGACCTACCACTGCAGGGTCACTACAGTGGTAGGCATCCCTTCTTCCGAAGGTACGGGACCAATTTGCCGAGTTCCCTAGACCGAGTTAACCCCCAGACGCCTTAGGCTTCTCACCTAGGGGCACCTGTGTCGGTTCTGGGTACGGTCTCGGAGGATCGCTCCGGGCTCCCTTTTCATGGGGACCAGGGATCAGGGGAACTCCCCATACGGGAAGCCCATCGCACCTTCGTCCCCTTCTCACCATTACGGCTCTCCAGGGACTTCAGTACTTGGGTGGGGCGGTGACCCCACTCCCCCTACCCCGATCCGTCAGGAGCCCGGCTTGCGTTGCCGCACCTACCTCCGAGGCAGGGGAATATTAACCCCTTTCCCTTTCGGCAGGTACCAGTTAGGCCCTGCCTTAGGACCGGCTCACTCCCGGCTGACGACCATTGCCGGGAAACCCTTGCCCTTCCGGCGAGGGGGATTCTCACCCCCTTTCGCTATTACTGCCGCCGGGATCTGCACCCGCGGATGGTCCAGTGGACCTCTCGGCCCACCTTCTGACCAACCGCGGCGCCTCCCTACCGAGTGGGACCCACTGGGCCCCACCCCCCGGGTCTCGGTGGCCGGCTTGAGCCCCGACCAATCTTCAGGGCCCCCAGCCTCGGCGGGTGAGCTGTTACGCACTCCTTAGAGGATGGCTGCTGCTGGGCCCACCTCCCCGCTGTCTATGGCTGGGGACGCCCTTCGGGTTGGCACTTAGCCGGCACTTAGGGACCTTAACCCGGGTCTGGGTTGTTTCCCTCTTGCCACTCGACCTTACGCCGAGTGACCCACTCCCCCCTTCGCCGGCACCCGCGGGTTCGGAGTTTGACTGAGAGCAGGTAGCTTTCGCTACCTACCCCCAATCAGTCTCTCTACCCCGCGGGTCACCTCCAGGGAGGCTGCGCTAGGACGCATTTCGGGAGGAACTAGCTATCACCGGGCTAGATTGGTCTTTCGCCCCTAGACCAGGGTCAAGGGAACGAATTGCACGTCAGAACCCCTATTCGGCCCTCCAGCGGGGTTTCCCCCGCCTTCGGCCTGCCCTGGTCTAGATCGCCCGGTTTCTAGCCTCATGCCAGTGACTTCAGGCCCTGGCGGACCCAGCCCCTCACCCCTCGCGGGGTTGCGGGCTCTCGGTTTCCCTATGCCTTCGGGGTTTACCCCCTTAGGCTCGCCACTGGCATGAGCTCCCCGGCCCGTGTTTCAAGACGAAAGGTAGGACCCCGGTCCCTCTCCCTCGTACTCGGGGTTCACACCCCTTTCCTTCGGGAGAGATCACCCCTTTCGAGCCCTACCCTGTCTGACCACCCGGTTTCAGGCTCTTTTCACTCCCCTTCCGGGGTTCTTTTCAGCTTTCCCTCACGGTACTTAGTTCGCTATCGGTCTCGGGACGTATTTAGCCTTGGAGGCACGTGTCCCCCAACTTCCCACCCCCAAACCAGGGGATGGTACTCTGCCTCCAGTCACCTCCCACTCACCTTTCGCCTACGGGGCTTTCACCCTCTATGGCCCCCCGTTCCAGGGGAGTTCGGCTAGGTGAGCCAGGGAGGCCGGGTCTGACCCGGGCTGGAGGCCGGTAACACCACATCCCCACCGACTTATCGCCGGCAGGTTTGGTTTGGGCTGTCCCCCTTTCGGTCGCCCCTACTCAGGGGATCTCATTTGATTTCTCCTCCTCCTCCTACTAAGATGCTTCCGTTCGGAGGGTTCCCGTTCCCAACCCTTTCGGGCGGGAACGCCCTAACGGGCAGGAGGTCCCATTCGGGAATCCCGGGATCAAAGGCTGCATGCGCCTACCCCGGGCATTTCGCAGCTTGCCGCGCCCTTCGTCGGCGCCCGAGCCGAGCCATCCACCGGGTGGCTTGGTGCCCTAGGCAGCCACCCCTAGGCGGCCTTTTACGCTGGTAGTGGCTAGCCTCATTGAGACCTGCGGTAGGAGCTATCCCACCACAGGAGCTCTAGGCTCTTCGTTCCCCTTCCCTTGAAGGGGAACTGCACAGACAAGGGGAGCCGAGACTATAGTGAGCACCCCCTCCCCTAATTGGCGGGGGAAATATCGTGAGGTGATCCAGCCGCAGGTTCCCCTACGGCTACCTTGTTACGACTTCTCCCCC
>JBBINF010000114.1:0-4857 GCA_037444045.1 Sulfolobales archaeon | reverse complement strand
AGCACTAAGATAGGTAGAACCATAAACTATATACCAGTGATCCTAGAAGGCGTCGAACTAGGGAAATGGTACAACGTCAAAATTACCGATTTCTCGTTCTACGACATAAGGGGGATTGTTATTTAAAAAGTTTAAAAAGTATGAAATCTACCTTAGCATATGACAGAAGTTTACATAGTTTCAGCCGTCAGGACGCCTATAGGGAAGTTCGGCGGCGTATTTAAGGACGTATCTCCGGTGGATTTAGGGTCTGCAGCAATAAGGGCAGCGTTGCAGAGAGCAAACGTAGACCCCAAGGTAGTCGACATAGTGATAATGGGCAACATACTTAGGGCAGGCCATGGCCAAGACTTAGCTAGACAGGCAGCTTGTAGGGCAGGGATACCCTACGAGATAGACGGCTACTCGGTAGACATGGTGTGCTCCTCTGGGATGATGAGCGTAGTAAACGCGTCTCAGATGATAAAGAGCAACGACGCGGACGTGATAGTCGCTGGAGGCATGGAGAGCATGAGCCAGGCAGCTCTTGCATTGCCCTCAGAGGTTAGGTGGGGAGTAAAGTTCCTTATGGGCAAAAAGCTCGAGTTTACCGACACAATGCTCATTGACGGTCTAACAGACCCATTTAACATGTACGCTATGGGGAAGGAGGCGGACATGGTGGCAAAAGAGCATAACATCACCAGAAAGGAGCTAGACGAGGTGGCTTTCGAGAGCCACAGGAGGGCCGCTGAGGCTACTAATAAGGGCTACTTCGCCAGCGAGATTACCCCAGTAGAGGTTAGCGGTAACACCGTCACAAAGGACGAGGGCATTAGGCCAGATACTTCCATTGAGAAACTATCTAAGCTGAAGCCAGCCTTCAACGACTGGGGGTTCCACACTGCAGGCAACTCGTCCCAGATATCGGACGGAGCGTCTGCCTTAGTCTTGATGAGCGAGAAGGCTGTCAAGGAATACGGGGTAGAACCAATAGCGAAGGTTCTGGGTTACTCGTGGGTAGGTATCGAGAGCTGGAGGTTCACTGAGGCCCCGATCTTTGCCGTGAGGAAGCTGCTGAAGAGGTTAAACATGGAAATCTCCGACTTCGACTACTTTGAAAACAACGAGGCGTTTGCAGTGAACAACGTTTTAGCCCATAGGTACTTGGGTATACCCTACGATAAACTCAACGTGTTCGGGGGAGCAATAGCGTTGGGCCACCCAATAGGCGCAAGCGGCGCAAGGATAATAACCACCTTAATAAACGTACTATCGAAGATGGGTGGCACTAGAGGGATCGCGAGTATTTGCCACGGAACTGGAGGTTCAACTGCCATAGCTATAGAACTTCTCAAGCCCTTGAAATAACCTTAAGTTTTAATTGGAAGAGAGGAAGTTATGAAGTGGTGGTAAATTAGTTGCCCAAAAAGGATAGGGGAGAGGCCCCGACTAGAGAGGTAATGAAGCCAGAAGAAGGAGAAGTGATCTGCGTAGTAAAGAAAATGCTAGGGGCAGAGCATATAGTAGTGCTCTGCGTGGACGGAAAACAGAGGATAGCAAGAATACCCGGTAGGATGAGGAAGAAGGTTTGGATAAAAGAAGGGGATGTAGTTCTTACTGCACCTTGGGACTTCCAGTCTGAAAAATGCGACATTATACACAAGTACGGCAACGACGAAATAAAGAAGCTGGTAGAGGAGAAAGTGATCTCTAGGGAAGTAATAGACCAGCTGAGAGGTTAAAGTTTTTGGAGAAAAAGAGGAAGGAGGAAAAAAGGAGGAAGGACGAAGACCTTTTTAAAGTAGTGGACTCGACAATAGACCCCAGGACTTACCTAGTTTTAGAGAAGATAGCCGCAAAGCTTAAGATAGACACTTACCTGGGGGCAATCTCCTCAGGTAAGGAGGCAAAGATATACCCGGCTAGGACTATCCACGGTAAGTACTACGCGGTAAAGATCTACTACGTTAGTACCGCCTCTCACAAGAGGGCAGTTGAAAGGTACACCCTAGGCGATAAGAGGTTCGAGAAGGTGAAGATATCCAACACTAGGCAGCTGATTTTCACTTGGGCTAAGAAGGAGTTCAAGAACTTGAAGAGGATGTACGAGGCAGGTGTGTGGGTTCCCGAGCCGATTTTGGTCATGGAGAACGTCCTTGTGATGCAGTTCATTGGGGACAACGGAGTGAGGGCCCCCCTCCTCAAGGAGTTGCCTGACGAGGAGGTCACCCAAGACCTCTACGAGCAGGTAATAACGCAAGTGCAACTAATGGTAAATAAGGCTAAGCTGGTTCACGGCGACCTAAGCGAATACAACGTAATGGTATACGACCACGTGTACATAATAGACGTCAGTCAGTCGTTGCCGATAGACCACGAGAACGCTAAGGAACTCCTCTTGAGGGATATAACTAGGGTAAACGATTTCTTCTCGTCCAAGGGAGTAAAAGTCCTAGAGGTAGAAGAAATTTTAAAGACGTTGGAAATACCTTAACCTTGGGAAAATGTTCGTTAGCGTATCTGACGAGAAAATAGAGTTAGTGAAATCCCTATTGCCCAAGTTGCAGGAGATCTCCGGAGTTAAGATAAGCTATGACGAGAAGAAGAAGATCTTCGAAATAGATCCAACGAACGAGAACCCTTACAATGCCCTAAAGGTCGCATCGGTCATTAGGGCACTTGGCTTAGGGTTTTCAGTAAACGACGCGTTAAAGCTAATGAGCGATGAATACCAGCTGGAAGTAATTGACTTAAAGGCCACTTTGGGAGGAAGTCCCGAGACCATAAGGAGAATAAAGGGAAGGATAATAGGCGAGGGAGGTAAGGCAAAGAAGATACTCCAGGAGTACACCTCCGCCGTAATTTCGATTTACGAGCATTACGTAGCTGTAATCTCCACTAACGAGCAGATGCCGATAGTCAGGAAGGCCATAGACATGCTCATAGAGGGTAGGGAGCACTCCACTGTTTACAAGTTCCTCGACAAGGCGGAAGCCGACTTGGTGAGGCAGTTCTCAAAGAACAGACCTGACTATTTGAAGTAAGTTCTCGTTAGGTATTTTATTGGCGTACTCTGAGATAACTCTCCCATAATTGGCTACTACCTTTCTGTTCTTTTCATCGTCCAAGAAAGTCTTTACGTCAGATAGGTCACCCCAAAACAGTAGCCTAAAGAACTTTAGGAGTATCCTCTTCGGCTCACTGAGCACTTCCTCTGTTAAGAATATAGCAGGCCTAGGTGTCATAAGAAGCGTTAAATGGGTTCCGTCTAGCCTTGCTATCATGGCTATCTTATATGCAGAGTACTCCTTTGTCAAGGGCCTTTTGCTGGCTTTTACTTCAATGAAATACCTATGACCGTCCTTTTCGGCCTCTATGTCGTGTGTGGGTAAGTCCACCGATCTTATGTTGGTAAAGCTAAGGTCTTCTAGGACTTTCCTAGCTCTGTACTCCATGGCATAGCCTAGGATTATGCCCTTGGCCTTGTCTAAGGCGTACGAGATCTCGTCATCTGTAAATCCGAACGCTTGGATAAGCTCGTCCAGCGTATTCACATAATATGCTCCAGTGCGTAAGATAAAAGCATTTCCCAGATTTTAATACCTTAAGGTGTCAGAATATAGATAATTTGTAAGGGTTTTTAATCTAATTGGTTTAAAATCTGTGTTAAGTTAAATGCAGATTAGGCCGATTCCTTGGGCCGTTTAACTGTGGAAGTAAATGAGGCGAATCCTCTAGGACAGTGGACAGCCTTTGCCTTTAGCTGTTGACGAGTTTTCAGAAACCCTTTTTAGTTTTAAGTCGAATAAGTCACTAGTGAAAGCCCTAAAAATTACTATCCCATTATCTCTCGCTATTTGGTGGATACCGATTATCGGCCCGATCATTAACGGTATAGTAAACGCTTTTCTTGAAAGGAGAATCCGGCCTTCAGTCCTGTCCACGTTAGCTTCCTCTTCCATCGCTTCGGCTGTTTACATCTTTCTCGCGTTGAAGTTCCTGTTTATACCACTATTCGGGAACTTGTTCCAGTTTCTAGCCGTTTTGTTCTCAGTTATAGGGATAGGCGTAAGTACTTCTGTGGCCTATACTATCTCGCGTCATATGACGTATTCGTACTACTCTGGCGACTCGTTTGAGATGGAGTTCTACGCAAAGAGCCAAGAGGAAATCGAGCAAAGATTAAAGCCTTTTTTAGAGGGGTGTGGAGAGCCTACTTACTCTTTCTCGGAAAGTAGGATAGTGGTCAAGAGAGCGTGCAACCAGTACTCTATGGAATACGAGATAACCCAAGAAGGAAAGGGATACAGGGTAAACGTTCACATAAGGAGGACATAAAGGCTAAGGGTTTTAACTAAATCTCCATTGAATGGATACCATGTTTTCCCTAATAGTCTCTGAGGAGAACCCAGTACTCCCAAGGGACATGAAGGACGTGTTCAACGACTTACAAGTAATCTACATGAAGTTCTACCCCGGGCACGGAAACACTAGAGCTGAGAGAAGGAGGATTATTGAAGAGCTACTTAAAGTGAAAGACCAAGCAGAAAGAGGAGACGTAATAATTTACGCAAGGTCATACGGGGTATTTTACGAGGACGGTATGAGGGAAATAAAGAAGGTCTTCTCGAAGCCCGTCGTCATTTCCACTGAGGCAATAATTAAGAGGCTAAGGTACCTTGGTGCCAAAGAAATCTACTTAGTAACCCCATATAATCAGAGAAGGCACGATTATGAGGTCAAGTGGCTAAGGGAATTCGGATTTAACGTTGTAGGCTCCATATCCCTGGGAAGGACGGGGGGAAAGGCCATAGCCTCTACCCCACATGAGCTAGTGATACAAGCAGTCAAGGTAGCACAAGAGTCCTCCGCAGA
>JBBINF010000113.1:320-4860 GCA_037444045.1 Sulfolobales archaeon | reverse complement strand
TTTTTACCCAGAAAGGAGAGTCGATAAGGTGGGAACATGGACTTACCCAAGCAGATTGAACTACTCTTTAGGGAGAACTCTTCCCTGGCAGCTAAGCTGTCCGAGGAAATATCTAGGCTCGCCCCAAAGGTCGCGGAGAAGAGGGGGCTCGACAAGATAAAGATAATGAACTTCTGCGGCTCCCACGAGTGGACTACCACCCACTACGGGATAAGGGCGCTGATGCCAAAGGAGGTAGAGCTAATACCGGGCCCTGGGTGCCCAGTGTGCGTCACTCCCTCAAGCGACATAGAGAACGTGATAGAGCTGGCTATGGAGGGGTACAGGGTGTACACCTTTGGGGACGTGTTCAAACTCCCCACTGTCAACCACTACAAGAGGGGGCAAATAGGCAGCTTGGCAGCGGCGAAGGCAGAGGGGGCGGACGTGAGGATAGCCTACAGCTTCGTGGACGCAATAGAGGACGCGAAGAGGGACGGCAAGCCCTCCGTTTTCTTCGGCGTGGGGTTTGAGACAACCACCCCGAGCTACGCAGTCCTCTTCGCCAACGGGAAAGTCCCCAAGAACTTGCTTTTCTACTCCTCCCTGAAGCTCACAGCCCCCGCAGCGGAGTACGCAGTGAGGGTCCACAAGTCGAGCAAGAGGACACCCGTCTCTGGGGTCATAGGCCCCGGCCACGTGTCGACGATAATAGGGGCAGTGAGCTGGGACTTCTTCCCCAAGGAGTACGGGATACCTGCAGTGGTGACTGGGTTTGAGCCCATAGACATACTGACCGGGGTACTGGTCATCCTCAAGGACCTCTACACGGACAACGTGAAGTACACAAACCTCGAGTACAAGAGGGTGGCGAAGGAGATGGGCAACCTCTACGCCCAGGAGAAGATAAGGGAAGTCTTCGACGTAGTCGACGCCGTCTGGAGGGGTATTGGGGTTATCCCCAAGAGCGGGCTAGACCTAAGCGATAGGCTCTCGGAGCACAACGCCAGGCTACAGTTGGGCCTAAAGGAGAGGCCGTGGGACTACGACCTCCCCCCTGGGTGTAGGTGCAACGAGGTCACTTTGGGCACTGCTTACCCCGACGAGTGCCCGCTCTTCATGAAGGCCTGCACCCCGGCAAGGCCGTGGGGCCCATGCATGGTCTCGATGGAGGGGGCGTGTGCGGTGTGGGCGAGGTTTGGATCCTCTCAGAGGGTCTTGGACGCGTTGAAGGAGGTGAAGTGACGTGTGTTGGGCAGTGCCGGCGAAAGTGGTGTCAGTAGACTCAGACGTAATGGCTACCGTGGACTTAGGGGGTAACACGCTGAAGAAGGTGGCCATTGGGGTAGAGGGGCTGAGGGTAGGGGACTACGTGATGGTGCACGCAGGGGTGATAATAGCCAAGTTGAGCAAGGAGGAGGTTCTGGAGAACATAAAGTTCATCGCAGAGCAGATAAGGGAGGCAGCAGAGATAGAGGGCGACGACCCAGAGGAGGCCGTGAAGTCCTTCATGGAGTCGGTCTCCGGGGTGCTTAAGGACTTAGGTGAGGGGTAGTGGACAGGGTCCTGCTCTCCCACGGCAACGGCGGCAAGGACACGCAGAACATACTCCAGAAGTACTTGTTCTCCAAGCTCCCCGACTCACTGAAGAGGACGGAGAACGGGGTGGGCATTGACTACCCCGACGACGGTGCAGTGATAGACGGGAAAATTGTGGTAGCTACCGACTCCCACACCGTGTACCCCTACTTCTTCCCCGGCGGGAGCATAGGCACCCTCGCCGTGTCAGGCACAATAAACGACGTGGTCATGATGGGAGGGAGGCCAATAGCTATACTGGACTCAATAGTGGTGGCGGAGGGCTTCCCCCTCGACGACCTCGACAAGGTAATCGACGACATGGTGTCAGTCCTCAAGGAGTACGGCATCCCGCTGGTGGGAGGGGACTTCAAGGTGGTCCCGTCTGAGGCAATGAAGGGGATAGTGATAAACACCGTGGGGGTAGGGGTGAGCAAAAACCCCATAGTGGACAGGGTGAGGGAGGGAGACTACGTGGTAGTTACCGGCCCAATAGGGGTGCACGGCTCAGTGATAGCTGCCCTTCAGTACGGCATTGAGACGAACTTGAAGAGCGACGTAAGGCCACTGGTCAAGCTCCTGGACGTGTTCGAGAAGTTCCCCGGGGAGGTCCACGCGGCGAGGGACCCCACAAGGGGAGGGCTGGCTGCGACGCTGAACGAGTGGGCACAGCTCTCAGGGAAGATGATAGTAGTGGAGGAGAAGGACATACCCATCCCAGAGGAGGTGAAGTCAATAACTGGGGTGACTGGGCTAGACCCCTTAGTCCTGGCAAACGAGGGGGTGGCAGTGCTCTCTGTGGCCCCCGAGAGGGCCGAAGACGTGCTCAAGGAGCTTAGGGGGAAAGGGTTTGACCCGAGGGTGATAGGCAAGGTGGTAGAGCCAAAGAACAGGGAGAACAGGGGGCTAGTGATCATAAGGACGGAAGTTGGAGGGGCCAAGATACTCGAGATGCCCTCTGGCGACATAGTACCGAGGATATGTTGAGGTGGTGGGATGAGCTCAATCCACGAGCTTCTGAAGGTGGTCCAAGAGCTACTCGCCCTGAAGGACGTCGTAAAGAGCGAGATCCAGAGGCCCCTAAAGCAGGAGCTGTTGAGCGTGATCTACGAGATAAAGACCACAAACGAGGAGGTCAAGCTGGACGACCTCCTCAAGGAGTACAACGCAACTGACCTCTTAGACCTCGTCAAGAAGATAAGGGGCAACGCGGTGAGAAAGTGAAGGTAGTAGTGGGGTTTATCCCCTTTTTCTCGACGCCAGACGGCAAGGTGATAGAGGAGGTCTACAACCTGTGGAAAGGGCGCGAGTTCGTCCTAGACCTCGAGACCGACCCCATAGACGCGGCAGAGCAGGTCAAAAGGCTCTCCGCGGAGAGGGTACTCCTAGTCGGCAGCAGTAGGTACGCCCCAGAGGGGATATCCGAGAAGGAGTTCGTGTTGGAGACCGACGACCCCTGGGAGAAGCTCGAGCTAATAAGGCCGGGCCTAGACGGGAGGTACTACGTGGAGGACGTGGCCTACGGCATCCTCATCTTCGGCGGTTACGACAAGGTCTACGCCATATACTACAAGGGGGAGTACTCGGAGGAGAAGGTGAAGGAGTTGAACAGGAAGGTGGAGGAGAAAGTGGAGTGGCTGTCAAGGTCATAGGCCTCGGGAACAGGCTCTACGGCGACGACGCTGTGGGCTCCCTGGTAGCTGAGTGCGCCAACTGGCTTGACGCTGGGGCGAACGGCTTCCAAGCCTTAACTTACATAGAGAAGGGAGACGTGGTGTTCTTCGTAGACGCTATGGTAATGGAGGAGGAGTTCAACCTTTTCAGGGTGGACCTAAGCAAGGACTACGAGGTGGAGGTCTCCGACCCGCATAGGCTCTCCCCGCTACAAGTGGTCTTCCTGGCCAAGAGGGCTGGTAACGTCCCTAGGGAGGCGTACATACTGGCGGTCAAGCCAGAGAGGTTGGACTGGCCCGGGCTGTCTGACAGGGCGATAGAGAGGGTGGGGCTCTTGCTCAACAAGTACAAGGACTTCTTAAGTAAGTTCGGGATAGAAGTCGACGTGGAGAAAATAGTTAATTGCCTAAAGGATAGGAAAGACACGCCTTGGTGACCTTGCCGTTATCGTGTCACTGAGGTAACTGCTTTTCCTCTTCCACGTAGTTAAATTGGAAAAAGAGTTCACTTATGGTTACTACTCTAGAGGCATCGTGATACGTTGGAGTCCTAAGTGAGGAGTCAGACCTTCTTAATAATGCCATACCATTCCAAGTCAACAGACGTCATACTAATCCATACAGACCCTTTAAACAGAGAGAGGTCGAGGACAGTCTAGTGCCAGAAGCTACGCTCTAATCCTCGTCCGCGGGGGTACTCCTACTCGATGCCGAGGCTTTACGAGGAGGGGATTGAGAGCTTACTGTCGTTCCCTTAAAGGTAGACTTACCCCAGATTTGTTGGGCCTATCAAAGGGTCATACAATCTTTCAACTCTGTGGGAGTTCAGCTTTCTCGACGTACGGAGAAATATATCCGAATTTCAATTCTATGAAAGGTTAACGTGGAGATGGAAATGAAAAACGCTTGTCGTCAGATACAACCATTCAACTCTATGAAATAGAGATTATAAGGTGATATGTTGAGGAAGAGAACTGGGATCTTCATAAGGGTATTCAGCCCAGAGACCGGTGAGATAAAGCTATGGATCGATGAGCTCTACTACATGCTAGGCGTGGACGTGGAGTACTACGAGCCTGGGGTTCTCTGTGCTAGGGCAAAGGTTGCCGGTGCAAGTAGGCCTTCTTACGTCTACCTCTCCCTGTATCCCTTTGAGATAATTGGGAAGAGAGCTGACAGGGGTTCTGTGGATCTCGTGCTGGAACTGCTGGGCCAGCTAGCCCCGCTAGAGGTAGTGTACCAAGAGGACAGTGAGTGGCTGGCTGTAATAGTCAACGCGGTGTCCGAGCAGGTCCGTAGGCCGACCAGTG
>JBBINF010000113.1:0-266 GCA_037444045.1 Sulfolobales archaeon | reverse complement strand
GATGTAACGACGGCTACACGCTAGGGAGTCCTAGGGAAGCTGATAGGGTGAAGTGGTAACCACGTGGCTAAGTAAAACCCTTTTTTATCCTCTTTTTCGAGTGACTTTTTGTAAGGGGTTTGGTGGGACCACCCAAACGGCCCTAGCAATCACTAGGTAGGGGGCTTCTAGTAGCTTGGGGGCCATGTTGAGCATGTATTGCCAGCGTAAAGGAGACCAAGACATTAAGAAGAAATAGATACGCTTTTCACGGTTAGGCTGGGAAG
>JBBINF010000112.1:0-4933 GCA_037444045.1 Sulfolobales archaeon | reverse complement strand
TCAGCAAAAGGAGAAAAGGGCTATGAAATCTTTTTTGCTTAGCACGCCTTAGCGAGATTTCCCGGACACGTGGTTTAGGTTAGAGGACAACCCAGCTAATGACTTAGGAGCCTAATGAAAATGGGGAATTACTGTGGCTGTAAGCCCAAACCAAATAAACTTTCTACCGGCCGTTAGTCGTACCCGCTGAACGGCTCAACCACTAATTTCCCTGGCTTCACTCCTGCTTCAATCAGCAGTCTTGTGATCTCCTTGGTGTCCGAGGGAGTGCCACTGACGTAGAAGAACGCTTCGGCGTGATCAGCCAAGTCCTTGGGAGTGGGCATCCTGTTCACAGAAAACCTCACGAGGTCGTCGAATATGACGTAATCGGTCTCGTAGAACAGGGTAGCCCTATCGCCCCTAGCAAGGGCCTCGTAGAGCATTGGCCTCACCGGCGTTATCCCTATGCCCTTAGTGACGAAGACGTGGTCGCTGACCCCTTTCAGCACGAACTCGTCCTCGAATGGGCCATCAACTTCCACCTCTCTACCCTCCTTTAATTCCCCCTTGAACTTAGACTGCCCCGCGATTGTGGCAAAGGTAAGCGGCTCCCCAGCTCTGCTGGCTATCGAGAAAGTCCTCTTCTCCCCCTCTATGGTCACGTCTATCGTGTTCCCTGGTCTGAAGCTCAAATGCTGGTCGAGGGTAACAATAAGGTATTTCCCCTTCCTCTCTACCTTCTGTACCTTAGCCCTCATATATAGCTTTTGGACTTCCAAGGTAAAAAAGAAGGTGGTGGGGGAAACTGTTATCCCTTACCCACACTTGTAACGCATTCGCGGAACTCGTAGTGAGGGGATCGGACTCCCTTGATGACTCCCAGATGATGGATTAAAAGCTGATCGATGAGGGTAAGATAGATGCTACGACAGTTTCCTTACTTCCCCCTCCACTTCACTGCATTACTGATCCTTACTGGTATATTCAGGTACTTACTTACATCAGCTCTCCTCCTCTGTTATGAGTACCGAGTCCGTCATGAACAGGAACTCTTACCCAGCAATATAGCGCCTGCTTATCCCACCGCGATGCCACCACGTCCGACCTACGCCATGGGGGGTTCCTTTAAGGTCAGTGTCAGCGGTTACTAGGTCTTTTTCGCAGCTCGGATTATGTCTAGGCGTCTCCCCTTGCAATTTAAATTCATTCTTAAATGAAATTTATTACCACATAAAAGTTACCTAATAATAGAAACTCTTATATATTAACAAAAATAATAAGATAAAAGAGAACATGAAGAGCCTAAAAGGTACTAAAACTGAGGAGAACTTCAAACATGGTTTCATAGGGGAGTCAATGGCCAACAGGAGGTACCTATACTTCGCCAAGAAGGCCGACGAGGAGGGGTACCCAGAGATAGCGGCTCTGTTGAGGAGCATAGCTGAGGGCGAGACCGCCCACGCCTTCGGCCACCTAGACTTCATAAGGCAGGGTGGTTCAGTAGACCCGGCCACTGGGAAGCCGATAAAGACTGTAGAGGAGATGCTCGAGTCCGCAATAGCCGGTGAGACCTACGAGTTCACCCAGATGTACCCGGGCTTCGCAAAGGTGGCGAGGGAGGAGGGCTTCGACGAGGCAGCAGAGTGGTTTGAGACCCTAGCGAGGGCCGAGAAGAGCCACGCGGAGAAGTTCACTAACGCCCTGAAGGCCCTCAAAGGGGAAAAGTGAATGTATACCTTAAACAAAGACAACCCCGATTTTTTTAACCAGAGTAAGCTCCTCTCCGAGTTCATAAGGCAGTCCTCCGTTTGTCACGGTTGTAGGAGGTGTTTTAACTACTGCCCCGTCTTCCCCAAGCTCTTTAAGCTTACAGACCAGAAGGGCCCCAAGGCCTTGACCCTCGAGGATCTCTTTGACGTGGTTGTAGACTGTTTCCACTGCAACATGTGTTACGTGAACTGCCCCTACACCCCACCCCACGAGTTCAACATGGACTTCGCCCACCTAATGGACTGGGCTTGGCTGTTCTACAGGAGCAAGACTGGGATACCCCTTAAGGACAGGCTCTTTGAGATGTTGGACGCGGCCAAGTTCGTGAGGCCCATATCTAAGGCCATGGTAAAGGCCTTAGTAAGCGAGGAGGCACCAAAGCTAGAAGTGGCAGAAAAGGGGTTCCTCTCAAACTTCAATGGCAAAGAGATTAAGGAGCCAAAGGCTAGGGTTGTCCTCTTCCACACCTGTCTGGTGGAGAACTTCTACCCGGAAATAGGGCGGGACTTGGTGGAGGTGTACAACAGGCTGGGGATAGAGGTTAAGACCGCCAACTTCCTTTGCTGTGGTGCCCCCATGCTGGACGTAGGGGACGCAGATGCGTTAAAGAGGAACGCTGAGTATAACTACAAGCTGTTAAAGGAATACGTGGACAAGGGGTACGACGTGGTGTCTCCAGTGCCCACTTGCACCTTGATGCTGACCAAGGAGTACCAGTACGTCTTGGACAGGGAGCCAATCAAGGTGTACGACGCCATGGAGTACCTCCTAAAGCTGAAGAGGGAGGGGAAGATAGAGATAAAGGGGGAGTTCCCCAAGAGCGTGCTTTACCACGCCCCGTGTCACTTGAGGTACCTCGGCGTTGGTCTGCCCGGAGTCCAACTGATGAGGAACGTAAAGTCTAAGGTCGAGATAGCTGACAAGGGGTGTTCAGGGATAGACGGGGGCTGGGGGCTGAGGAACTACTCCAAGGCAAAGGTCGTGGGGTCTAAGATGATGGAGGCGTTCTCCCAGAGCGACGCTGAGGTCTTTGCTACCGAGTGCCCCTTAGCGGGGCTACAGATACTCAAGGCCTCTGGGAGGAGGCCAATGCACCCCATCCAAGTGTTAAAGGAGGCGATGAAAGACGATAAGGGTTGAGGAAGTGCTCCCGTGGTACGAGTACGAGAAGGTGAGGTGGGAGAGGATAAGGAAGGCAGTTGAGGTAAAGAAGGAGAGGAGGTTGGAGCTCGGAGATAGACTGGGCCTCCTGTTCGAGAACAAGGACACAGTGCTCCACCAGATCCAGGAGATGGTGTACCTTGATAGGCTGTCAAAGAGGGAGGACATAGAGAGGGAGATAAGGGTATACTCCTCTTGGCTGCCGTGTGGGGGGAAGGTAAAGGCGACCCTCTACATCTACGCCGAAAACGAAAGGGAACTCGAGAAGGTGTTCAACGAGCTCCCGGAGATCTACAACTCGGTCTTCCTCAAGGTGGGCAACAAGTTAATTCAGGGGGATCCGGAGAACGGGAGGCAACAGGGACGCGCCTTCAGCACGGTCCAGCCCCTCACCTTTGACCTAGAGGGAGAGAGGTTTACCGACATGGAAGTACACGTGATCCACCAGAACTACAAAGTGAGGGTCAAGGTAAACGAGGGGTTAGCGGACAAAATATTAGAAGAAGCGTACCAGGAGTGCTGACGCCCTATATTTTCGGCTCAACGTACTTAGTGAGAAGGTAGTTGACCCCCTCAATCGTAATCACCCCAGTGACCACTGGGTGTACTATGTAAAGTGGTCCCACCCTCTCCAGTACTCCAAGGAAGGCAGCGAGAATTGCGGGCGGGTGCTCAACGTTTAAGCCCACGCTCACCCCAAACGCCACGAACGACGCTACGGTGGCCATTAGGATGCCGTGGAGGCCAAACGCTGAAAAGACAACTGCTATTGCCCCGCAGAGCAAGTACGAAAGCAATATCGCCGTGCTCCTGTACATCCGCCAGTCCGGGTCTGGGTACTTCGTCGCCGCGGTTGCCAGAAAGGGAGGGAGGATAAACTCCGTGTTTGTTACGAGGGTTACGGCCACTAAGACCGAAATGGCTACTACGAGGTTTAGGAAGGCTATGGCCTTTTTTCGCTTGGAAGGGAAATTCATGAAATAGATTGTGGACTCTTCGCTATAAATCTTTTTTAATTTGACCAAGAATTAAATTTTTATTACAAGATAATTAGTTATCCCAAGATACTCGATTTCTTTCCTAAAACGGGTTAAGCCCATTAAGACTGGAAGAGCGAGCTATAGGCTGGAAACCGGGACAAGGGGTGACAAGTGCTAGTTTTTTAAACTGAAACTGCAGTCCTTACAAGGAGGACTTTCCGAGCCCCCCTTCCTTATACATGTTGTCATCTTCTACTTCTGGCCTAGACCTACCAAGGGAGGGCCGTTTCGTAAACAGTTGTTATGCACCTATTAACTAGCGTCAACTACATACACTCTCCCCCTTACCTTGAGGTTGTAGAATTATGTTCATCTCTCTCCAAAGTAAATTCGTAGGAAGAGTGTAGACCTACGGAGTTTTAGGGTAGACGGCTTAAAACAGTGGCATTATCGTTTATTATGCCCTCAAAAAAGTCGTCACAGATACGGCTTTACGTCTGTTCAATATATTTACCTTTCAAAATAATAACTGTCTTAAGAACTTACCGAATACATACGCAATGATAACTGACATGACTACCCACATGGCCAAAGCTGTGTTGAACTCCTCAGAAGGCGGATATGGGGAGAAGCTGTACGCCAAGTTAGAGTAGACTGGTATCTCCAGGAGGAACACCAGCGAAAGGACAGTGTCTGCAAGCATCCAGAGTATCAAGAGCGAAGCCCAGGAAAACAGGGAGAGACCATAGGCCCCTATCCCTGCTAGGACGCCGGCGACTACAAGGGATACATCGTTCAGTGCCCTGAAGGTCGTAAAGGCCCCAGCGAGGGCAAAGAAGTACGGTATGTGCCACAAGGACACAAGTACAGCTGACGGCAATATCCAGTAGGCGGGGCCTTTAACCAGTTTATACGACAACAGCAGTCCCCCTATGAACAAGGCGTAGTGGCTTACCATGAAGACCCACTCGTGCAAAGTCTCCTGGGCCTCAGTGAAGGGGTTGAGGACGCTAGCCAAGAGGATCACCGAAGGTATAAAG
>JBBINF010000111.1:0-4968 GCA_037444045.1 Sulfolobales archaeon | reverse complement strand
AAAGAAGACGTACTTGTCCCTCCCCTATCCCGGTTATTTCGTTATGGGAGGGTTAAGCAAAATAGGGTTACCTAACGACCTAGAACTAGTTTGGGGAGGGCCGGGCGGGGGTAGCGTGGTGCAAGTGAGCGGGAATATAGAGGAAGAGCTCTACTACGGCTTTCCTTCTGGTCTACAAATAGTTCCCAGTGCGTTCAGCGTAGGCCTAGACACGGCAGAGAGCGCCTATGGGCTTGGAGTATCTGGTAACTTAGACAACATATTTCACCCGTTTGCCGTTTTGAGCCCGGGGTACAACACGCCTTCAGTCCTATGGCCTATTCCTCCGAGTATATCGGTGTCACAGCAGAACAAGACGCTAATTGTAAAGCTTAGCCTGCAGGGCAGACCCCTTTCTGGTCAGACAGTGGAAGTGTTATATCCTACGATCGCTGGCCTCAAGGTAGGCTACGAAAACGTGACCAACGCCACGGGGTATACGGTGTTTCCAAACGCTACAACCTTCGTCTACTTTGTTTACTACCCAGGAAACTTCAGTCTAGCCTCCAACTATTACGTTTCCTCGTCTATATCCCCGGGGTTGAGTAATGCAATTTCTAAACTGACCTCCGGGTTCGGCGACCTGTTGAACTTCCTTAGGAACTACAATTTTAAGAAAGCCCTCTCTTCTGACTTCGCTCACGTTGAGTATAAGGGGTCTTCAGCTGAAGCGAATATTACGTTAATTGAATATATTTCCGCCTTTCTTGCAGGAGTTTTAATATCTGCAATCCTTGTTAAATATAAGTTTTAATTCTACAAACTCAAGTTAAATGTATGACAAACAGTCTGGATGTAAATCTGATAGTAGGGCTCGTGTTCCTCCTAATAATAGTCTTAGTCTTCGTGGGATTATCGTTTAGGGTAGTAAAGGAGTGGCAGAGGGCAGTCGTACTGAGGTTAGGTAGGGTACTAGGAGTTAAGGGCCCAGGGATAATATTCCTCATCCCGTTCGTCGATAGGCCAGTTATTGTAGACCTAAGGATCAACAACGTCGACATACCGCCGCAAACTGTTATAACCAAGGATAACGTGACAGTCTCGATAGACGCAGTTGTGTACTATAAGGTAATAGACCCCATTAAGGCGGTGGCTAACATATCTAACTACAATTCCGCAGTGATAAACATAGCCCAGACCTCCCTTAGGGACATAATAGGGCAGATGCTACTTGACGAGGTTCTAAGCGAAAGGGACGCGATAAACAGGAAGTTACAGGAGATATTGGACAACTACACTGAAGGATGGGGAGTGAAGGTGACTGCTGTGACCGTTAGGGACGTAAAGCTACCTGCAGACCTCAGCACTGCAATGGCCCAGTATGCAGCCGCTGACAGGCTAAGAAAGGCAAAGGTGATTCTGAGCGAAGGTGAGAGGCAGGCAGCGTCTATATTGGCAGACGCCTCAAAGTCATACAAGGACAACCCGATCGCCTTGCAAATTAGGTTTCTGGAGACCCTATCTGACATCTCCCAGAAGGGCGGCTTAATAATTGTAGTACCAGCAGGGCAAGAAATATATCCAACGATATCCACTGCTATCGCAGCAGGTATCTCAAACTACAAGAAAGGGGAATGAGTTGAGGGTTTACATAGTAGGAGTGGGACCGGGAGACCCTGAGCTAATAACTCTGAAGGCCCTGAGGGTAATAAAGGAGTCTGACGTCATTTTTTACACGGGCTCTTTGGTCAGTCCAGAAGTTGTAAAACTATTCGAAGGTAAGAGAACTTTTGATACCTCTTCAATGGAGATTGAGGAGATAATCAGTCAAGTAGTTAAGGAAGCAAGGGAGGGAAAGAGGGTCTCCATAGTTCACGACGGCGACCCCTCCATCTACGGTGCCATTAGCGAACAGATCTTCCTCATAGAGAAAGAGGGACTAGAGGTAGAGGTAATTCCGGGGGTAAGTTCCTTCCAGTTGTCCGCAGCGTTACTCAAGCTTGAGTTGACCTGCCCACAGGGCCCCCAGAGCGTAATTATCACTAGGCTCCCCTACAGGACGGATTACGAAAGCAAGATGGTGCTTGAAAGGAACGCCTCTATCGTGGTATTTTTATCAGTCCACCTCATAGACAAGGTCAAGGAGCAGTTGCTTACCGTCTTCCCCGAGGACTTCCCAGTCGCGGTTGTATATCACGCGGGCTGGCCAGACCAGAAAGTTTTAACTGGGGAGTTAAGGCAACTCGACGAACTGGTAAAGAGCAACAAGATATACAAGACTGCGATAATAATAGTAAGCGAGTGCTTGAAAAGGGAGGAGAGGCATAGCAACCTTTATTCTAGTTCCTTTACCCACTCATATAGGAGAGCCAAGAGATGAGATTATACGGAGTAGGCGTAGGTCCGGGAGACCCGGAGTTAATAGCGCTGAAGGCCCTGAGGGTGATAAAGGAATCTGACGTGGTCGTCGTACCTTATACTTCTAGGATGCTCACGTATAACGCAGTTAAGGAATACTTGAAGGACAAGGAGGTAATCCTGTTTAACCTTCCCATAAGGGGAAGCAGGGAGGATTACAAGAAGCTAGCTAGTCAAGTCTCACGATACGAAAAGGTAGCCTACGTGACCTTAGGAGATCCGGCCTTTTACAGTTCTTTTTATAGGCTTACAGAGTTTGTGGAACCTTACGAAGTAATACCAGGGGTCACGTCTTTCTCGTGGTGTTCGGCCCTCCACAGGATCCCTGTCGCCCTAGGAAAGGAAAACGTACTGATAACCACTGACCATCAACCTACCTACGTTGATAAGGTGATTATCATGAAGAGGAACGAGAAAATAGGGGCTTATTGCGGAAACGACTATTTCACCGTATCAATACTTAAAAAACGGTTCAGAGTTCTAGAGCGCTGAGCACTAAGTAGTCCTCTAGGTCTATGTATTCAACCATGTGGTACATGTATATCATAACTTCAATTTGTAGTCATACCTTAAAAATAATTGCATGTTAGTGCTATAGACAGTTGTCTATTGGTTAATTTCCTTGTCGAGCCACTCCTGCCACTTAAGCCCGTTTTCGTCCATCCCGCTCTCTACTTCGTATCCCATTCCCATCCACGCCATCATTCCTCCCGGCATGTATATTGCCTTCTTCCTGTACACGTGTGGCATACCGTAGGTAGCAAACCTCGCCCTATTGCCGTGTTCGCATACCACTGCCACGTCCTTTTCTGGCAAGTACTTTGCCAAAACCTCTAGGTAGTCTAGGGGCACAAGGATTGCTCCGGGGATGTGATGGTCTTCGTACTCCTGTGGAGTCCTCACGTCCAAGATCAATACTTCTCCCTTTTTCCATAGTTTCCTTACCACTGAGGCAGGCAAGTCTACAATGTGCTTGTAGAATGGAGAGCTGTACTCCTCTATTACTTGCATAAGAGTATATACTTTAACGGGGTTAAAAGTTCTTCTAGAAAAATTCGTATAATATTTATTATCTTTATAATGTTTTAAGGAAATAAAAGAAATTTTAAAGACTTAGTTTTGAATGTGTCAAAGATCCCATGGCAGAGTTGGGAGCTTTGTGAGCCTCTTTCCTAAGGCTTTTTCCATTGCCCTCAAAACCGCCGGAGGGGTTCCTATTGTGGCGCCCTCACCTATCCCCTTAGCTGGTAACGGCGCTTCCGATTTGCCCTTTTCCATGTACTCCCACCTTATGTTAAAGGCCTCTACTGCGGTAGGTATCATGTAGTCCCCAAAAGTCCCAGTGAGCAGGTTGCCTTCCCTGTCGTGGACTACCTCCTCTAGGACAGTCTCTCCAAACCCTTGAATTACCCCTCCCATCACCTGGCCTTCTGCGAGCATGGGGTTCACGACTAGCCCTATGTCGTCCACTGCGTAATAGTCTAGGACCTTTACAAATCCCGTCTCGTCTACCTCAACCAAGGCCACGTGGCTTCCATAGGGATACGTTAAGTTGTCTAGCCCAAAGTAAGCAGTACCTTCCAGCCCAGGCTCTTCCTTGTACCTCCACACTCCCCCAAGTACCGACATGCTCTTTGCAGCTATTTCCTTTAGTGTCATTGACTTTCCGGTCTTTGGATTTACTACCTTACCGTCCTTGTACTCTAGCTCCTGGGGGTCGCTTTTGAGGAACTGCGCGGCTAGCCTTATTGCCTTTTCCTTTACCTTCCTTGAAGCAAGTAGGGCCGCGTTGCCCGCTAAGGTTAGGCTCCTACTACCGTAGGTACCATAGCCCTCACCTATGGTACTTGTGTCACCCCAGACCACGTCTACGTCCTCTATGTCCACTCCTAGTTCGTCTGCAACTATTTGGGCTATCCCAGTTGCAGTCCCCTGGCCGTGTGGGGCAGCCCCAATTATTACTAGTACTCTACCGTCCCCCCTAACCCTAACAGAGGCGCTCTCCCAGGGCCCAAAGTTGTTCATCTCCAAGTAAAAGGAGAAGCCCACGCCTACCCTTCTCCCCTCATTCCTCAGCTTCTCCGCCTTCATCTCTAATTCCCTATATACTTGTTCTGCCTTGTTCATTAGGGACATGTAGTCCCCGTTGTCGTATTTGACGCCAAAGGGATTAACGTAAGGGGTGCTCTTGATCAGGTTCTTCTTCCTCAACTCTATCTCGTCCATCTTTAGCTCGTCGGCGAGTACTGACATGATTCTCTCGATGACAAAAGTCGCCTCTGGCCTACCGGCCCCCCTGTACTGGTCTAGGGGCGTTTTATTTGTGTGGACACCGTACACCTCAACCTTGATGTCCCTAATAGAGTAGGGCCCCGGTAACATCTGAGCGGCTATGTCAGCGAGGTAAGTGCCGTGAGAAGCAGCCCCTAGGTCTATTATTAAGTTGTCAACTATACCAGCTAGGGTACCGTCCCTTTTCGCCCCTACCTTTACCTTATGGATCTGCCCCCTAGCGTGGTAAGTCTGTCTTATGTCCTCACTTCTAGTCGCTACCCATTTAACTGGCCTTTC
>JBBINF010000110.1:0-5058 GCA_037444045.1 Sulfolobales archaeon | reverse complement strand
AGGATTAACACACTCTCCTCTACCTGTCCGTTTAGCCCTAGTGCTGACTCCCCGACGTACTCGTATAGCCCGTCCTCAGTCCCGTTGTAGGCCAAGGTCGTGTTACCATCCTTAATAGGCCCCCCCAACAGCTCTGGGTCCACGTGGTAAAAGGGGCCGAACTGGGAGGCGTTCTGCAGGGACAGGGTAGACGAGACCGTTGAGTTGTCTGTCAAGCTCACAACGGTGGAGTTGACCATGATAGTCCCATTGCTGAAGGCTTTGACTACCAGTTGTATTATCACTATCTTGTCCACGAGTACCTTACCTTGGCTGTACAAGTAGACTGTCTCGTTATATACCAGGAATGATCCAGGGGGCACTGTGTAGGGAAGAGACCTCGCGAGCGTCAAGGGCATTGTCAAGGACACCAACGGAAAAGCCAACATCAGCAGTAGGGCCAGTAGGCCTATTTTTCTGTCCATTGCTACCAAATAGCTCGGTGACAAATTAGCTTTTCCTCACTCTCTACCCTACGCAACATCTAGACTTATATACTACGTCTACGAGTAAACTTTTAACAAATACGTGTGAGTCGAGACAGATGGAAGAAAAGATAGGTAACCTAAAAGGTGGAATGGAAAGCGTAAACGTAACCGCAAGAGTTCTCGAAGTAGGAGAACAGAAGACAATTCAGACGAAGAATGGTCCCCGTACCATCCGTGAGCTAGTTGTTGGGGACGAGACCGGTAGGGTCAAGCTCACGCTTTGGGGGACCAAGTTCGACGAAGTGAAGCAGGGACAGGCGATAAGGGTAGAGAACGGCTGGACCACAGTCTTCAGAGGACAAGTGCAGCTCAACGCAGGTAGCAAGTCCACGATCTCAGAGGTTGAGGACAGCTCAGCGCCAACTGAAGACCAAATACCCGAAAACACCCCGACCGACAACTCCTTCCAGCCCAGAAGAGGAGGTTTCAGGGGTAGGGGAAGGAGGTTCGGCAGGGGTCCGAGGAGACCTAGCGAAGAAGAAGGAGGAGAAGAGGAATGAACTTCGACGAGATCAAGGACGCAAAGCCAATGAGAGTGGGCGAGGTAATAGACAAGTCTGAGGACGGAGAGAACTACATAATAAAGTTGGCAGAGGACAAGATATACGAGGTAGCCCCCATAGCGTTTTACGTGTGGAACATGTGCGACGGAGAGAGGACTGTTAGCCAGATCATAGACGAGATAAGCAAGGAGGCTAACATAGAGTCCTCCCAGATAAGGGATCCCATTGTAACTGTCTTAGAGCAGCTTAGAGAAGCGTCCCTTATCTCGATGTAAAAACAAATTAATAACTCGTTTTTTCCATTTTCATTTTATGAGGGCAATTCTACCAGAGGGATCACTCCTAACTGCCGAGGAGGCACTTTCTCTCTTCGAGGAGAAGCTCCCCCCAAAGCCAGTGGTCAGCGTTTTGCCCCTGTTTGACGCCCTAGGTAAGGTGTCAGCAGAGGACGTCTACTCCCCAATAGACCTCCCCCCGTTCTCTAGGTCTACGGTGGACGGCTTTGCCCTGAGGGCAGGGGACACTCCAGGGACCCTCAAGGTGGTAGGAAAGGTATCAATAGGCGAGTACAAGCACGTTAAGGTATCGAAGGGGGAGGCAGTCGAAGTGGACACTGGCTCCCCCCTACCAGAGGGGGCAAACGCAGTGGTGAAGGTGGAGGAAGTAGAGGTAAAGGGGGACGTCGTCACAGTAAGTTCCAAGGTCAGGTTTGGCCAGAACGTGGCGTGGGTCGGCAGCGACGTACCTAGGGGTTTCCCCCTTCTTAAGAGGGGCGAGGTTATTACCCCAGAGAAGGTGGCGGCCCTAGCCTCTGCTGGGGTAAAGGAGGTAAAGGTCTTCTCCCCAAAGGTCTACGTAATAGCCACTGGGGACGAGCTCGTTGAGCCCGGGGAAAAGCTGGCACCGGGCAAGATCTACGAGAGCAACGCCTATTATCTCCTCTCGAGGCTGAGGGACTACGTTCCTCTGGGGTACTCCCTCGTGGGTGACGACAAGGAAAAGATAAGGGAGGAGCTGGAGAGGGCCCTCTCGGTGGCGGACGTCGTAATACTCACCGGGGGGACTAGCGCAGGGGAAAAGGACTACGTCCACCAGGTCCTTAGGGAGATGGGGGAGGTAGTAGTCCACGGGATCAAGTTCAAGCCGGGGAAGCCCACAGTCCTCGCAGTGGTCAAGGGTAAGCCAGTCTTCGGCCTCCCCGGCAACGTGGTCTCAACCATAATGGTCTACGAGCAGTTGATAAGGAAGTACCTAGACTCCATGGCCTCCATGGGGCAGAGGGAGGAGGTGAAGGTCAAGGCTAAGGCACTCCTGCCCGCTGAGGGCGACAAGAGGAGGTTCACTTACCTCCCGGTCTACCTGCTCCACGGCAGGGACTCCCTCTACTTCTTACCAATACCCTTCGACAGCCACATGGTGGGCACCTTCTCCTCGGCTGACGGCTACCTTGCCCTACCCCCGGGGGCGAGGGTAGAGGAGGACCAGGAGGCGGAGGTAGTCCTTAAGGTAAAGGAAGTCCCCCAGACCCTGTTGGGCGAGGAGGACTTGTCCCTTATCAACGTCGGGCTGAGGAAGGTCTTCTTGGGCTCCTACCCAGCGTGCAAGGCCCTGGAGAAGGGGGTAGGGGAAGTCCTAGTGGTGAGCTCCTTGGTGTGCGAGCCAAAGGAGTACTCCTACTACTTCGATAGGGAGGTCTTGGCAAACGGCGAGGGAGAGGAAGTTGGGTACTACGACTGGGTCGGGATGAGTAGGCTGGTGAGGAACCCCTCAGTCAAGCTCAAGTCCCCCTCCACCGCCCCCTACTTCCTGGGGAGGGCGAGGGTCTACGCCCCGAAGGGCTACATAGAGGGGGAGAGGGTCTTCACGGAGAGGCTCTACGTGGTCAGCAGGATAGGGAAATTCCAGTAAGGAATTTTTTAAAACCGTTCAATTTCACAAATCTTATATCTGAACTACTAGACCACTAGGTATGGCAGTAATCGCTACCGCGTTCTCAAGTTCAGCGAACCTGGGATCAGGCTTCGACGTCCTTTCTATGGCACACAAGGCCTTTTACGACCAAGTAATCGCGGAGCTGAAGGGGAGGGGGGAGTTAAAGGTTTCACTCATATCGAGCGACACCCCACAAGAGGTTGAAAAGAATTCCGCAGGCTACGCTGTTAAGAAATTGTTAGAAACACTGGGAATAAAGGCAGAAATTTCGTTATTAATAAAAAAAGGTATACCTTACGGGCTCGGGCTTGGTAGCAGCGGCGCCTCTGCCTCAGCCGCCGTGGCAGCGGTAAACGAACTACTTGACCTGGGCCTTAGCCTGGAAGAGCAGGTGGAGTTCGCAAGGCTTGGCGAGATGGCCTCCTCTGGTTCGCCCCACCCAGACAACGTCGCTGCGAGCACTTTTGGGGGAGTAGTGGCGGTCACCTCGACCTCGCCCACCAAGGTGACCAGGGTCCCGGTCTCCCTAGACTTTAAGCTCCTCCTAGTAGTCCCGGAGAGGGGCAGCGAGGGGAAGACAAAGAAGGCGAGGGAGATGTTGCCCACCTCAGTCCCCCTAGAGAAGTACGTGGTCAACTCTAGGTACATGGCCTCTCTCTTACTGGGCCTAGCCAAGGGCGATAGGGAGCTAGTTAGGCAGGGGCTCAACGACGACGTATTCGAGGTGGCCAGGTTACCTCTCTTCCCACACTACAAGAAGGTGAAGGAGGTGGCCCTAGATAAGGGGGCGATAGGGGTGTGCGTGAGCGGGGCAGGTCCCTCTGTCCTAGTACTCTACGACGAGAAGACGGACCTTGAGGGGATAATAAGTTCCTCAAGGGAGGTCTGCAAGTCCTTTGGGATCAACTGCAACTTCATAAAGACCGAGATAGCGGAGGGGGTAAGGGTTGAGAGAAGGGACTAAGATATCCAGGGAGACCTACGACGACGAGACCGGTGCAATAACTACCCCGATATTCCAGTCAACGGCATTCCGCTTCCCCAAGGGCGAGAAGTACCGCTACTCGAGGGAGGTCAACCCAACAACAGCGGAGCTAGCAAAGAAGTTTGCGGAGATAGAGGGAGGGGAGATGGGGGTCGCCTTCTCCTCCGGCATGGGGTCAATAACTACTACCCTGTTCTCCCTCCTCTCCCCCGGGTCCTCCCTCCTCGTCACCATGGACATGTTCGGTAGGTCGCTGAGGTTCGCCAAGGACTTCCTGAGGACTTGGGGGGTAAAGGTCGACATCTCCCTCCCTGGGAACGACAAGCTACTCGAGGCCGCAAAGTCCCCCCACACCGTGGTCTTCGTGGAGAGCATAACCAACCCCCTCCTTAGAGTCGTGGACGTGGAGAACTTGGCAAAGGTCTGTAGGGAAAACGGCAGTACCCTCGTGGTAGACTCCACCTTTGCGACCCCAGTTAACCAGAAGCCACTGGAGCTGGGGGCACACGTGGTGGTGGAGAGTGCCTCCAAGTTCTTAGCTGGCCACAACGACGTGATAGCAGGGCTCTCTGCTGGCCCAGCTCAGATCATGACGAAAGTAGACCAGATGAGGAGGACGCTGGGGACCTCCCTTGAGCCCTCCCCGGCCTACCTAGTCCTGAGGGGGCTAAAGACGCTCAAGGTCAGGATGGACGTAATAAACAGGAACGCCATGCAGGTTGCCGAGTTCCTGGAGGACCACCCAAAGGTCCAGAGGGTCTACTACCCCGGGCTCGAGTCCCACCCAGACCACTCAGTGGCAAGGAGGGTGCTAAAGGGCTATGGGGGCGTAGTAAGCTTCGAGGTGAGGGGCTCAGCTAACGACGCCCTTAAGGTAATGCAGTCGTTGAAGGTGATAATCCCGGCGCAGAGCCTCGGAGGGGTAAACTCGCTGATCTCCCACCCGCCCACCATGAGCCACAGGACCCTCACCCCAGAGGAGAGGAAGGCGATAGGCCTAAACGAGGGCCTGCTCAGGCTATCCGTGGGCATAGAGGACGTGGAGGACTTGATAGAAGATCTGGACCAAGCTTTGAAGACCCTGTGAAGTTTAAAACCTTTTATAGAAAAA
>JBBINF010000109.1:0-5075 GCA_037444045.1 Sulfolobales archaeon | reverse complement strand
TTGACAGCTATCGCTACCATTGACAGGACGAAGGTTGCCCTTTTATCCCTTATTGCGAAAACTAGGGAAGAGAGGGCGAAGGTTACAACAAACACAATCAGGGAGATCATCTTACTCTACCTCTAGAGAACCTTTCTGCCTGAAATATAGGATTATCGCCGCGAATGCGACCACGACCTCGGTCAAGGCCATGCCAATAGCGAAGACCGAAAAGACTATTGGGAGGTAAGTCCTGCCCAACAAGCTCGAGAGGGAGAAGACGAAGAGTATTGACGAGTTTAGTATTACCTCAGAGGAGAGCAGTATCCTTATGACGTTCTTGCTGTTAGTGAGGCCAAAAATCCCTATGCCCAAAAGGATTATTGCCAGAGTAACCCCAAAGTAAGAGACGAGCACCTTCACTCCCTCCTCGCTAAGGAAATTGCCTCAATCACTGTGGTGAGGAGCCCTATGATTAGTATTATTGCGGGGAACCAATATCCCTGGAGGACGTAGGTTGCTAATTGCTGGAGGTCTACCGGCTTGAGCGGGATTGACGGTAAGTTGCTCAGGGTCACTAGGATAACGACGAAAACGACCACTGCAGCTATTGCAGAGAGGGCCCCAGCCCAAGGTACGTTTACTTCCTTTACGTCTATGCCCCTGAACATCACTAGGGATATCGAAAGGAAGACCACGGTAGCGCCAACATAGAGGAGGAGGTGAAAGGCGGAGTAAATAGAGTAGGCCTCAGGCGACATGTCCGCTATTAGGACGGCCATGCTTATCCCCAGGAAAGCCAGGGCTATTGCAGAGTAAAACACGTTCTTGCTCCTCACTATGAAGATGGCAGAGGCTATGGCTACCACAGAGAAAAAGGCGAACAACCCTACCTGGATGTCACTCGTCAGGGACATACCTTATCCCCCTCTCCTCGTCCACCACGGCTTTTACTTTCCTTACCACCTTGTCCTCTGGAGGTACGTCGTAGTTCTTGTTGAACTTGTCTGGGTAGAACACGAGATCCCTCCTATTGGTAAAGGCGGCGTCGTGTACGTTTGTCTCCTTTAACGCGTCTACTGGGCAAATGTCCACGCAGAACCCGCAGAAGACGCACCTCCCGTAGTTGATTGCGGGCAACTTCTTACCCTCCTGCGTTACCATCTTCATGGCGTCTGCAGGGCACACCATGGCGCAGAGGGTACAGCCTATGCATACGTCCTTGTAGAGCCTTATTAGCCCCCTATATCCTTGTGGTAAAGACAAGGCTTCCTCAGGGTACTTCAGGGTTATCCTCTGCGGCCTAACAAAGTACTTTAACCCAGTCCCTATAGCCTGAACGTGGTCTCCGAACAACTTAAACGGGTTTGCCTTCTTGTACTCCTTCACCTTATCCATACGTATCCCACCACCATTCCAAGTACTAAGGACGCGAAAGCTAGGGGGAGCATGTACTTCCAGCTCCCCATCAAAGCTTGGTCTACCCTATACCTACCGTACACCGACCTCATGAACGTAGCGAAAAAGAGGACTATTACGGCCTTTAATACCGTCAATGCTAGACCAGGGAAGCCTGAGAGCGGGTACCAACCCCACAGGAAGACGTCGGCGAACACAAGGGCATAGATGAAGTTTCCAACGTAGGAGCCTGCCATGGTCAAGACGAAGAGGAAGCCGCTGTACTCAGTGTAGGGCCCTATTACTAGCTCCGTCTCCGCCTCAGATATGTCGAACGGGAACCTCGACGACCCCATAAGCATGGCCACAAAGAACAGGAACGCTGCCAAGGGGTTCGCCACGATCCCCGGTATACCGTAACTAGCTATTTTCGCCATGTCTAGCGTGTGGTACTCTAGTGCCATGGAGAGAGTAGACATTAGGAGGATGACGTCGTAGCTCACGGACAAGTACGTCTCCCTGACTGCCCCCACCACGGCAAACCTATTGTTTGTGCTCCACGCCAGTAAGACCACGAATATTGGGTAAACAGACTCGATGGCCAGCACCAGCAACAGGTTGTAGTTTACGAAGATCCCAGCTATAACTCCTGCGTTGATGTTGGGGTCGTAAAAGTCCTTAAAGTAGACTGAGAACACTGATCCAGAGGGCGGGATCACAGACAAGGGGATGACGGCAATGGGCAGGAAGGAGGCTATCACTATCAGCACTGGGGCTAGGGCGTAAAGCGTGGGGTTAACACCGTTGGGTATGATTATCTCGGAGAAGACGAACTTAACTGCGTCGGCCACGAGTTGCAGGAGACCGCCTAGCCTCTTTGAGGCGTAATAAGGGCCTATCCTCATCTGCACCCTCGCAGCTGCCTTCCTCTCGAACCAGATAGTGATCAACAACAGTATCAAGGCAAATATAAGCCCAGGGAAGATCACAGTCACAAAAAAGGACGGATATAGGATATAGAACTTCAACAAGCCTAGGACATCCATTACCTATCAGCCTCCGGTGGGAAGTAATCTAGGCTACCGTAAATGGAGACCAGGTCTGCGAACCTGCTCCCCTTTGCCAAATTCTTCATTACGTTTATCAAACGGTAAGAGGGGGTCACCATCCTCAGCCTATAGGGCTTTGCAGACCCGTCGCTCACCACGTAGTAGAGGAGCTCTCCCCTAGCCGCCTCAACCCTGGTCACTGCCTCCCCCTTAGGCGGCCTAAAGGAGGCGTAGTAGCCCGGCAGGACAATCCTGTGGTAACCCTCCCACCACTTCTTCAAACGTGTGGGGGGTATCTGCTTGAAGAACCTGTCGCTCAGTATGTTCCCCTGAGGGATGTCCTTAATTATCTGCTCTAATATCCTCAAGCTCTGCTCTACTTCCTCAAACCTCACCATAGTCCTAGCGTACCCGTCACCTTCCTTGTACACTGGGATCTCGAAGTCGAGCTTTGAGTAAGCCGCGTAGGGCTCCACCTTCCTCACGTCGTAGTAAACGCCGGAAGCCCTCAAGTTGGGCCCAACAGCCCCCCACTCTATAGCCTGTTCCCTCGTCATGACGCCTACGTTCTCCAACCTCGCCCTAATGGTGGGGTTGTATAAGAAGATCTTCTTCCAGTCCTCCAGCTTTTTCCTCATGTAGGCTATTGCCTTCTTCGTCTCCTCCACAATTACGGGGGTGAGGTCCCTCCTCACTCCTCCTGGGATTATGTAGGAGTTGGTGACCCTTGCCCCAGTGAGCATCTCGAGTACGTGAACCCACACTTCCCTGTCCCCAAAACCCCACATGAAGGCGGTGGAGTGACCCAGGAATATCCCCATGATACCGAGGCCGTACAGGTGGCTCGCTATCCTGTTTACTTCGGCCGCGAAGCTCCTCAAGTACTGGGCCCTCTCCGGTACGTCAACGTTAATTATCTTCTCAACCGCCATTACGTAGCCTAGGTTCATGTGTATGGAGTCTAGGATTGCGGGGCGCTCCACTAAGGGTATTAAGTGCATGTAGTTCCTGTTCTCCCCCAACTTCTCTACCGCCCTATGGACGTAACCGACGTCAAGGTCAACGTCCTCAATTATGTCCCCGTTTAGCTTTACCAAGATCCTCATGTGGCCAGAGCCGGGGTGCTGTGGCCCTACGTTGAGCTCTCCCTCTACTGGCACTATGTCGACTGCCATCCCAGTGCTCTCTAACGCATCCTCAAGCCTGTTTGTCAACGAACAACCCCTCCAACTTTATCTTGTAACTCTTCCTCAAGGGGTATACCCCCTCGAAGTCCTCAGGTAGGAAAAGCCTCCTCATGTCTGGGTGGCCCTCAAAGTAGACCCCCAACATCTCGTAGGTCTCCCTCTCCCCAGTCCACGTGCTCTGCCACACTTGGTAAAGGCTCGGCATCCTCGGTTCCTTATAGGTGACGTACGTCTTTAAGCCAAGAATTACCTTGGCCAACTCTGGGTTCGAGTAGGAGGACACGTGGTACACTACTTGAATCTTTTCCTGCTCTGGGAAGTCGATTCCGGTCACCGACTTCACGTGGTCAAACCCCTGTTCCTTCAGGAACTTTGCCACCTCTACTATTACCTTCTTGTCGACCTCAACCTGTCCCCTTGTGTCGCTCTCAGCCTTAACTTGGGCTTGGAATTTAGACTTCACGAGGTTTAACACGTTGTCAATCGGCCTCTGCATCTCTCATCTCCTCAACTCCCAGTTCAACACGAGGTTGATCTGCCTTACCGCGTAGACCAGCACTGGGTAAAGCACCACTATGCTGGAGGACACTACTACGATCAAGTTCCTGAACAAAGTAACAGAAGAGTAGTAAGGGGCTGAAGCGATGAGGAAGAGAAGGACTACTATTGGCTCAAGGGAAGTGTAGACCAAGAGGTAACCGTAATACTGGAGGGGGAACCAGAGCCTCCCCTCTCCCGTCGGTATATTCCCCGCCTCAAACCTGCTTACCTTCAAAGGCGATGGCTCGTGGGGGACTATAAGGGAAATTAGTTTGTATCCCCCATATCCAGCTAGCAGGAAGAGCACAGCGGGTAAGCCAAACGCCACTATAGCTTGTGTATAGGACATCAGAGATATTACGTTACCTACAATCTTAAATATTTTTCTTAGTCCCGTTTGAGAATGCTTATACTATTTAAAAATTTTTGTTTAAAAGGAAAAAACATATCATATTTTTTCAAGGACAGACCGAGAGTTCAGGACGCACTTTACAATCCCTTCTCTCGGTACCCCCTCAATGCACCTCTGGGAGACAAACTCACGGCCTTTCGAGAGAACGTCGTCTAGCGTTATTGGGTCCTCCCTTATGAAGTTCTCGTGGATTATGCAGTTGGGACCGGCGTACTTGAACAGCCTTGGGTGGACTTTCTTCACCTCGTCAAGCATCTTCCACGCTACTGCCCTTATTTCCCACTGTGCCCTCGAGCAGGTTCTGAGGGCGAAGAAGTTGTACAGCTCCCTGGCGTTCATGGTCACGACGACGTTCGTGTTGACGCCGTTCGGTAACACGTACCTAGCGTCCTCCTCCGGTATGCCGTTAGAGAGGAGTCTGTAGTAGTCCTCATAGGCCCGTCTGTAGGCCTCCTCTACGACATCTTTGTCCCTCTTCTCTGCACTGGGAGGGACTATGGGCTGGTAGTA
>JBBINF010000108.1:0-5122 GCA_037444045.1 Sulfolobales archaeon | reverse complement strand
TGCCTCTTGGCGTAAAGGAAACACGTCTGCTGACGTCGACTAGCGCTCACTCACTAAGGATTTTACTTAATCCCGAGTTAAAAGAACGAAATGGATATAAAGTCTGATGATAACTTAATATTATGGCAGTTAAGGCTGGCGCCAGTTCCTTGGCCGAAATTGTTAGGGCGTTAAGCGCAATGGTGGGGGCAGAGCTCGCCATTGACAACGCGCAAGAGAGGTGCGTAATCGAGAGCTTACGGAACTACTTTAAGTTAGACCTTGACCAAAGGCACGAGATCTACCCCGCCATCGCTTCCTCCAATAGGCTTCTAGACGGAACTGGGGAGTCCCAGGAGAAGGTGTTTAGACACGGGATAGTAGTCAAGACTACTGACACGGGGGAATGGTACTATATAGGCGGCGTGTCGGGCTACTGGGACTCAGGGCACTTAATAATATACCAGGCCGGGGTAAAGTTCGCGTCGTACGGGGTCTTGTCGAAAAGGGTCTTTGATGGCATTGTAAAAAGGCTGGAGGAATAGGAGTAATACCGGTTAGGAATGAGATGACTGTGTTTACGATGTCGAGTGAAGACCCGACGGTATTGAAGACGTTGCACAACCCGCCCATATTTGCGGACTGTGGAGGCGGCTCCGGTACCTTCTGGAACCTCTTAGGAGGGAATAACGTGGGGGTGCAGGCTATGCCTAGTCAAGCGTGGTCTTTATCTTTTCATTTCGGTTCATCAGGGCATCCAATTACCCACGTAGGGAAAGACGGCGGCACTTACCTATCAAGTCGCGCTAAAGAAATAATGAGCTCTGCCTCTTACACCTATCCGTTTATTTACTTGGGAATAGGGACTAACCGTACTCCCCTTTCGGCCATGGCGGGCCTTGTTAGCCTGCCCGTAACTCCGTATCCGTTCTACACAGTTAATGGGCTACCCTCAGAGTACCAGTCTATATGCGACACAATAATGCCGGAGGATGTTTGTTATTGGACTAGTCGGTTGCCGCAGTTCAGCGACGTATACATCGGTGCCCCCGTGTTCTCAACCATGTTATGTGGCCCAAACTGCTCCAGGTTTGGACTAGTAGGCCTAGTAGCTGGTTACTCTCAACTCGCTTTAGGTTCAATAGACGCGATCCAGGCTATCGTAATTCCGCTACCCTCCAGCTTTACCTCCTCCACCATAATGGAGTACGCCAAGAGCCTCAAAATTGACAACGAGCTCAACGCTTTACTTGAAGGCAAGAACAAGTTCATGAAGGCTGTGAGAGAGCTCTCCAAGGACTTTCTCTCGTTTATAGCCACTACGGCAGCCCAAGTAGTGGACTGGAGCACCACGAACTACGAGGAGGGGCTCTCTTTGGCTAGGCGGAGGGCCCAAGAGCTGTACGACATGTACACCAAGATAATAGATGAGGTGATCGAAGACCAACCCCCTATTACTGACCTCCACTTCTACTCCGACTGGCTAACGCGGAAGGAAGAGATACTAGATTGCACTCAAAGGGCTATCTTAAACAACCCGGAAATAACTTACGAGGAACTAGAGAGCGAAGTGTCCAGGTGCGCCTAGTACAACCCCTATTGCCCCTTCTATACGCCACGTAATGACCAAGGACAAATGAGTACTTCTCGATCGACGATCAGCTGCGTCTGACATTAGCCATTTACTTTCCTTCTGGCTAAGGCCTTGTTGACCAAGTTAAACTATTTATTCAACGGCTCAATCTCTACTCGATGACATCAATAGTAACTGGTGGAGCGGGGTACATCGGCGGCCACCTAGTTGACGCCCTGGTCTCGAGGGGCGAGGACGTAGTCGTGCTCGACGACTTCTCTTATGGTTCTTACGTCAATCCGAAGTCAAAGGTAATTAAGGTAGACCTGAGGAAGGAAGTGCCCAAAGTGGAAAAGGGCTCAACGATTTATCACCTGGCGGCAAACCCCGACGTGAGGACGTCGATGATAGACGTTAGGGAGCACTTTGAGAGGGACGTGCTAGTGACCCTCAACGTAATGGAGATGGCAAGGCTTTCCGACGCTGAGAAGGTGATCTTCGCCTCTTCCTCAACTGTATATGGCGAGACCTCTAAGATCCCGACGCCGGAGCACTTTAGGGGAACGCCGATCTCAAACTACGGCCTCTTCAAGCTCATGGGGGAGGAGGTAGTGGAGTACTACGCGAGGAACTACGGAATCCAGGGAATCTCGCTTAGGTTGGCAAACGTCACTGGGGGTAGGGTATCGCACGGCGTCGTGGTGGACTTCGTTAAAAAGCTCATGAGGAACCCTCAGGAGCTCGAGATCCTCGGCAACGGGAGGCAGAGGAAGAGCTACCTCTACATCTCCGACCTAATTAACGCAGTGTTCACCGTGGAGAGGTTCTTCAAGGGCGACTACGGTGCGTTCAACGTGGGCAACGACGACTGGATAACAGTCGAGGAGATAGCCAGGATAGTGGAGGAGGAGATGGAAGTTAAGCCGAAGCACGTATACGTCGACAGGGGAGACGGGAGGGGGTGGGAAGGCGACGTGAGGTTTATGTTGCTGGACATCTCCAAGATAAGGGGGCTCGGCTGGTCACCAGTTTACTCTTCGGAGCAGGCAGTCAGGCTAGCGGCGAGGGACGTCATAAATGGCATTAAGGGTTAGGGTTCTAGGGATTGGGCTCATCCTGCTCTCGGCTTTCGTCATTGCGATTTCTTTTGGCATAATCTTCCTGGGGCTGGACGTAAAGCTTGCAGGGATAAACTTCTCTCCAATTATAATAAAAGTAATAAATTTCTCCATAATCTTAATTTTCTTTATTTTTCTGGCATATGTTGGGTATATTATGGCATTTCAAACAAAAGAATGAAGAAAAACTTTTCTCTTAGGAAGCGAGGTTTAGTAATATGAGCGAGAAGAGAGCCGAGGAAAATAAAAAAGGCGGAAAAAAGGCGTTAATAGACAGGAGGACGGCAATCTACGCCGCAGTGTTCTCAGTAGCCTCCTACGCTATTGCTGCCGCTATGGCACTTGGCGTGGGCGCCTACACTGTGGGCGTACTGGGCCCGTTCCTTGACCCAGTAGTTACCTTGACCGTACCACTTATCTTAATATCAATAGGCATCCAAGCTATAAACAGGAAGTTTGGCATCCTCTTAATTGCGTTGATAAGCGCAGTCCTCTATGTAATAGTCCCCTTCCTTTCCGTGACCTTCCTGGTAGCAGGCCCAATTGTGGAGCTAGTCTCTTGGGGCGTAGGCTATAGGAGCTTTAAGGCAGTTATGGTAAACACCACCTTGGCAGGCTGGCTAATAGGGTTCTTGAGCGTCCTCTTCGGTTTCCTCTTCTTAGGGGTGCCACACATACCGCACTTGGTAGAGTACTTGTTGCTCTTCGCAGTAGTATACCTAGTTGAGAGCGCCGTCATGGGGTACATATCTTATTATATAGGGTCTTACCTAGTCAAGTCCGGGGTCCTGCGTTGAAGGTCAGTTTTTTCTACTCCGTGGTGTTCCTAGGGCTCACAGTAGTCTCATCCCTCTATTACCCTTTGGCCCCCTTTCTCGCCACGCTGGCGTTAGTGCGCAGGAAGTTGGTAGTTGCAGTAGAAGTTGCCATAGCCATTGCCTCTTTCCTGGTTTTACACGTCACGGCAAAGGAGTACCTATACGTCTTTACTTTAAGGGCATTGGTCTACGTAAACTTGTTCGTAATCCTCAGCGACTACGTCGACAAGTCCACCATCCTCGACGTGCTGGGGGAAAAAGGGGTGCCCATAGTAGTTGCCCTGACCTACTACCCTTACTTTTACGATCTGGCAATGCAGGTGCTCTTCAACATGAGGGCAAGGGGGGAGAGGTTCAACCCCATTAAGGTCTCTAGGCCCATAGTAGTGGAAATGCTGAAAGTGGCTGAGAACTTATACGTGGCGTACACGGTCAAGCTCTTTGGAAAGTACTCGGGCAAGGTAAGCCTTTACCCCTCAAAGTACGACGTGGCGTTATTAGCGCTTGGGGTGGCGTCATTATGCTTGTCATTAGCCCTTCGTTCATACCCGGTACCATAGAGGTAGGGGAAAAGGAGAGGATAGCTCTACTTGGAAAGAATGGCTCTGGGAAGACCACCATAATAAA
Source organism: Sulfolobales archaeon (assembly GCA_037444045.1). Classification (GTDB taxonomy): domain Archaea; phylum Thermoproteota; class Thermoprotei_A; order Sulfolobales; family Sulfolobaceae; genus Aramenus. Next base: position 1,007 of record JBBINF010000108.1, on the reverse strand, counting down.
GTCCGCCCTCTGTGACGGCGAGTCTAGGGTTGTGGTGGACGGAGAGGACTTCTGCTCGAGCAGGGACTACTCCAAGCTCTCGTTAGTCCTCCAAGAGCCCTACTCCCAAGTGCTAGCCGAGACCTTCGCTGAAGAGCTAAGGCTAATTGGCAGGTTCCACGAGGTCGACGTTAACTTGGCTAAAAGGCTTATGGGGGACTACATGGACAAGAAGTTCACCCAGCTCTCCGACGGCTACAAGAAGAGGTACGCCATAGCCAGCGTCCTGATCTCGAGGCCAAAGTACGTGCTATTGGACGAGCCCTTTGCCAACCTCGACAGGGAGGCGACGTTAGCGGTCAAGGAGATCCTGCCACTTGGGTCCTTGATAGCGGAGCATAGGACTAAGGAGGTTAGGGATCTAGTGGACAGGGTATACCTAATAGACGGGGGAAGGGTAGGGGAGGTTCCCAAAGAGAGGCTCTACGACGAGGACTTCTTGAGGTCTAAGGGGCTGAGGGGGTTCAAGCTGAGGAAGGAGAGGGAAGTAAGGCTTGGAGAGGTGGTTCTTGAGTTTAAGGCGAAGGGGGCGAACTTGAGGTTAAGGGAGAAGGAGGTTCTCTGCCTAGTCGGGAGGAACGGCATCGGTAAGACGACTACGTTAAAGGGGCTAGTGGGCAAGGCCTACGTCATATTTCAGAACCCAGACCTCCAGTTCTTCCACGAGACTGTGAGGGACGAGGTAAAGGACGAGGAGGCCCTTGAGCTCTTTGGCCTAAAGGAAAAGGCAGACAGGAGCCCCTACGCCCTAAGTTACGGGGAGAAAATGAGGGTGCTAATTGCCTCTGCTTTCTCTTCAAAGAGTAAAGTTATAGCTTTGGACGAGCCCAGCGCCGGGATGGACGGAGAGTCCTTGATCTCTTTCCAGAGGATGGTTGACTTGCTAGTCGAGGAGGGGAGGGCGGTAGTTATAGCTACGCACGACGAGGACCTAATGGGCATCTGCGACACCGTGGTGGACTTGGAGA
>JBBINF010000107.1:1341-5152 GCA_037444045.1 Sulfolobales archaeon | reverse complement strand
GATGAGCTCTAGGCTATTGAGGATCACGGTGATCACCCCAGGGAGGAGATTATACCCTCGACCTCCCTCAGTATGCTCTCCTTGCCCACCTTTGAGGCAACTGCCCTATAAATAGCAACCCTCAACATCTCCCTCCAGCGGTCGTCCTTTATATCTGCCTTGACGACGAACCTTCTCCTCTGTATCGTTAGGAACCCCTCGTCGACTAGGTACTTGTAGGCCTTGTCCACTGTGAGGAGGTTGACGCCCAACATAGTGGCCATATCCCTAATCGAGGGTAGCTTGTCCCCGGGCTTCAGCTCGCCCTTTGCGATGAGCTCTATTATTGAGTCAGCTATCTGCCTATAGATGGGCACTTCGGAGGAGAGGTCTACCTTAATTGTTATATGTTTCATATAACATCATAAACATATTAAGTGCAGTGGTTTAAATTTTTTACTAACAGCCACTATCGTTAACTCAACGGTAGGACCATCTTCGGTTTCTGGGGAGGATTTTAGTTGGCCGCGGTAGTTTAGACGCGTGAGAGAATTGACGTATCTTTCAAACTTCCAGAAATTTCTCGAGGGCGAGGACTTGTTTGTCGAACACCTTTTTGGCGATGTCCTTATTGGTCAGTATGGAGTGGACTACCAACTCGTCAAGATGTCTTATCTCCTGCTTGTTACATTTGACCTTTTCACTTGAATTCTCATACCGATTTTTGATGTCTTCATAAGCCTTTTTGGGGTCTCTAGTTAAGCTCACTGAATTAAGGGCTAGTCCTTTCAATAGGTTCTCTATCTGGGTGTTCTTAAGGAACTCGTGTACGTCCTCTTCAATCTCGTGCTGGTCGAACTGACTATTCTTCACATTGCCGTTAAAGGTTACAACGACGCGAGTTTCGGGGTCTAAGTTAAGCTCAAAGGCCTCCCCTTGTTTTATTTCCGTTAGGTCATAGCCCTTTAGCGATTCCTCTAACCCTAGATACTTATCCGCTTTATCTACGTCTCCGACGATCATCACGTTCTTTAAGTACGCGTTTCCCCACGTAGTTCGTACATCCCCTATGGCGTCCTGCCAATTCTCTATCCCTCTTGACTTCTTCGGTCTTACGACGTTTATTGTCTTTTCGCATTTAGTATAGACAATAGCAATAAGTGCTAGCATTATCTCTATGTCCAGAGGCCCGTCCACAACTAATAACGTGTACTCCCCAATTTCACTTGTCGTTTTTAGGTTAATGTTGTGGCGCTTGAACTCCTTAAACACGCGGTTGAATTGAGCGTTAGTGTCCTCCGATAAAAAGTTTACCTTAGCCAACAGTTTCACCTCTCACGATAGCTCTGGGATCTAAACCCAGTTCTAAGTACTTTGAAATGTTGTCAACTTCTTTCTTGACCAGTTTACCGTTTTTTATGTCCACTACCAGACACTTCGCCCTTAAGGTCTCCACGATGTCTTGGGCCACGTCTAGGTTATGAGTGGTGACTACGACTTGCCCAGGTATCTCGTCAAACCACGCTATTATCTTTCCCAATAGCTTTGGGTTGAGGTGGCTCTCTATGTCGTCCCACAGTATTAGTCCGGGCTTCAAGTACCCATAGAGTAGTCTGATCGTCAAGAATATCTGCACTCCCTCCCCTACATCAAAGAGCCTCACCCTCCTGCCGTCAGACCTCATTAGGTAAAAGGTGTTTTGTCCTGCGAAGGGCTCGAAAGTTATTGTTGGTATGTACTCCTCGTTGTTCACCTCGTTGATGTCCGAGACTACTTCCTTTATTACGTCGGTCATGTTTGATATGGTTTCCCAGTTACTTCCAATGTACCAAATATACTTCCTCAACAATAGAGAATTCACGAACAGCGCTCTCGGTTCGCCTCCCTTTACCTCCTTACCTCCTTCTAGCGCCCTTATAATCACGCCTCCATCATAAGTAATATCGACTTTCCTATTCCCTCCCTCTATCTCTACTGGGAGCTGCGTGTTATAGAAGTTGAAGAGGAACCTACTCCTGAGTGCATCCCGCCCACTGATGCCGTGGAGGTAGGCTAAGAGCTCTACGGAGTCGTTAAATCCTGGGGGCACCTGCTCGGCGGAAGCCAATAAGTAGAGAGCCTCGAGGAGGCTTGTCTTCCCAGCGTTGTTTGCCCCTATAATAACTGTGACCTTCCCCAGGTTAAAGCTGTCCTCGGAGATCCCCTTGAAGTTTTTGATCCGGACTTCTTCAAACCCTACCTGCTGTACATCCTTTACCCCTAGGTATTTCCCTTCGTATAGGATTAAGGAGTTTAACCTTATACTGGAGCTAAGGTCACCGCTATTGCCCACTACGTATACGTGACCGGGCTTATTGTTTGAGGTTAGCTGAATAGGAGGGGTCTCGGTTCTGTCAAAGGAGACAACAAGCGATTTACCGTCTGAGACAACCTTTAGGGTATGTCTTCCTTTGAAGTCCTTGATGGAAATAGGTACTCGCTCACACTCGCCGTTCGGCTTTACTAGGACAAAAAGGATCATTTCAATGTTGTGAGTTAATTTAGGGTCCCGAATGTATGTAAGGTACACGGGGTCAAAGCCCACGGCGTAACTGCCCTTAGCGTAATATTTTTCACAACCGCCAAGGAATCGGTTATGGCATTCAGCTTTGGAATCAGGCTCGCCATCCGCTAAAAAGCCCACCACTAGGTTGTCTCCCTGGCCCTCGTAGGTATAATCAACCTCCAGGTAAAACTGAGGCCCCACTTTCTTTCGCGTGAACAAATAAGTTACAGTGTTCTTCTCGCCGTTGATGAGAGTCCCGTCAAAATCACTCATCTCCTTTGAGCCCTTACATTCCTCGTATTTTACTACTTTAAAGTCTCGAACCAGGGAATCCTTGTCACTAGGGAATTGGACTATGAAGTCCTTGTCATTAGGGGAATACTCTGGGTTGTCCTTAACGAAGTAGATGTACCTTGCGCCCTTCTCCACGTTAACGTAGACCTTCCCGTTGCGCGCTAAAGCCTTAACTACGTTGTAGTTGTCGTCGTATACCTTATAGCCCTTGGCGTCAAAGTCGACTATCGCTAGTCCCTCGCCCTCTACTTTAGCCCTATATATCATATAGAGAAAGTATGGGTTAGTCCTAATATTCTTTAAAGGGCCCCACACCGAAACAGGTAGTAGAAGACTAGCCCCCGCTCAGCCCCTAATTAATTTTGATATTATAAAAGTGATGTTAGTGGGACTTATTCAATTTAGTGCTTAATTTGAGTATAATTAGCTATGTTTAGACATCACTGATCAAACTTACCCTGACCTTAAAGAAGACGTTCCATGTCCTCGTCTATTATAGAGAGAAGGAGAAGTGGAGCCCTTCTCATCTTAGGGGGTGTGAAAGCAGACGAATGTAGTACCTTATTTAGGCACAGGAATTGAGTTATAGCGGACGTGGGGATTAGTATTATAACATATCCAACACTCCCGTCATTAGACCCTCCACTTATCGGCTTGAAGCCCATAACCCGTCACTAGCTAGTCCTCTCCAGTCCTATTAGCGCGTTATCTGGGACGCTACTTGAGTAGTACTCGCTCTTTTCCTCCAGAGGTGACTTCAGGGGTTACTCACTCTTGTCCTAATGTCGTACACTGACTTGTAGGCATACCTCCTCCTATATCTCTTAAACCCTCCAAGGTTTAGGGAGGTGAATACCGTCGTTTTAACTCTCGTTATGAGAGAGTTAACAGGATGTTTCTCTATTGTCCTTCTAATCGTGCTGGGGATATATAAAAATTAAAAAAGAGATATTTTTAAAATCCCGTTCTAGTCTACACCTTTAGGTCTTTTGG
>JBBINF010000107.1:0-1331 GCA_037444045.1 Sulfolobales archaeon | reverse complement strand
CAAGTCTTTCTCTTGGGTGGAGGAAGCCTTCACGCCGCTCATTTTAGTCCCTTCAGAGGCTCCAGAGGCGCTAACTCCCGAGGAACTGGTAACCCTGACTTGGTTATTGACGTACTCCGCAACCCTCCTTATCATCCCGTCAGCGGGTAGGGCCAACGGTAGCTCCTCATCCTTGTAACCTTCCCTCCTCAGCCCGTACCTCTCTATGGACACGGTTATGACGGCCCACATCGGTATGTCGGTCTCCTGGATCCTCTTACCGTACAGCAGGGTTAATACCAAGTTACAGGCGAAGAACACCACTGACAACCCAGCTAGCCATCCGCCTATCATTAGTAACTGGTAGTAAGGCTCGTAGAACGCCGCCCACGCCACTTCCCTCCTGATTAGCCCGTAGAATCCGCCAATAGCCGAGGCAGCCACAAAAAGCCCCATGCCAGCCTGCCAGCCCCAGAAGTGTAGCCACGCAAGCTTCTGGCTGTACCACTCCTTGCCCCACAAGTACGGGCCTAGGGCGTAGAGCACTCCGAAGAATCCACCTACTGAGTATAACGCCAACATTATGTGGAAGTGGCTGAATATCCAGCCGGTGTTGTGGATCGTTGGGTCTACGGATTGTACGGGGTTTGTGGGCTCAGCCTGGATCCCGCCTATTATGTTCCAGACCGCAGCTGCGTATATGAAGGCCAGGGCCACGTCCCACTTCAGTTTCCTCGGGTCTCCTAGGGTTATGAAGAACAGTAGCCACAGTGCCGCAAATGGTATAGCTATTAACGCGGTGGAGGTCTGCGCGAATATGTCCCTCAGTATTAGTGGCCACGGGTCGTCCCCTAAGTGGTGCACGTAGACGCTACTCCCAAGTACAAATAGCGTTGGTATGAGCCACCTCGCAAACCTATAGCTGTAGAGGGGCCTTTTGGCGTAGAGCGGGATTATCGCTAAGGAGGCTCCAGTTAAAGCGTAGGGCGCGAAGTAGACCAGCGGGTGGTCAGCAAACCAGAAAAGCCCCTTCCATACTTCAGCGTTTGGCACTCCAAATATGTTTATTCCAAGCCCTCCTATCGGAGAGAACAGTGACCACATAGTGTCTATGAACACTGAAATGTTGGCTAGGGCCATCATTATCATGTCCATTACTACGAAACCTATAGACACAGGCACCAGTTTTCCCTTAATCCTGCCGATAAACGACGTACCTATCACTGACGCCATTTCCATCCATTCGCCAATGACCATTAGGGCGTACCCTATGTACCATGTGGGAGAGTCCTTTAGCGGGTTTAGGAAGGTGAACAGGTACTGGTTCTCGACACCTCCTAGGTTCATGGTGA